>AP025179.1:4800000-5109290 GCA_021654635.1 Mycobacterium kiyosense
ATCCACCAGAATCAACACCAGACCCAGATCGGGCAGCGGCGCGTTGACGAACACGTGCCCTCCGAAGCCATCCCAGGTCCGCACCCCGGACGAATGGTCGCCCCAGCCGGGGCCGTTCAGGCTCCACGTCTGCCCGTCGACAGTGAGCGAACCATGCACCCGGTACTGGTGCTGGGTGTGTACCTCGGCCCACTCCGCGGAATCCCCCGCATGGCTGAACGGCGACCACAGAGCACGAATCGGTTCGGCGTCGAGCTGCCAGGTCATGTAAACGCTGGCGCCCTGGCCCGCCGGGTAGTGCGCGAGCGCCGCCGTCGGCTGCCGTTCGGGAGCGCCGCGGAACGAACAGGTGGCCCCGCCGTCGGGTCTTCCGCGCAAGCTGCAAATGTGCGACGCGACGGTCCACTCGTCGGGATCGCTTCCCCACGAACGGTCGACCGCGAGCGTGCCGTCCGGCAAGTAGGCCACCGATTGGATCCACCACAGGTCGAGATCGTCACGGTAACGTCCGGCGTGCAGGAACAGGCCGACCCGGTCGTCGTCATTCCAGCAGCCGAACCATTTGGTTTCGCTCCATGCCGCAACGTCGCGCTTCGGCAGCCGATTGGGAAACACCGCTAGACCACGGCGCTGCGTAGGTCTTGGCGCCAGTTCAACGCCGGCCCGAATGACGGCAGCACCCCGGGGCCGCTCGCGACAAGGTGGGGGAATTGCCTGCAGACACGAGGCGATGACGCCGTGGTAGCCGGGGCTGCTTTGCAGATTCCCGAAGTCGTAGGCCAGCGGGGCATCGTCTGTCAGTGTCGTGCGCATGTCGATCGACATCCGAATCGATGGGGTGCCTTCGATCTCGGCGACCCAGTACTCGTTTTCGGCGACACCGTCGGGCAGCTCCGATGTCCCGACGAACCAGTGGTACTCCATCGTGAAAAAACGCCTCGTTACCGATGGAATCGACCCAGCCCTGAAAGCGGTGTACGACGCGGCCCAGAGTGCCCTTTTCGATCTTGGTGTGCAGCATGGTGACGTCAGTGGTCGCCGGCAGATACTCGTGGGTCTCCTCGACGCGGTCATAGCTGACGCCGAGTGTCTTCTCGACGGTGCGGCCGATCGCGTGCAGGAAGTTGGTGGAGATACCCGGTCCGATCGGGCTGGCCTCGGCCACCTCCACGGGTCCGCCGAAGCCGACGACGGCCAGCAGCTCGGCGGGCACCGCGTGACAGTCCCACAGCTCTTGCAGCCGAATGGTTTTGATGTCCGTGCAGATTCCGGTGATACCCATCAGCACCCGGTCGCTGATCAGGTCGGGGTCGATGCCGGTGGCGTGGAAGGTCGAACCTCCCTTACTGCAGGCCTCGGCGAGGCGATCGCCGAAGCCGTCGGAGCGATAGAGCACGGCGTTGTGGTACGGCAGCGGAGTAACGACGTTGTGGCCGGCCGCCAGGATTGCGAGCAGCTCGGCGTCGGCGTTGTTGATGCCGAAGTCACGAGGCGTGTAGATCACGCAGTCCGCCTCGACCGCGAGCAGGGCGTCGACATCATCGGTCGCGGTCACCCCGAGGGGGTTGATCCCGATCAGCTCGCCCGCGTCCTTGCCAACCTTGCCGGCGGAGAAGGCGCGCAGGCCCACCAGCTCGAATGCCTCCAGCCGGGCGATCTCCCAAAGTGCAACGCCGCCAAGGCCGCCCGGGCCCCAAACGATGACCTTGTAGCTCTCGCGCATACCGCTCCCCGTCCGACAACTCGCTGTCCAAATTAATTATGAACGTGTGTTCAGAGATACTGTGCTGCCGGTCACATGTCAAGAGGGTGGAGCCGGAGATTACGCCCGGCGGTAACGGGCAATCAGCTTTGCGTACGCAGCCCGGAGATCGCATCGAGCAACGCCTCGAGACCCGTCCGGAACGTGTCGTCGCCCGGTTCCTCGTTCTGAACGCGAGCCGCCGCGTGCAGATACGGAAACACATCCGGGCTCAAGTCACGGCGACGCTTCAATTCGGATGCCCGGTGCGCGCGGGTGTGCGCCTGAAGCACGACGATGTCACCCACCGCGAGGGACACCAGCATATTCAACGCACGCAACTGATTCGGGGTCGAAAGCCCAGCGCCGGCAAGCGAACCGAGCAGGTGCTCGCGGATCGGGTCCATGGCCTCCGCGCCGACACCAGCGCCTACCAACGACACCGCTGCAGGTCGAGCCCGCAGTGCTGCATGAAAGGCGACCATGGTGTCGCGCAGCTCAGTACGCCAATTCCCGGACCGAACAATGCTGCGCATGACCGGCGCGAGTGCTCGCGCCAGGGCGGCCTCGACCATCGTCTGCTTGCTGTCGAAGTAGTTGTACAGCGTGCCGGGGCTGGCACCGAGACGGGCGGCGACCGCACGGACATTGAGACCCTCGAGTCCGTGCTCAGCGAGCAGCGATAGCGCTGCGTCGAGGACCTCGTCCTCGGTCAGCTTTCGTGGGGGGCCTGGTCGGACAGCGATGGACCCGCAGTCTAGTCCTGGATTGACAATGCGCCAGTGGGGCACTCGCTCACAGCCTGTTCGACCGCGGGGCGTTCGCCCTCGGGCGGTTCGGGATCGATTGCGTGCGACTGGCCGTCGTCACCGACCTCGAACACCGCCGGCGCGGTGACCTCGCACAGTCCGATTCCCGAGCACTTGGTGGGGTCGACCGCCACGCGCATCAGAAAACCTTCCGCATGATCTTCAGCGCCCGCGGACTGTACGGCGGGTAGACCAGCCGCAGATCGGGTTTGGCCGTCTTGGAGAGCACCGCGCGCCGATGACTCAGCGCCTCGAAACCCCACTTTCCGTGATAGGCCCCCATGCCGCTGGCGCCGACACCCCCGAACGGCAGCGAGGGCACCAGACACTGCATAGCGACATGATTGATCACGGCGCCGCCGGACGGAATGCGGTCGATCAGGTCGCGGCCGATCTGGCCAGAAGCGAAGACATACAGCGCCAACGGCTTTGGCCTACTGTTTACGAAATCGACTGCCTGATCGAGCGATTCGACCGCCAA
The DNA here is from genome assembly GCA_021654635.1 of Mycobacterium kiyosense. Classification (NCBI taxonomy): domain Bacteria; kingdom Bacillati; phylum Actinomycetota; class Actinomycetes; order Mycobacteriales; family Mycobacteriaceae; genus Mycobacterium; species Mycobacterium kiyosense. Next base: position 4,803,032 of record AP025179.1, read on the forward strand.
GACCGGAAGTATCGGACCGAAGATCTCCTCGGACATCACCGGATCGGTCGGTGCCGGATCGACGATCACCGTCGGTTCGATCCGCAGGGTGGCGGCATCCGACCGGCCCCCGGTCACGACTTTCCCGTCGGTGGCGCTGATCAGCGAAACCAGGCGGTCGAACTGGCGTTGATTGACGATCCGCAACGCCGGATCCGGCTCCCCCGAACGGAAATCACGGACATTGGCGACGATCCTGCCGACCAATTGGTCGACGATCCGGCGGTCGGCCAGCACGTAGTCCGGCGCGATGCAGGTTTGACCCGAATTCAACAGCTTCACCCACGCGATGCGGCGCGCGGCGACATCGATGTCGGCGTCGGCCGCAACGATCACCGGGCTCTTGCCGCCCAGTTCCAGCGTCACCGGGGTGAGGGTCGGTGCTGCCGCGGCCATGATCTTCTTTCCGACCTCGGTGCCGCCGGTGAACAACACGTGATCGAAGCCCGCCGCCAGCAACTCCTGGGTCACGGTGGCATCGCCTTCGACGACGCGGACTGCCTCCGGGTCGACGTAGAGCGGAAGCAACCGCGCCAACAGCGCCGACGTCGCAGGTGCCAACTCCGACGGTTTGATGACCGCGCAATTGCCCGCGGCCACCGCGGCCACCAGCGGCGCCAGGCTCAGATACAGCGGGTAATTCCACGGCCCGATCACCAGCACCACGCCCAGCGGATCGTACTGCACCCAGGCGCGGCCGGGTAACTGCGCCAACGGTAGTGACTCACGGCGTCTGCGCATCCACCGCTTCAAATGCTTGCGCGCATACACCGCTTCGCCTTTGGTCGAAGCGACATCACCCAACCACGCCTCGGCCGGCGAGCGACCCAGGTCTTGGGCCAGGGCCGCGGCGATGTCCGGCTCGCGCTCCTCGACCAACCGCTCGATTCCCCCGCAACTGCTCCAGCCGCCACTTCAGGCTGCGGGTGCGGCCGGAACCGAAGACACGGCGCAGATCGCCGAGCACGCTGGCATTGTCGGTGGTCTGAAGTTCGTCAATAGTCATGGCTTCTCCTGAGCCGGCTCAGATTTCGGGGGGCCGGCACCACGCCACTGGCCACCGCCCCGCTGATCCCGCCGTCGACCGCGAGCGCCTGCCCGTTGACCCACCGCGCATCGTCTGACGCCAGGAACAACACCACATCGGCGATGTCCTCCGGGCTGGCGTGCCGCCCGAGCAGATTCTTCAACCCGTCCAGGGTGTCCTTGCCCATCGACTCCTCGAAGTCCACCAGAATCGGTGTCTCCACGGGCCCGGGCAACACCGCATTGATCCGAAAACCCATCTCCGCCAACGCCAGACCCATCGACATGGCGTAGACGGTGGTGACCTCCTTGGAGAAGTTGTAGGCATTGCCCTGCTGCGGGTTGGCCTTGAACCATGCCGCACCCTCTTCGAAGGTGTCGGTGCACAGCAGATCGCGAATCGCGTCGAGTCGCTGCGGCCAGCCGAAGCCGGCGGTCGACGACACAATTGTCACCGCCGCGCCCGGGTTGAGCCGCTCGAAGAACGACTCGGTCAAGTGCCGCACCGCAAAACTGTTGACGGCCATGACCAGATCGGCGGGAGCGGTGCCGGGAATGCCGGCAACGTTGATCAGCCCGTCGAACTCACCAGTGAGTTGCTCCACAGCGGTGTCGATACTGTGCGGGTTGGCCAGGTCGACCTCGATGTGTTGGGTCACCTTGGCGGTCGGTTGATTGCGGTCCAGGCAGTAGACCTCAGCGCCGGCAGCCAGCAGTCGCTCGGCGACCGCATGCCCGATACCTGATGCGGCGCCGGTGACGACGTAACGTTTGCCCGTGAACTCGGCCATGATTCTCCTAATCGAGGGTGTACGGCAGCGATTTGACTGCGGTGATGAAGTTGCCGGTCAGATACTCGGGTTCGCCCACCCGCAGCGTCGGCGCGCGGAAGATCAACTCGCGGAAGATCGACTCCAGCTGCATCTTGCCCATGAACGCACCCATGCAGAAATGCGGACCGCCACCGCCGAACGCGACGTGGGGGTTGGGTGATCGGGTGATGTCGAACTGGTACGGGTTGGCGAAGACCCGCTCGTCGCGGTTGGCCGAGGAATAGACCATCGTGACCCAGTCGCCTTCGCGGATGTGCTGGCCGTGCAACTCGGTGTCCTGAGTGGCCGTGCGACGAAATGTCATCACCGGCGTCGTCCAGCGGACGAACTCCTCGATCGCCACCTTGATGTGCCCGTCGAAATCCTGCTCCAGCAAGGCCTTCTGGTCGGGGAACTGTTGCAACGCAAGGGTCGTGAAGGTGGTCGTGGTGCGGGTGGTGTCGTTACCCGCCACCGAAAGCAGCACGAAGTACGGACCCAGCTCGTCGTCGGTGAGGCGGCGCCCGTCGACCTCCGCCTGCACCAGCGAGGTCATCAGGTCGTTCTGCGGGTGGGCGCGTCGCGCCTCGGCCAAGCCGATCCCGATGTTGAGCAGGCCCACCAGGGAATCGGTCAGGACTTCCCCGGGCTCACGGCCGGCCGCGACATCGGGGTCTGCCCAGGCCACCATTCCTTCGGCCAGGTGCGCTGCCTCGTCGCGTTCTTCTTCGGGCAGGCCGAGCATTTCGTAGATCGTCCACATCGGAAGGCGTTTGGACACCTGCTGGACGAAGTCGCCGTCCTTGGTCTTGAGGAGGTCATCGACGATCGACTTCGCCTGGTGCTCGATCTGGTCCTTGATCTTGGCGACCTGCCGCGGCGTGAAGACCGAGCTGACGAGCCGTCGCAGACTCGAGTGCTTGGCCCCGTCCATGCCGAGGAAGGACTGCGTGGCATCGAGCATCTCTTCGGGAACGGCCTCGAAGGTGATGCCTTGCCCGGAGCAGAACAGTTCCGGGTTCTTGCTGACATAGCAGACGTCTTCGTGGCGCGTGACCACCCAGACTCCGTCGATCTCGGGTTCCATCATGGAGCCCTCGATCGGGCGGTGCCAGCTGACCGGGCGTTCGTCACGAAGAATCTTGAAGGACTTCTCGCGTTCGTCGAAACTCTGCGCCCAGAAATCCAGCGACGAGATGCTTACCGGGTCGAAGGGCGGACGGTCGATCTTCGACGTCGTTTCGGTGGTCATGCGTTTGCCTCCATGTAGCGGGCCTTCAGGCTTCTCTTCACGAGCTTTCCGGTGGCTGTCCGGGGTAGCTCGTCGACGAAGTCGACGGTGCGGGGTGCCTTGTAGTGCGCGATACGGTCCCGGACGTAGCTGATGATCTCGTCGGCCAGTTCGGCGGAAGGTGTTGTGCCGGGCTTCAATTGGACGACCGCTTTGACTTGCTCGCCCATCTCCGGATCGGGCACGCCGATCACCGCGACATCGAACACCTTGGGGTGCAACGCGAGCACGTTCTCGACTTCCTGCGGATAGATGTTCACCCCGCCGGAGATGATGACAAAAGCCTTGCGATCGGTCAGGAACAGGTAGCCCTCTTCGTCGACATAGCCGATGTCGCCAACGGTAGCCCAGTTTTCATGCGCGGGATGCCTTGAGGAAGCGGTCTTTTCGGGATCGTTGTGATATTGGAAGGGCACGACGTCGCGCTCGAAGTAGACGGTGCCGACAGTGCCGGGCGGCTGTTCGTTGCCGTCGTCGTCACAGATGTGCAGGACTCCGAGCGCGGCTTTGCCTACCGACCCGCGCTTGTCCTTCCACTCGGCGGTGGTAATCACCGTGGTGCCGTGTTGTTCTGTCGCACCGTAGTATTCGACGAGGATCGGGCCCCACCAGTCGATCATGGCGTCTTTGACCTCGGGCGGGCAGGGCGCGGCGGCGTGCACCGCCATGCGCAGAGAAGACACGTCGTAGGCGTTGCGAACCGCCTCGGGCAATTGCAGCATTCGGACGAACATGGTCGGCACCATCTGGGTGACGGTCACCCGATACCGCTGGATGGCGGCCAAGGCCTTTTCGGCGTCGAAGCGCTCCATCAGGACAACGGTGCCGCCCAGCGCCTGCACGCCGGCGCACCACTTCAGCGGGGCGGTGTGATAAATCGGCGCGGGAGAAAGGTATACGTCGTCACTGGAAATCTTGAAGGCGTGCGCCAGCAGCCCGACAAGCGGATCCCCCGGCTGGTCAACCTGGATCGGCAGCAGATGCGGCTTGATGCCCTTGGGCCGACCGGTGGTCCCCGAGGAGTACAGCATCTCCGCGCCGCGCGGCTGCTCGGTCAGGCGTGCTGTCGTCGTGGACAGCAGGTCGACGTACGGCTGGTAGCCGGTGATGACACCGCCGAACGAGTACCACTGTCGCACGCCGGAAACCAGGTCCAGCAGTCGCTCTGCCAACTCCCGCACGCCGGATGAGGCGAGGACCACTTGAGCCCCGCTGTCTTCAACGATGTAGGCGGCCTCCTCGGCCGCCAAATGCCAGTTGACAGCGGTGATGTAGAGGCCGGACCGTATTGCGGCCCAGTAGATCTCGAATGCCTCGGCGGAATTATCGGAGAGTAGCGCGATCACATCGCCCTTGCGCAGGCCCATCCCGTACAGCGCTGCCGCGAGCCGGGCCGAGTTGTCGTCGAGTTGTTGGTAGGTGAGCACCCGTCCCGAATCAGCCATGATCACCGCCGGCCGCTCGGGCGCGGTTACCGCATGAGTACCTGGAAACATGGGCTCAGACGAGCAGGTCGTCGCGACCGTCGTTCTTCAATCGTTCGATGTAGCTCGGGTAGAGCTTCTTGCCCATCGGCGCCAGCTTGAGCAGGCTGGCCACGTTGCCCTCGACCTTGATCTTCTTCTTCGCCATGGCCAGCGGCAGGTTGACCTTGCCCTGCCAGTAGCCGTTGCCGGTGTCGGCCGTCATGGACATCGTCGCCACTGGCGCCGGTCCACCGTCCAAGCCCTCGCGGACCGATTTGTTCGGCATGTCGATCACGACGACAGCCTCGGGATCGGTGAAGTCGAAGGCGACCACCAGACCGGTGGCAACCAGCTTCGGGCCGATCTCCTCGTCTTCGAAGGCAGTCTCGAAAATGCCGCCGATGTACTTCCTCACCTCGGCAGAGTCTTTGAACCCCATCGTTCTCCCTCTAATTTACTTTCGATTAAATTCCCGCCCCAGAAGGCCGCCGCGCCAAGGGGTTGAACCCTCGAAGACAGGATATGACCTCTATCACAAAAACGATAGCATAAGTTGACTTATGGTCAAGCCTCCCTAGCGCCCAACTCATTGGCTAACATCGCTGAACATGTACGACACCCACGCGATCCTGGATGCCATCGACAATCACACCGTTCCGATCCTGGTCGGATTCGGGTTGGCGATGGTCCTGCAGAACATCGGGATGATCACCGCGGTCATCATGACGCGGCGTGAGGGTTGGATCTCGATCCCGCTGCCATGCACATTCCTGTGGTTCGCTCACGACCTCGGTGTGGTCGCCCGATTCGATACCTGGTTCAACGTGTACAACCACTGGTTCCTCAAATTGTTCTGGCTCGGCCTGCTCAGTGCGCTGATCATCGAACTGATCTTCTTCGCTCAGGCCATTCGCGTCGGTCGTGCCGAATACCTGCCGAACGGCACCCAGGCCCAGTGGTGCGCGCTGGTAGTCGGCGGAGCGGTCGCATTCGTGGTCATCTGGGAGTACATGAAGATCGTCTGGGATGATCCGCTGTACCAGGCCGCACCGGCGATCACGCTGTTCCTGCTTCCGCTGGCAACCACGGCACTGCTCCTACGCCGGCGATCGGCCGTCTCGCAGACTCCGCTCATCTACGGCTGCTTCGCCGCGATGGTCGTGCTGTGGTGGGGTGTGACGGCGGGCTACTACGGCTACGGATTCGGCAGCTGGCAGTACCTGCTCGCCGGTGTCATCGCGTTCGTGATGTTGGTCGGCGTCACCGTCGCGGTCGCGCGGATGCGGTCGGGTGCGGTCGGAGAATCCCATCCGGCAGCGTCAAGGGACTTTCAGTCCCTTGACGGATTTCGATGACCGCTATAACGTCGGCCGCGTGCGCAACCGGCGCGATACGTCTGGCTCCCGAGACCGCTTGACGTTCAGGCGGATCCGTCTCGATCGTCGTACTCGCCACCGGTCAGTCGGCACACCTGGATCAGCCCTATGACGCTGGTGGTGTACGGCGCGACCGGAGCCACCGGGCATCGCGTCGTCGAATTAGCCTCAGCCGGCGGCATTCCCGTGATCGCCGCAGGGCGGAATGCGCAAGCACTCGCCCGGCTCGGTGTCGAACATCGGGTGGCATCCCTGGCACCCGGGGAATTGGACAGTGCATTCTCGGGCGCATCGGTAGTGGTCTCGTGTGCCGGTCCCTACACCCAATTCGGGCCCCCCGTACTGGATGCGGCCATCCGCGCCGGCGCCAGCTATGTGGACTGCACCGGCGAACCGCGTTGGGTGCAGACCATCATCGACAAGTTCGAAAGCCGGGCCATCCAAGCAAGAGTCGCGGTGGTGCCGTCGCTGGGGCTCGGCGTGGCGACCGACATCGCCGCCGCGGCTGCGGCAGACCGCGTCGGCGGCCCCGACACGGTGCGCCGGCTGCACTGCGCGGTACGGATAGTCGGGATGCGGCCGTCACCGGCGACCATGCGTTCGACGGTCGAGCTAGTGGCCGGCGGTGCGCCGGTCGTCGACAGTGGTTGCATCCGTTGGGAATTGGCGGGACGGCGCGTTCACCGATTCGCATCCGGGCGTGGGGCGCTGTTCGCCACGCCCGACGCGCTGGTCCTGTCCAGGGCGTATCCGCACGCCCATATCGAATGCCACGTCCAACCTGTCGTCATGGGTGCGGCGCTGGCCACCGGCGGCTTGATATGGCGGATTCCGGGGTCGTTGCCCGCGACTCGTACGTTGTTGTCCCGTCTCGGGCACTCCGGCACTGATGCCGGCGGCGGGCGCTCGCTGGTGACTGCCGAGGCCGAGGGCGGCGCAGGGGTATGCACAGTCACCGGCGCAGTGGAGGACGTCTACGACGTCACCGGCCGCGGAGCCTTCGAAGTCGCTCGAGCGCTCCTGGCCGGACCCGGGAAGCGGACTGGATTACGCAACGCCGGACAGTTCTTGTCCGCACCGCAGCAGGCCGCCGAAGACCTCGGTGTCCAGCTTGCGTTCTGCTGACTCGATGATGTGACGGGCCTAGCTAGGCGCGGTGCTTGGCACCAGTCACGGCTGTGGACTACTCATACCCGCCTGCGCCACACTGACCTGGCACGCCGGCGTAGCGCGTCTTGCCGCTCGGTGGGCGTGACCCTGGCTGTCGCCTCCGGCAGCTCGGCTGCCAACGACGCAAGCGGTACCGTCCGGATCTTCGGCAATGGAGTGGTGTCCGCTTTGTAGTAGCGGGCGGTGATTAGTCCGACCGTATGTCCGCCCGCATCAAGCCAATTCGTGTAACCGGGATCTTCGTGGGCGATCACGGCGCGGAACACACCGTCGTCGTCGAGCACCGCCTGGTGACCGTTCAGCGACGTTTGCCGCAGGTTCCAGTCCAGCGCTTCCCAGAAGTGCGAGGTGAGCTGGTATTGCCAATACCTGGCGTTGGGCGGCGTGACCTCGATGATCACCGCCTCGTCCTGCTCGCAGCGATAGATCCCCTTGCCGTACAACAGATCCGCCCATGCGAAGTCGATCTCGACGAACTTCAACGAGTCCGGTGGCGCCTGAAAGTATTCGTCGACGGCATGCTTGCATGCAGCCGGTACGATCCGAACCCAGTCGATCAGCAATTGCAACCGCTCGGCCATGTCCGCCGGCTGCAACGTCGGCGGCGGGTACGTCACACCGTCACGCTCGATCAGAAGCTCCGCGGGTTCTTCGGTGTCCCAGTCGTAGTAATACTGGCGCACGATGATCGAGCCCGGACCTTCACACGTCCGCACCCAGTTGCCCGGCTGCTCCGTCGCCGACAGCACAACTTCGATGGTGCCGTCGTCCTCGACGTGAAAGTCGCTCTTGCGGTCCACCAGCTTCCAGTCCGCGAGATGCGACGTGTGTCCGGTGCGGGTCTCGACGTCGAAGAGGCGCGCGGTTCCACGCTTGCCACGGATACGGTAGACGCCATCGCCGTGCACAGCCGCCCAGTGATAGCAGCAATCGGTCGCCGGAATGCCGTATTGCATATAGGGACTGATGAACTTGACCAGCCACGGATAGTGGGCGTCCCACCCTTCCATCGTCATCATGATTCCCGACTGCAGCAGCCGGGTCAGGTAACGGATGCCTTCGGCACGCAGCAGGGGCGTGTCGACCTTGTCGTTGTCGTGGACGTAGGCCGTCATGTCGGCGATCGCCTCAGCCAGCGTTCGCCACAGGTCCGCCTCGGACACCCGGGGATCGTCGGCGACTTCTCGGTCCATGATTGTCATCGGGTGCAGATCCTTCTAATTCGGCGCAAGTTCCGGAAATTCGGCGAGATACGCCGTGAAACACTCCCGCACCAGGTCAGGAGTCACGCCCCAGCGCGTCGGTTTGTACTCGTGTGCACCGAAATGCCCTTCTGGCCGGCGCGCGTTGTAGGCGTCGAACGCGGCCTGCGCTTCGTCGGTGATGGGCCGGCCCGCCCGCCGATAGATTTCGGTGACCACACCGTTGATGTCGTCGCGGATCTGCGTGTAGTCGACGTCGAAGATATCCAGATCCGGTATCGATTTCCGGGCCTCGAGGTTCCGCGCGGTGTAGCCGCCCCAGAATTGTGCGAAGTCCGGGCCCAGCGCCGGCAGATCCACGACGTCGCTGTTCATCCCCCGCGCCACCTCGATCAGCGAACAATAAGATCCGAGCACCGTGTAGACGTCCCGGTGACACTGCACGAACGTGGCATCCGGGAAAAGGCCGTGCAGCACCGCTACCTGGCCAATGTGCATGGGCGACTTGAGAACCCATGGTCGGCCACGGGCGCCGCCGTCCTGCCATTGCAGATACTGCAGCACCGTGCGCAGGTAGGCGTAGGCCGACTCCTGGCGGTCGGCGATCCACTTGCGATGGTTGGGTAGGTGCAGGCGGTGCGAGGCCACCGGGGCGTCAAAGGTGAGCTCCATCAGCCATAGATCCTCGTCGGGCTCGCGCGCTTCCATCGGATGGCGGGCCATGAATTCCGGGGCCTGACGCAGCATCGCCTCGAACTGCTCACCGATCGCGATACGGGTCTGCGGATCGCCGGGCATCGGAGCCGGATTCAGCAGCCGCCATACCTCGAGTCGCTGCATCCCCGGATCCGACGCGATAGTGCGCTGCAGCTTGGAGGTACCGGTGCGTGGCAATCCCAGGATCACGATCGGCGGCACCAGCTCCTCGTCCAGAATCTCCGGATGCTCACGCAGGTCCCGGGTGAATCCGAGCCGGTTGATCAACAGCCGCAGAATGTCTTGGACCTGGGTTGCTACCCCAATCTCGTTGAGATCGGCGGTAGTTCGCATATCGGCGAGCAAGATGTCCAAGCTGTCGAGAAAGCCTGTGTCACTTCCCCAATCGTCGAGACCGCTTGCCGCCGAGGCCGCCGCCAGCAACGGTTCGCGCTCAAGCGGTGGTAGCGCGACGGTCACGATGCATCGGCACCCGAGACGCTGACCCGTTCCAGTCGCTCGGTCAACGGCAGACACAGCGACGCGCCGAGCTTGCTCATGTCCAGGTTCGGTGAGATGTCGGCGGTGCCGTTGGCGAGCGATTCGCGCAGCACAGCGGCGAACTTCTCCAGATCCGCCTCGGTCTCGCCCTCGATCTCATAGATCGCCAGATAGGCCTGCTCAGGACCGACAACGCCGGGCAGCGTCTCGACCTCCTGGGCGATCTTGTATCGGGTGGCCGCGATGACACCCGGAATCGTCACCAGATCATGGATGTGTTTGTTGGAATACCAGTCGTTGTAGGCGTCTTCGGTCTCCGCCGACGTGGGCTGGGTGAAGGCGAGCATGATGGCATGCGGCACTTGAGTTCTCCTCCGCTAGTGGTTTGTGGTCTGGGCCTTCAGGCCGGCCGCAACCTGCAGCAGCCGGACGATCGAGGAGGGAAATCCATCCGCTCCGGTATGCAGCGGCATGACGTCGAGCAGTCCGACGAATGTCGCGCCGGCCTCGATCCATTCACGGCCGATCTTGACGGCTTCTTCCGGTGTGCCCCACGTCGCCGACTTCGCGCACATCTCGCGAGGCACCTGTGCAACGACGGCTTCCGCGTCGGCGGCCGTCATCGTGAACGGCAGGTAGTCATTGGAGTAGTGCCAGCCGCGTGGAAAAACGCTCTGCAGACCCTCATTCCGCCACTCGTCCTGGTTCATGCGTCCGTAGCTGGCCGAGTACCACTTGATCTGCGGGCTCTGCTGTGCTGCCGCAATCACATCCGGATCCTCGTGCAGACCGCACGGCAGCCATACCCCGAACCCGAATTCGTCGGGGTCGCGACCGGCAGCTTCCACCCGGTCGCGAATGGCGGACACTCTTGAAGCGAACACATCCAGGTTCGGCACCGCGTTCGGAAAGGACGATTCGATGCCGTCGGCGTATTGGGCGCACAATTCGGTGAACTTCGGTCCGCCTCCCAGCCCCCAGATTTCCGGCCGGGCCGGCCGGTACGTGCCCAGGTATCCGTGGTCGAAGCTCCACCGTTTTCCGGTGTAGGAGAACGGTTCGTCGGTGTCGAGCAGCTTGCGGATCAGGATCAGGACATCCTTCAGGCGCGATAGCGCCTGGCCGGTGGGGTGCCCGAACGGCGTCATGTGCCGGGCCTCCCCCAGACCGATGGCGCAGGTGACGGTGCCCTGCGTCGCCGATGCGAGCGACAGTAATGTCCGAGTCAACTCGGCGGGTCGCGATCGGACCGCGTCGGTAGTCATCCGTACGCCGATGCGCGGGCTGGCGGCGAGCGCGAATGCGCACTCGATGAAGGGGTCGTGTGTGGAGTGCGCGTCCGGGGCTTCCATACCCGCCGGGACACCGAAACCCTGTGGCGCCCAACCTGTCAACTCGTCCCACACCCAGAACTGGTCCACCACCCCGGATTGTTCGAGGGCACCGACGAAGTCCTGGATTCCGGCCAACGGAGTGGAGCGGTGGTTGGGGTACGCGACGGCGATGCGTGGGGAGCGCATAACGCTCGACATTAAGGGACTGACAGTCCTCTAGTCAAGGGACTCTCAGTCCTTTGCCAACCGGGCTCCGTACAAGAACACCCGAGTCACGTGGTCGATAACCTCGTCGCGCGAGGGTTTATCGCCACCGCTGGGGACCAACGGGTGATCGAAGACCACGATCGATGCGATCGTGCCGAAAAGCAGCCGCATGGTCAGGTCAAGACCCGTCTGCGGGACCCAGCCGCGCCGATGCGCTTCGATGCTGGTCGTCCGCATTATCTCGGCGAAGAATCGGTCGAATTGCTCGTCCAGGCCCGCCAGCGTGGCCGAGTCGAGTTCATGACCGACGACGGCGACGCCGACGAGCGCCTCTCGGTGCGCCGTGCAGCTGTCGTAGAACATCTCGACGATCGTCCGGGTGATCTCGAAGTCTCCCCATTTCGGGTTCCCGATGTCGTAGGCGACCGTGTAATTTTCCAGGAATTCTATGAACGGTTGCAATACCGCGGCCCCGAAAAGGTCTGCCTTGTCGGTGAAATGGCGCCAGATCGCCGAGCGAGCGACGCCGGCTTCGGCCGCAATATCGTCGGCCGTCGTCGCGGCATAGCCCTTGGCGGTGAATACCCGGGCCGCGGCGTCTATCAGCAAATGGCGGACTTCCGCGGTCGATCGCCGTGTTCGAGCGGGCATCCTGAAATGGTAGCCAGGTCCGTCAACTCGCCGCTGCGCACGTTCGCGCAGCAACGTCGCCTGGTCAACGACCCGTCGAGGTGAGCTGTTCGACGAGCTTGTACTTCTGCACCTTGCCGGTGGGGGTCTTGGGTAGATCCTCCGCGCGGTAGAACACCACCCGCTTGGGCACCTTGAAGCGGGCCAGCTTCGCCCGGCAGAGATCGAGCACATCGTCTTCGGTGAGGGTCGATCCCGGCACCGGAACCACCACGACACAACCGATCTCACCCCAGCGCTCATCGACCAGCCCGACGGCAAAGACCTGGCTGATGTCGTCGTGCGCCGCGAGCAGATCCTCGATCTCCTTGGGCATCACCAGTTCTCCGCCGCTCTTGTACAGATCCTTGTGACGGCCGGTCACCTCGAGGTAACCATCGGCGCGCACCCGGCCAAGGTCCCCCGAGAAAACCCAGCCGTCTCGCAGGGTCGCCTCGGTCTCCTGCGGACGGTTCCAATATCCGAGCATCGACGTCGGTCCCGCGGAAATCAACTCGCCCTCTACTCCGACCGCCAGGTCCTCCCCCCGTCTCGGGATCCACTGCCTTATAGACCACAAGTGCATCGGTTCCCGGAATCGATGCCACGCCAGCCATTTTCGGCTTGCCGACGGTTTCGGAGGTCAGGTGCAGCGGATCCTCGGGCCGCGTCAGGGTCATCGCGCCACCGCATTCGGTCATCCCGTAACCGGTGACGATCTCGTGGACATCGAAATCTTCGGAAATCCTGCGCCAGAGCCAGATCGGCGCCGGGGCTGATCCGCACAAGATCGCGTTTATCGAGCCGAGATCGTACTGCCGGCGGGTGGGATTCTCCAGCATCGCGACCGCCATGGTGGGGACGCACAGGATGTCGTTGGCTCGGTGGCGTTCGATGCCGGCGAAATAGCCCTCGGCGCTGAACACCGTCTGCGGGATGATGGCGCCGCCCACGAACATGACGGACAGCAACCCCTCGATGTAGCCGAACATGTGGTAGCAGGGCAGCGAGAAGAGGATTCGCCGGCCGTCCTCATAGGCTCGCGTCAGCGCGGATGCGTACGCCGTGCGCAACACCGCGTCGTGGGTAACCAGCACACCCTTGGGCGAGCCGGTGGTGCCCGAGGTGTACAGCATGTCGCTGACGTCGCGCGGATGCATATTCAAAGCGCTTCGGGTGCCAGGGTTTTCGTCGCCGAGGGCGCCGAGGCCGGCCACCGTCAAGCAGCCGGGCCGTGCCCGGCCATCGGTATCGAGCAACACCACCACGAAGGGTGCCCGGGATGCCGGTGCATCCCAGCCCGGGGCGATGGCATCGAATATCGCCTGGTAGTCCAGGTCGCGGAAGCCCGTCATGGTGACCACGACGCGGCACCCGGAATCAGCCAGGACGTACCGCAATTCATCCTGCCGGTACAGGAAGTTGAGCGGGACCGCGATCGCCCCGAGACGGGCAATCGCGAACTTGACGGTGACGAACTGCGGATAGTTCGCCATGATCATGGCTACCCGGTCGCCGGGGCAAACACCCAGTGCGGCAAGGCCATCGGCCAGTCGGCGCGATTCGGCCGTCACGTCAGCGTAGCTGAGTTCGACCTCGTCGGTCAGCACAAAGGGGCGCCCACCGAAGCGGTCGGCGCAGTGGTCAAGCCAGTCGGCCAGTGTGCGCTCGCGCCATATCGGGAAGCGCTCGCGAAGCGTTTCTCGTCGCGCTCCGATATCGATGGTCAACGGTTCGACCATATGGCGTTGCTATCCCACCGGATTGCTGCCGAGCTTCGCGTCGGACATGTCGCTGATCTCCGGCCAGCGCTTGGCGATCTCCTCGAGGCTCGGCGGTTTGCCGAATGTGACGCCGGCGTTCTGGAACTGCGCCACCCGTTGGACCAGGCCGCCGCCGACGACGAACACCGAGCCGGACTCCTGGTTTTCCTCGGACAGCAGGTAGCCGACGGGCGGCGCGACGTGGTCGGGGTCCAGCTTGTCCAGGACCTCCTGGGGAGCGATGTCGGCGGTCATGCGAGTGGCCGCCATCGGCGCTATCGCGTTCGCGGTGATCCCGTACTTGGCGCCCTCGATCGCCAGGGTGTTGAGCAGGCCGACCAATCCCAGCTTGGCCGCCCCGTAGTTGGCCTGGCCGAAATTGCCGTAGATTCCGCTGGTCGAGGTTGCCATCACCACCCGTCCGAAACTCTGCTCACGAAAGTGCGGCCATGCGGCGCGGGTGACGTGGTAGCCGCCGTACAGGTGGACCTTGATGACAGCATCCCAGTTCTCGTCGCTCATCTTGTGAAAGGCCCCGTCACGCAGAATGCCGGCGTTGTTGACCACTCCGTGCACGGCGCCGAAGTGCTCGATCGCGGTGGCCACGATCGCTTCCGCCCCCTCCCGGGTGGCCACGGTGGAATAGTTCGCGACCGCCCGGCCGCCGCTGCTACGGATCTCTTCGACGACAGCGTCGGCCATGCTGGTGCCCGACCCGGAGCCGTCGCGCGACCCGCCGAGGTCGTTGACCACGACCAGGGCGCCGTTGTCGGCGAGGAACCGGGCATAGGACCGCCCCAATCCGCCGCCGGCTCCGGTCACGATCACGACTTTGTCCTGCACTCCGGGCACTTTCGATCCTCCACTGATTTCATGTCCACTACTGGCGGGCCGAGTTTAATTTAGTTTCAAATTTTTGTTCGCGTCAAGGTGATGGCCACCTGAGCGCTGCGGTCCAGCGATGCGGTTCAGCCGCTCGGCCTGTTGTCTCCCGGGCACCCGGTATATCACCCATTGACGGTGTCACTGCGTTCCCGTGCGGTGACCGTTGAGATCGTGCACAGCGTGTCGTCGGCGGACCGTCCGAGGACTTCGACGACAGCGAACGACGATCCCACGTGACGTGCACTTGCGCTGACGGTGACGGGCCCGTCCCCGCGTGCGGCGCGGACGAAGGCGACGTGCAGTCGCGCGGTGCCGAGCCTTGGATTGCGCTCGCTGAGCAGTCGCGCCGCCGCAATCTCGGACAGGCAAGCCCAGACCCCGCCGTGCAGTAGTCCGAAGACATTGGTCCACGAATCCGAAGCCCCCCAAGGTGAGCAGGATCGAATCAGGTTGGCTCGCAAGGCGCTCGAATCGTAGATGGTCCTCGAGGGGAGGCCGCGGCCGTTATCGGCTGGCATGGTGGCCGCACCACGCGCCGCAAAGGGTTGCCCCGGGACGGCAGGTGGTGCGCCCACGTCGAACCCGCGGCCACGACAGTCCCGTGCTCATCGATGATCCGGCCTTGGGCATAGCCGCCGCGGTATTCGACCTGAATCGGATCGGCGGTGGCCCGTAACCGACTCGGCCGATCAAACGGGGCGAGGAAATCTATGGCGAGTTCCGACGTCGTCGTCCACCAGCCCTCCGGGCGGTGAACAGCCAGGGATTCACCCAGTACATGGTCGAGCGCAGTGGCAAGCGCACCGGGCCGCGGTGTGCCGTCGCGGTCCAGCGACCATGCGCCGACGACAACGTCACAGCGCCGGCCACCCTCGTGTGCCGCGCATCGCGAAAGCCCGAACCGAGCTTCGACCGACGTGCGATCATCGACCTCACATGTAGACGCAAGCATTGTCGCACAAGTCCTTTCGCGCGAAGCCTGTGTTGCTCACGGAGCGCGCTCGTCAATCCGACTGGCGGCGAGCAGCCGGCGCAACACCACCGTGGTCGCTACCAAGTCGTCTGGATCCTGCAGTGTCGCGCCCAGGCTGCCCAGGCCCTCCAGGATGCCGACGATCGTCAACGCAACCCCGCGGACGCCGACACTCTCTGTCAGGGCCGCCGGCGCCGTCCGCGCGATATCGGTGACAAACGCCGAGAATGACGCGAACGTAGCGCTCATCGCCGCACGGATCTGTTCGCTGCGCGCCACCTCGAGTTGGACGGTAACGGTCATCGGCGCCAGAGTCGGATCCGACCGGTGCAGCTCGCCGGAGGCCCTCATCAGCGCATCCAGCCGGTCGTCGAACGACTCCGCCGAGGCGACCGCGGCGCGCAGGTGGCCGATGAAGACGTCATAAACCTCGGCGCCGACCGCGACGAACAATCCCAGTTTGTTGCCGAAGTGGTGGTAGAGCGCCGTCGGCGCCACCCCGGCTGCCGCCACGATGTCCTGAGTTCCGGCGCCAGCGAAGCCCTCTTCGGCAAAGATTCGCCGACCGCTGTCCAACAGGCGACGCCGCGTCGCGTCGCCGGCCGGGCGTCGCGGTCGCCCGGCGACGCGCAACACCGACGCAGGATCATGCTGCGGCATCGGCACGCGCTTCCGAACTGCGCGGGCCGCGCGCAATCGCCGCCCTCATCGCCCAGAACATCACCGCGAACCACGCCACGAACACCACCACCGGAATCCAGAAACTCAGAATGCCGTTCCATGCCAACGGTCCGTCCTTGAAGAACGGGATGAGGCAGGCCGGCACCAACAACAGCCCGATCCATAAGTTCGCGTAGGCGACCCACCGCGGGAAGATCGGCGCGGCCGATCGATCGAGCAGGATCGCCGTACCGATAGCGATGTACTGCAGGGTGAACGGCGCGACGGGTGAGAACGTCATGATGAAGCCGAGATCGTGCAGTTGCTGGGTGATCTCCGAAGGCCGAGCCGGGCGGAACGCGACGACGGCGAGGATAAGGAAATTCAGCGTGAAGAACACTGTCCCAAAGGTCCCCAGCGCCGTCTGGGTCGTCGACAAGACGCGCTCACCCACTTCGGTTCGACGCAGCAGCAACCCCACCGCCAAGGTAAATGGCACGTAGAGGGTTCCGCCCCAGACACACATGACCATGCCGAGCCGCTTGGCATTGGTGTGGTGAGACCACAGGTCGGCCACCTGCTCCGGCGAGAGATCCGGCGAGGGCGGCGGTAGGAAACCGGCCAAGACCATCCAGCCCAGCAGCACCAGTGCGATGCCCACCGG
Source organism: Mycobacterium kiyosense (assembly GCA_021654635.1). Lineage (NCBI taxonomy): Bacteria > Bacillati > Actinomycetota > Actinomycetes > Mycobacteriales > Mycobacteriaceae > Mycobacterium > Mycobacterium kiyosense. The sequence goes on from AP025179.1 coordinate 4,819,766, forward strand.
CCCACTCCAGACGACAACCATCAATCTGCGATCGGGTGCTGACACCGTGCGACCCTTCCAAACTTCCGTCTAGCTAATGTAGTGGCTAATACTGTAGAAATTACTACAGTAGGGTCCAGTCAATCGCAAGTTTCGCGCGCCCGCCAGCAGGAGACCCAATGAACGGCACCTTCGTTAGTCGCGAACACGACACCATCGACTTGTCCGCCGACGGCCTGTGGCACGGCCCCTGCGATGAGCGCGATGCACTATTAGCCCAGCTCCGCCTGGAACGGCCGGTGAGTTGGCAACGGCCCGTCCGCAGCCCGCTGATGAACCTGCTCGGCCAGGAGGATCCGCCCGGTTACTGGGCGGTGGTCCGACACGAGGACATCGTCACAGTGAGTCGGCACGCGGACGCGTTCTCCTCAGCAGCCGGCGGGGTGACATTCGAGGAGCTGCCGCCCGAGGTGCTAGAGGCGTCATCCTCGATCCTCAAATCCCGATCAACGCGCATGCCTGCTGGCGGATTTCGCCTCCCACATCGACACCGCGATCGAGGAGTTCCTGCGATGGGCGTCGCCGGTGATGACATTTCGCCGCACCGCGTTGCGGCGGTTCGAACTTTCCGGCGTCACGATCGAGCCCGGCGACAAAGTGGTCATGTTCTACAACTCCGCGAACCGCGACCCTTCGGTATTCGCCGAACCCCGGCGATTCGATGCGACCCGCAAGCCCAATCCGCACCTGGCGTTCGGGGGCGGCGGGAACAGATTCAGACCCGCTCAAAGCTGCGCGACATCCGCACCTGGCGTTCGGGGGCGGCGGACCGCAATTCTGTCTCGGCAGTCACGTGGCGAAGCTGCAGCTGAAAGCCATTGTGGGCGAACTGTATCGTCGTCTGCCCGACATCGAGACCGTCGGTGCGCCTGAATATCTCACCAGCACGTTTATCAACGGCATCAAGCGACAGTACGTTCGCTTCACCCCGGAGTCGGGGTGACTCTGGGTCCTGAGTCATCCACCTGAAATCGCGGGCGGCCGATCACGAACTAAAGTCCCACCCATGGCGAGCGGCGTCTCCCGGGTGGCCTACTTCGAAACGGGCCTCGAGGTGCTGTCCGACCTCGGTTACGGCGGGCTGAAGCTCGCTGAGGTATGCAGTCGGCTGGGTGTCAGCACCGGGTCCTTCTACCACTACTTCCACAACTGGCCGACCTACACGCGGGAATTGGTCGAGCACTGGCGTCAGGCCAACACCGTGCGACTGGTGGAATGGATCCGCTCCGAACCCGATCCGCGCCGTCGCATCGACAGCATCATCGACATCGGCTTGAACCTGCCGCACGGGGCGGAAGCCGCGATCCGCGCCTGGAGCGGCGCGGACCCCGGTGTACATGCCGTCCAAGTGGACGTCGATCACGAGCGTCATCAGATTTTGCGGGGAGTCCGCGCTGCAGATACTGGGTGACGAACGGCAGGCTCAACTGTTCGCCGACTGGGCCGTCTACCTGCTCGTCGGCTACGAGCAGGCGACCCTGCCGCCGGACAAGGCGGCTCTGGAGTGGATCGTCGGTCAGCTTCTCGACGCGCTCGACGGGGGCCGGTTTCGACTCCGTCCCGCCCAGTTAGGAATTGGTTTGCCGCGCTTGGCCTTCCGGCACGCGTAGACCGCGGACGGTGAGTTGGGTCATGGCGTCGATCATGCGTTTGTAGGAAACCTTTTTCCCCAGGCCCATCCAGTCGCCGTGCAGTGCGGTTGACAGCACCATCGCGAACATCGCCCGCACAGTGGGGCGAAGGTCGAAGTCGGAAAACTGGCGTTCCGCCGCCTCGGTGGCGACCACTTCTTCGAATAGCGCCAGTAATCGGTCGAAGGCGGTGTCGATCTGCGCCGAAGCCTCTCGGCTCAGTTCGTGGTACTGATGTGCCGACATCAGGGCGAGCAGGAGCTCACGCTCGCCGTGCAGCACGTTGAACAGCCCGGTGTACAGGGCCGCACCCTCCTGCTGGGGACTGAGCGTGCCGTGCTCCCGTGACCGGTAATCGCTGATGTAGTCGTCCATGAACTCGGTGAACGGAGTGATCACTGCCTCTTGGAACAGGTTGGCCTTGGTGCCGAAGTGGCGGAAGATCATCACTTCGGTGAGTTGGGCGCGCTTGGCGATGTCGCGCGTCGCGGTGCCCCTGAATCCCTTCGCGGCGAACTCCTCTCGGGCCGCGCGCAAGATCAATTCCCGGCCCTGCCCGTGGGCGCGACTGCGGGTGCGCTCGGCGGGCCTGCCGGAGCTTGCCGGTTCCGTCATATAGCACTTACTATATCAGCGGCTGAGCAGACTCGGGCCGGCGTCGGCGACCTAAGGACGTGGGAAGTGAACCCACCGGTAGATGCACCGATCGACATGGTGGTCGACCCGTTGTGGCAGTGGATCTTCGGTGTGCTGCACTTCGCGGTGGCGGCCCTGACCATCTATTTGGCCCTGCGCAACCCGCTTCGCCGCCGCGACTGGTGGGAGGCGCTGTTCCGGTCGGTCATCCTGGTCAGCGGCGCTCTGGGCGCGGTCGTCTTCGAAGGTGCAGTCGACCGGGCCGGGAAGCTTTGGTACGCCGAGCACGGGGCCTGGCCCCTGGTGCAGTTCTGGGGAACCCATGTCCCGCTCTGGGTCGCACCGGTGTACCTGTGGTTCATCGGCGGCGGTTCGCTGTTCATCATCCAGCGCATTCGCAGTGGCTGTCGGCCCAGGGATTTTCTGTACATCTTCGGCGGAATCGCGATAGCCGACCTGCTGCTGGAGATCCCGATCATCAAGATCGCCAAACTCTATACCTATTACGGGGACAACCAACCGTTCTTCAACCAGCGCTGGTTCCCCTTGCCGCTGTGGTTTCTCAGCACCAACCGTCTGTTCGACCTGGTGCCGGCGCTGTTGATCCTGCTGCTGATGAGTTTCCGGACGAGATGGGTGATCCTGGCGATCCCGTTCGTCATGTTCGGATCGATGTATGTGTCCTACGGTTTCGTCACCTGGCCGACGGTGGCAGCGCTGCACTCCGGAGCCAGCCCGCTGGTAGCCGGCCTAGCCGCCACCTACACCATTGTCTTCGGCGTCGGCGCGACCTTCGCCGGCGCACACCTCGGTCCCAAAATGACGAACATCATGACCCATCACGACGGGCCGTCGACCCGACCCGAACGACCCCTTCGGCCAGCCGTCGCACCCGAACTCGCCTCGAGCGCTATGTGATTTCCACGCGGCAGTCCCGACCGCAGGTCACCCACTCGGCGCGAAACCGGCAACCGCCGCCCAACCGGGTACCGGCAACGCCAACCAGCGCCGGAGACCTTTCAGGAACGGCGCCGCGCCGGCACCCGTGGTTGCGAGCGGCCGAATAGGCGCCAGCGCGAGCCTGGCTTGACGGCGCCCTCGCGCGATGCGCTCGGGTCACTGTTGGATGTCAGGCCCCTTCGGAGGATGAGTTGCGCCTTCGCCACGATGTCATCGACCGATCCGCGGCGAGGATCCCACCACTCCGCGACCCAGTTCAAAGCCCCGAGCGACAGCAACATCGCAAGCGCGACATCCAATTCGGGATCAACCTGCCCCGCGGCCGCCGCATCGTAAAAGAGACTCTGCCAAAGCTGCCCGTAGGCGGCCTCTTCTTTCTTCTGTCGTTTGCTCAATTTCTCGGGAAGCTGACCCGAATTCCGGATCGAGGCAGTGCAGTAATCGGAGAGCTGCAGCTCGTTCCGGAGGTGCGCTTCGACGGCGACCATGATCCGATCCATCGGCGACGCGCCTGGCGGCAACGCGTCCAGCGCTTGCTGCAAACGCTGGCGCATATCGCTGATCCCGCGGTACATGACCTCTTCGATGAGGTCATCGCGAGTCTGGAAGTGGTCGTAGATCGCCACCGGCGCGATGTCGGCCGACTCAGCAATGTCGGTCATCCGCGTCCCGGCGTAGCCCTTGCTGCTCAGCACGTGGGCGGCAGCATCCAGGATCCGCGTCCGGGTTCGTTCGGACTCATTGTTTTCAGTGTTTGCCTTAGTAATAAATGGCACCTTGGACATATATTAATTTTACGCTTCTAACGCGGCCCTGAAAGGTATTTCCCGGCCGGAAATTTTTGCTCCGTCAGCCGTGCCTCGCCCCGCGATCAGGCGGTGGGCGACCGCCTCAGCGACCGTCGTGGCGGCTGAGCACCGACACGAACGAAACGCAGGTGCCCGGCCGTCCTCCCAGGTTGTGAGTCAGCGCGGTGTGCGGGTCGGGCAATTGCCGCTGGCCCGCCGCACCACGGAACTGCAACCAGGCTTCGTAGAGCATCCGCAACCCACTGGCGCCCACCGGATGCCCGAACGATTTCAAGCCACCGTCGGGATTGATCGGCAGTCGCCCGTCGGCGTCGAAGTCGCCGGCCAGTACGTCCTTCCAGGACTGGCCGGGATCGGCGAAACCCAGGTCCTCCATGAGCACGATCTCCGTCGGGGTGAAACAGTCGTGCACCTCGGCGAACGAGAATGCGGTGCGCGGGTCGTCGATGCCGGCTTGCCGGTAGGCGTCGCGGGCCGAGCGAACCACCTCGGGAAAGCTGGTGTAGTCGTAGTCCGGGTCCGTCGCGCCCAACCCCGAACCGGCGACCAGCGACAGTGCCCGCACGTACATCGGGGTGTCGGTGTAGCGCAAGGCGTGTTCGGCCGGCACGACGATCGCGCACGCCGCACCGTCGGAGACTCCGGAGCAATCGAATACACCAAGCCGGCCGGCCACCTTCGGCGCGTTGTCGATGGTTTCCTTGGCGACGGCAGACCTGAACTGCGCTTTGGGGTTACGGGCCCCGTTCACGTGGTTCTTCCACGCCACGTGCGTCATCGCGTCGCGCATCTCGCCGGCGTCCACCCCGTACTTCGCGCAGTAGGCGGGGTCGAGCAACGAGAACGCCGCGGGCGCGGTCATCGAGAGTTCGGGGGCAGTGCCGTCGCCAGGCGGGTCCTGGCGTAACAATCCCGAGAAGCCGGAATCCTTCAGCTTTTCCACCCCGACCGCCATCGCTACGTCGTAGGCGCCGGCGGCGACGGCATAGCAGGCGTTACGGAACGCCTCCGACCCACTGGCGCACATGTTCTCGACGCGAGTGACCGGCTTGTCCCCGATCCCCAACGGCCGGCTCAACGTCAAACCGGACATGCCCGAGCTGAGAGTGCCCAGCCAGTAGGCGTCGATATCGTCCCGGTCCAGCTCGGGTACTGACGCCATACATTCGGCGACCGCTTCCATGAGCAGGTCTTCGGTCGAGCTGTCCCAGCGCTCGCCGAACCGCGAGCACCCCATTGCGACCACCGCTACCTTGCCGGCAATACCGTTGCTAGGCATGGTCTCTCACGTCCAGTCGGGCCTTCCAGAAGTAGTTGTGCACGCCGCCCGCGGTGAACAGGCGACGGAAGGTGAAGTCCACTGACGACCCGACGCGGATTCGCTCCGGTTCGGCGTCGGCGACCTCACAGGTGAAGCGGCCGCCGCCCGCCACATCAATGACGGCCTGCACGACCGGCGGCGACGGCGAGTAGGCCAGGTGGTCGACGGTGTAGGTGGCCACCGACCCACGCAGTCCGGCTACCGGCACCGCACTCATCTGATCCTTTGCGCCGCACTGCTTGCAGACGCGCGCCGGCGGAAGGTGGATGAAATCGCATGCCGCACAACGTGAACCGCGCAGACCGAATTTCCAGGGGGCGGCGCGGCCGGCGGCCGGCCCAGACGGACGGTCCGGCTCGGGACGACGCGGCGGCTCCAGCTCGACCAGCCCTCGCCACGACAGGTAAGTGAGATAGTCGACCGGCAGGCCGCCGGCCCGCTGCGCGCTGACCGGATGCGGTTGGCGCGCGCCGGGCAGCGCCGTGGTGGTCCGCAACAGCAGCGCGTCGCAACCGTCGACGGCCGACAGCATCAACACGGTTTCATCGGGCTCGGCGATGTCCAACACGCTGCACAGTGCCAGCGCGGCGTCACAGGCACCGGAAAAGCCGATCGGCGACGTGACCACCGACTTCTCCCCCTTCACCAAGGTGGCCGCGCGTTTGACGATCCCGCTGTTCGGGCAGGTGAGCACGACATGGTCGACACCGGGCAACCCCGAGGCGTCCAGCACCCGGTCCGCGGCGGTGCGGATCAGGGTCGCGTAACGCTCGGCGCCGAACCGCTCCTCCCATTGCTCGCCGGTCGCCGAAGTCGTCGCGCGCCAACGGTCGATGAACTCCGCCGTCAATGAGTACGTCTCGAGCACCTCGGCGATCGCGGGTGCGTCGGCCCCGAAAACGAGGGCCGCCGCGCCATCGCCGCCGAGTTTCTCGTCGGCTGACTTCGGCCGGCCCACCCGGACATCGGCGCTGGCCGCGATTCCTCCGGTGCTCGCCGCCGCCAGAATCGCGGCGAAGCCGCTCCGCCCCGATCCGCACAAATCGACGGCAAGCGCCTCGAACGGCAACCCCAGCGCGGCGTGGATGGCCGTGGCGTTGGTCTTGTCCGCGTAAGCCGGTGTGCTGCTGGCGAAATACAGGGCCGCAGCGGTACGCGAGTGGGGTATGTCGGCGATGGCCGCCACCGCCATGGTGGTGCTGTCCTCATCGAACCCGGCAACGACCCGGTCGCCCCGGCGCAGACCGATGTCGCCACCGGCCAGCCGGTACCGCGGCACATACGCCGCGTAGCCGATCAGGCCCTTCATCACGAGACTCCCCGGAAGATCGCGGCCAGGCCCTGGCCACCGCCGATGCACATGGTCTCGAGCGCCAGCCCCCCACCGCGCCGGCGCAGCTCGTGCAACATGGTCACCATGATCCGGACACCCGTTGCGCCGATGGGATGTCCCAACGAGATACCGGAGCCGTTGACGTTGAGCCGGTCGTCGACGTCGTCCGGCTTGACGCCCAGGCCGGCCAGCACTGCCAGCACCTGGACGGCGAACGCTTCGTTGATCTCGATCAGATCCATCTCGTCAAGACCGAAACCTGTTCGGCGAAACAGCTTTTCGACGGCTGCGACCGGTCCGATGCCCATCCGCGACGGCTCACAGCCGACCGCTGCCCAGCCTTCCAGAAAGCCAAGCGGAGTCAGGCCGAGTTCGTCGAGCCGATCCTCGGCGACCACCAGGCACGCCGCCGCGGCGTCATTCTGCTGACTGGAATTGCCTGCCGTAACAGTGCCGTCCTTCATCAGCGGACGCAGCCGGCCCAACGTCTCGACAGTGGTGTCGGGGCGGATGCCCTCGTCGCGGTCGAATTGCACCGGGTCGCCTTTGCGCTGCGGCACTTCCACCGCGACGATCTCTTCGTCGAAGCGGCCGGCCCGCTGGGCAGCGGCGGCGCGCTGCTGACTGCGCGCCGCGAAACTATCCGCGGCTTGGCGGTCAATCCCGTAGTCGGCGGCCAGATTCTCCGCGGTCTCGATCATGCCGCTGATGGGGCCGAATCGCCATATCGGCTGCGACATTTCGCGACCGCGGTCGAGCCGGTCGTAGAGCGTCTGGTTGCCCGAACGCGAACCCCACCGCGCGGTGGTGGTGTAGTGCTCGATGTTGCTCATCGATTCGACGCCACCGGCCACTACCACGTCGGCGGCCCCGGTCTGCACCATCATCGCGGCAGTGACGACGGCCTGCAGACCGCCGCCACAACGCCGGTCGATCTGCAATCCCGGAACACCGATCGGGAGCCCGGCGTGCAGCGCGGCCCAGCGGCCGATGCACGGCGCCTCGGAATTGGCGTAGGACTGGGCGATCACCACATCCTCGATAGCGTCGGGGTCGACGCTGCTGCGCTCGACGACTGCCTTGATCGTGCGGGCGGCGAGGTCCTCAGCCCGCAGCGGCCGCAGGCTGCCGCCGAACGTTCCTACCGCGGTTCGCACCGGACTCGCTATCGCGGCGCGCCTCATGTATCACCGCGCCAACGCCCGTCGGAGGGATCGAGCAATTCGGTCAGGTGCTCGTCTGACAGCCAGATGATCGTCTCCAGTTCCAACGCGTCCAGAAAGCGGACCCGACCGGAGCGCAGGTCCTCCAACCGCAGCCGCGGAGAGTTGCCGGATATGTCGAAATTAACTGATACCTGGGCGAATTCATTACTGATCACCGGACCCACCCCAGGCACGCTCACCGGATCGCCGTCGCCGACTTCAATGGTCATGGCGGCTCAGATCAGAAAGCCAAGTGTCGGGATCGGCTGGTCGTTGTTCACCAGCACGACCTTCTTATACGCCAGCCGCAACTCGCCGTCCTGGCGGCGCAGCCGATAAGTGGTCCGTCCGCCCCACAGCTCGGTGCCGCGGGCGCGGGACTCCAGGACCAGGAAGTTCGCCGCCACCTCCAGGTCGACCCCGCCGCTGGAATTGGTACGGCCGCCGAGGAATTCGATGTTGGACACCAGGCGCCGCAGGTTCGATGGGGGTGCCTGAGCGTAACGTTTGCCGGTGCGGACCTGCTTGAGCCGGGTCGCGATACGGCTGCGGTTGTCGTAGATCACCGACATCGTTCTGGCAGGGTCGTCGGTGCCGGCCACCGGCACCCAATACAGCGCATCATCGGTCCACAGCGCTTCCCACGCATCGTAGTCCGACTCGTCGGCCAAGCGGGCTTCGCGGTACAGGAACTGCTCGACCTCCCAGCGATCGAAGCCGTCAGGTACCGGTCCCGGTGCGGACTGCTTGTCCAGTGCGGTAGTCACGATTCGGCCTCCATCAGCGTCTTGTACTGTGACCAGAACCCCCGCATGCCGGTCTCATCGGTGGCTCCCCCGATGGTGAAACCGTTCTCGTCCACCCGCTCCCGGTTCAGCCCGCGGCGGATATCCAGCCACTCGGGCGTCAGGCACTCCAGGCCGAGCTGGTTGCGCTCGTACATCTCGGTGTCGTCGGCCAACAGCATGCCGGCAGGACCCACCGAGCCCATGCATTGCGACACCATGCGCTCGTTCAGCTCCGGGGCCCCGACCATCTGCACCGCGGTGGCGTTCTGGATGCACTCGCCCACCGAGACCGGTTGGAGGTTGAAGACCTGGATTTCGGCGATGAACAAGTTCGGGAAGATCATCACGTGCGGGCCGCCCTCGATCATGATCTTGTCCGCCTCATCGCCGTAGCGTTCGCGCATCGCCGCGACGTACTTCGGCACCCGCGACTCGGTGGTGCCGAACCACCGCATCGGCTCGGCGAACTTACGAAATTCCGGGCGCAGGTCGTTCTCGCTGTGTCCCTGGCCCAGGTCTCGGGTGACCGCGGTCGAGCTGTCGCTGTAGAGGGCCCCGATGGGGCTACCGGTCACGCCGAAAATCGAGCCGTGCACGAACTGCGGGTGGTATCCGTCAGTCTCGTTCTCCGCCAAGAGTTTCCAGTTCGCACGAGTCTTATGCTGCAACCATCCCGCGGTGAGCTCGACCCTGCCTTCCGGAGACAGCCGGGCCAAGCGGTCGATCTCGCCCGCCGCGGCACCGAGGTGTTCTGACAACCCGGGCCCGTCCTCGGCGAAGCTGCCGAACACGAAACCCTGATAGCTCTCCATCCGCGGAACCCGACCCAGGTTCAGGTCCAGCTTGCGCTCACCGTAGCCCTTGAAAAACGGAAAACCCACCAGCTCACCGTTGTTGCGGAACGTCCAGCCGTGATACGGGCAGCGAAAAGTCGACGAATTGCCTTCTGCGTCGTCACAGATCTGATTGCCGCGATGAGCACATCGGTTGAGCAGCAGATGTAACTCCCCGTCGCGGTCGCGGGTCATGATCACGTCCTGCAGGCCCAGCCGCCTGCGCACGTAATCGTTCGGCTGCGGCACCTCGCTTTCATGGCCCACGAAAACCCAAGTGCGATACCATATTTTGCGTAATTCCTCAGCGAAGATAGCCGGGTCGGTATACATCGACCCATGCACCTTGTCTCGTCTGATCAACCGGTCATAGCGGTCGCCGGTAGCGGCGGCCGGCTCGATGAGCGATGTCACTGGTCGGGCTCCTCTCTGAACAACTCGCGTACGCTGCCCTGCGCGATCAGGTTGGGCAGGGCGAACTTACGCACCTTCCCGGTGGGCGTTCTCGGCAGATCGCCGGCGGCAAACCAGCGCTGCGGAATTTTGTGCGGCGTCAGGCTCTTGGCGGCGTGAGCGCGCAATCGCTTCGCCGCATCCGCCGGCAGGTCACCTCGCGCGACGACGACGGCGGCCACGATCTCGCCCAGCCTGTCGTCGGGCAGGCCGATCACGCAGGCTTCCGCGACCATCTCGTGGTCGGCCAGGCACGCCTCTACTTCGGCGGGGGCGATGTTCTCGCCGCCGCGGATGATCAGCTCTTTGAGCCGACCCGTGTGGGTCAGGTAGCCGCGTTCGTCCATCACACCGAGATCTCCGGTGTGGACGAACCCATCGGCATCCACCGTGGCCGCGGTGGCGGCGGGGTCGTGCAAGTAGCCGATCATCTGTTGATAGCCGCGTGCGCAGATCTCCCCCGGCTGGCCCACCGGCACGACCGCGCCGGACTGCGGGTCGACGATCTTGCAGTCGACCTGCGGAAGCGGCCGGCCTACCGTGCCGAGTTGATCGTCCCGGCTGTCGTCGGGTCGGGTGGCGGTGAGCACCGGCGAAAGTTCGGTTTGACCGAACACGTTGACCACGGTAGCTCCGAACGTGCGCTCGGTGGCCATGATGAGCTCGGCGGAGACCGTGGCGGCACCGCCCAGACAGATCGACAACCGCGGCGCCGGCTCGATGGATTCGCGTTGCGCCGCCAGGAGAGCGGTCAGCATGGCGGGCACGAAGAACAATACCGACGCGTGCTCGCGGCGCATGGCGTCGAGCACTGCCGCCGGCTCGAACCGGCTCAACAGTATCTCGGTGCCACCGATCCAGAGCGGGCCTAGGGTGCCGACCACGCAGGCCGCCGTGTGAAACATCGGCAGCGGGTTGACGGTCACCGCGCCCGCGGTGATGCCGGCGGCCTCGAGTGTCAGTTTGGCGACATTGACCAGAGAACGGTGGCGCAACAACACCCCTTTGGGTGTCCCCGTGGTTCCCGAGGTGTACTGCAGCATCACCGGCTGGTCCGGATCGGTAGGCGCCCGGGCGATCACGTCCGGGTCGACGTCGTCGCTTCGCCACTCGGCGCGTGCTGACAGGCTGATCGTGCGCACACCGAGCGAATCCGTGTCGATTTCACCGACCGCGGCGGCAGTGTCGTAGTTGCGGCTGCGGTCGGCGTGGATCAGCACCTTGGCCTGCGAATGCCGTAGCGCGTATTCCAGTTCGGCGGGGCGCAGCGCAGGGTTCAAGGCGACGAGCACGACACCGGCAAGTGCTGCCCCGTACTGAATCACCGGCCACTCCACCACATTTGGCGCCCACAGCGCGACATAGTCGCCGGGCGCTGTGCAACATGCCAATGCGGTGGCGACGCGGCAGGCCTCGTCGAAGAGCTCACGGTAGGTCAACCGCACCGTAGCCCCGTCGTCGTGGGCGCTGCCGACCAGGGCTGCGACGTCACCGTGCGTCTGCGCCCGCTCGGCCAGCAATGCGCCGACGGTGTGGTCCTCCAGCTTTGTGCTGGAATCGGCGGGGAGGTACGACAGCTCGAGGCGGCTGCGCAGTTTGGCGGTCATCTCGGCGCCGCCCCGAACTGGGGGCGGCGCTTTTCGCGGAATGCCGCAATTCCCTCCGCGAAGTCATCGCTGTCGAAGAGCTGGGCCTGGTGCTCGGCTTCGATCTCGAGCAGATCGAACGGGTTGAGCGCCGATCCGGCGGACAGCAGCGTCTTGATGACCCCGTATGCCCGGGTCGGGCCGGCAGCGAGTCGCTCGGCGTCCGCCAGCGCGGTCGACAGTGCCTGACCGGGGTCGGCCAGCGCATCCACCAGCCCGATCGTCAGGGCCGAGGCCGCGTCCACGGGCGTCGCCATCATCAACATCTGGCGTGCGCGGGCGATGCCGACCCGCGCCGGCAAGGACGCGAAGGTGCCCATGTCACCGGCCAGTCCGACATTGGTGAACGTGGTCGCAAACCGTGCGTCGCTGGCCGCGATCACGCGATCGCATGCGGCGGCCAGCGCCGCACCCGCGCCGTAGGCGCTGCCCTCCACCGCGGCGAGCACCGGCTTGCCCGCGTTCCAAATAGCGCGAATCACTCGCTGCGCCAACTGTGTTCGCTCCATCGCACGCTCGGGCGACATCCGTTCCATCGAGGTGATATCGCCACCTGAGCAGAACGCCGCGCCGGCGCCGGTCAAAACTATGGCTCGGACGGAGTCGTCGGCCCCGGCACCCTCGATCGCCGCGGCAAGCTCGAGCCGGACGGGGATGTCGATCGCGTTGCGCTTGTCGGGGCGGTTCAGCGTGACGATCCGCACCGCGCCGCGGTCCTCGACGAGGACGACAGGCGTGCTCATTGCCCGGTGAAGTTTGGTTTGCGTCGTTCGATGACTGCCCGCAGGCCCTCGAGCGCGTCGGCGGTTCCGGACAACTCGGAGACGGTTCGCGCTTCCTCGGCCAATCGTTCTTCGACCGATGCTCCCAGTCCGCTCCAGACCAGCCGCTTGGTGGCTGACAGCGCGCGGGCCGGCATCGCGGCCAGCTCGGTGGCGATTTGCCCTGCGCGACCGAGCAGTTCAGCATCCTCGACGACCTCGGTCACCAATCCGATCTCTAGTGCTTCGGTTGCGGTCAGCGTCGGATTGGTCAGCAGAATCCGCAATGCTTGTCGCAACCCCACCAATTGGGCCAGCGTGACCGACGAGCCACCATCGGGCGCCATGCCGACCCGAACCGCGCCGGAAAAAAACTTTGCCGACCGTGCCGCGACGACGATGTCGGAGGCACAGACCAGTCCCAACCCACCGCCACCGGCGGCAAAGCCCTGCACCGCGGTCACCACCGGCGCGCGCAACTGGATCAACGCGGCCGTCGCCAATTGCAACCAGGCCGTGGCCTCGCGCAGATAGTCGGGGAGGTCGGCCCCCTTGGATTCGAACGTGTGAATGTCGCCGCCCGCGCAGAAGTTCCGGCCTTCACCGGTGAGTAACACCACGCGCACGGCGGGATCCGCATGGCAGGCCAGGGCCGCCTCATGCAGCGCCTTGAGGAACTCGACGTTCATCCCGTTGGACGCCTCGGGCCGGTTCAGCCGCAACCGGGCGATGCCGGCCGAGATCTCAAGGGCGACCGGGGCTTTGGTCTCCGCATTGCTCATCTAGCGGGCTCCTCGCTGTCGAAAGGCGGATACACCGTTGTGTCCGGAGTGCCCGCAGATGTGGTCCACTACGAAGTCGATTTCGCGTTCCAGCCCGCTGGCCAGCGGGACCCGCAGACCCTCGTACACGAGGCGCTTGATCCTGACCACAGCCTCGCGCTGCCGCCCGGCCAGATCCATGACGAACCCACGGACACCGTCGCTGAACTCGGCCCGCGCAAAGCTGCGATACGCCAGACCGCGGCGCACCGCCTCGACGCCGGAGATCCGGTCGCCGGACAACAACAGCCCCAGCGCCTCCTGACGGCCCACCAGCCGGCTCAGCCGCTGGGTACTTCCCCCGCCCGGGATCATTCCGAATCTGACGTGGTTGTCGGCGATCCTGGCGTCGTCGCTGACCAGCACGATGTCGCTGGCCTGCATCAGTTCGAAACCGCCCGCCATGGCGACGCCCTGCACTGCGGCGACAACCGGGACCTCGATCTCGGCAATGGCGTCGCACGCACGACGAAATGCCACGAACAGGGTGCGCAACGCGTCCGGGCCTTCAGCTCGCAGGGACTCGACTTCGTTGAAATCGCCGCCCGCACAGAAGTTTCCCTCCGAACCCCGGATGAGGATGACGTTCACCTCGGGGTCGTTACCCAGCTCCCGGACCGCCCGCTCCAATTCGCCGCTCAGCGCGACGGTAAGCGCGTTCATCTGCTCGGGCCGGTTGAGGGTGATCACCGCTACCCGATCGACGACCTCGCGCACCACCAGTGTCATATGTCGTGACCCCCACCGGTGTCGGCAAACGCTCGGGCGATCTTGCACCCGACTCTGCGACCTGCGCCGGAGATGACGGCGACACGCTGGTCGAGCAGCCACTCAACCATGCACCAATCCCTCCTCGTCCGACCGATAATCAATATTTCTAATCTACGTTAAACTACCATGGCGACGGTCACAACAAACGTCCACGACAGGGAGCAGAGCATGGACCTTGGGCTAGCTGGGGCGCGAGTGGTGGTCACCGGAGGCGCCTCGAACATCGGGCGCGGCATCGTCCACGTGTTCGCCGCGGAGGGTGCCCGTGTTGTCATCAACGACATCGACGAGCCCCAGGCCAAACGGGTTCGCGACGAAGCCCTGGCCAGGGGTGCGGCCGCCGCCGAAGTCGCGATCGCCGACCTGACCACCCAACGCGGAGCCGACATCGCGGTCGGCACCGCCCTGGACACCTGGGGCGGCATCGATGTGCTGGTCAACAATGCGGGCTGGAGCGGTCAGCAATTCTTCGCCACAGACACCAACCGTGACAATTGGCAACGCACCATCGAAACCAACCTGTTCACCGCCATCGGCACCACCCAGGCGGCGATCGGTCCGATGAAGGAGGCCGGCGGCGGCGCCATCGCGTTCATCGCCAGCGACGCGGCATTCGGTCAGATCCGCACCGGTGTCTATGGGGCGTCAAAGGCCGCGATGATTGGCCTGGCCCGCACCGTCGCGCGTGAACACGGCCGGCACGGCATCAGGTCCAACGTCATCTGTCCTGGCTTGGTGATCCCGGAGAGCCCCGAAGCCGTGGGCGAATCGAGCCTGTGGGCCACTGGCCAGGACAGTGTGTTCAACGCCGACCAGATCGACTACATGGTCAAGGGGACACCGCTGCGCCGCCTGACCACCGCGGAGGACATCGGCCAGGCCACCGCATGGTTCTGCTCGCCGACGGCGGCTCGGCAGGTGACCGGACAGCTGATCTCGGTCAGCGGCGGCTACACGATGCCCTAGTGCCCTGGGCCCAACTTGGCCGACTCGTCCGGGCTTCGTCCGCTACTCGGCGCCGGGGCTGCCGAAATATTCTTGACCGGGCGGGGGGCGGTAGCCTTGCGCCGATTTGCGCAGTTGCGGGATCACGGCGGGGCACAGCAGATCGACGGCGTAGGAGACCAGATAGTTGGCTGAGAACTCGTCGTTGGGCGTCACGTCGTTCTTCACATCGCCCATTATCTGGGGGTAACCCTCGCCCGCGGTGACCTTGTCGCAGATCCCGTAGCCATAGCCGACCGCGTCGTTGTTCGGGAAGTCGAAGTGCCGGCGCACCGACACGTTGTACGTGTACTCCACCTCGGGCGCCGGTTTGGCGTGCGCCCCGGGGGCCGGCATCGACACCACCGCACAGGCGGCAAGTGCGACGGTTCCGGCGGCCAGCGAGGTGCGACGTTTCATGCGTGACATCCTTTGCAGTCGCGCCGGCGGGGTGAACCGCTGAGTTGAATCGTGCTTAGATTCAACGAGACGAACAAATTCCCGATGCATTGTCAAGACCCGGAATCCGACTGCGCTGCGCTGGGTTCGCGGCATTCGGCCACCCTGTACCGATAACGCCGACAGCCGTGTCATCGGCCGACGAAGTTGGCGGCGCGGCCTTCCTGGAAGGCAGCGATTCCCTCCAGCAGATCGGCACTGGTCAAGGTGCCCTCTTCCAGCTCGAAAGCCAGATCGACGACTTCGGCGGCTCGAAGCGACGTGACACGATTCAGCGCACGCTTGGTGCCCTGCACCGCCAGCGGCGCCAGACCCGCGATGCGCCTGGCGATTTCGCGAGCGAAAGGCAGTGCCTCGTCGGGGTCGTCGACTAGGTCGGTGACAATGCCGAGCTGATAGGCCGTAGGTGCGTCGAGTGCGTCTCCGGTGAGCAGGTGACGGCGGGCGCGCAGCATCCCCGCGGCCTGCGGCCATACCAGGCAGCCGCCGTCACCGGCGACGAGCCCGACCTTCACATGCGTGTCGGCCAGCTTCGCACTCCGTGCCGCAACCACCACATCGCACATCAGTGCCACGGTTGCGCCCAGGCCGATCGCTGGTCCCTGCACGGCCGCGACGATGGGCTGGGGCAGATCAAGGAAGGACTGCAGCAGCCGCCGCCCCGCCTCGACAGTTTCGCGCCGTGCCTCGTCGTCGTCGTGCGCCGCTCGCATCAAGGCGAAGTCGCCGCCGGCGGAGAACGCCTTGCCGGTCGAGCCCAGCACGACAGCGCGCACACTTTCGTCTTTGGCGAGTTCCTCGAGTGCAGCCGCGAGTTCAATCTGCGCCCGATTGTCGAACCGATTCAACAGCTTTGGACGAGTCAGCGATATCTCCCAGACGCCGTCGCCGCCCGAACTCACGGACAGCGTTTCCAGGCTGGTGTTCATCGGGCCTCCCCCGTATTATTAAGATCGCAAAGCTCATAAATCTGCGGTAAATCTACATGATCGAAGGTGATACCAGAAGTGCCATTCATCGACGCGGATGACGGCGTGCGGATACACGTGCAGGATCTCGGCGATGGGCCTGCGGTAGTACTGATTTCGGGTTTTGGCTTGGACCACGAGCTTTGGGACCGCCAGGTACGCGTGCTCACCGGCCGCGGGTTTCGCGTCTTGTGCGTGGACCAGCGGGGTCACGGTTTCTCGGACAACCCGTTGGACGGCTACGACATAGACCGTCTCGCAGCAGATCTCGTCGCTGCCCTGACCCGGCTCGATGTCGGCAACGCCACAGTTGTCGGTCACTCATTCGGCGGGCAGGTGGCCTTCCGAGCCGCTGCGACCGCACCCGAATTGTGCACCGCATTGGTACTCGTGGGATCAAACGGTGTCCGCGCCAGCCGCAGCGACGAGTTTCCATTCGGCGGACCTCCCGAACCGCTGCTGGCGGGAATGCAGGCCGAAGAGCACGCGAACCGCGTCGGGTCCCGATACCGGACAATCGCTACAGCATTCGCGCACGAGCCGGACCCACGAACGGTCGATTGGCTGGTCCGCTGCTCGCTGCGCATGCCTTCGTGGGCCGCGACGGCATGTTACCGGTCGCTGCTGACGACCGATTTGCTGGCCGACATCCCCCGCATTGACCAACCGGTGCTGCAGGTCATCGGGACGAACGATCCCGTGCACTCGGCCAAGGGGGGCCCGCTGGCTACAGCAGCAACTGAAGAACGCCACCCTCGTCGAGATCCCCGACTGCGGGCATTACCCGATGCTGGAGGCGCCGGACGCGTTCGAATCGGCACTGCTGCAGTTCGTCACCGCTTAGTTGCCCCCTCCAACTCCAGCGCCGTCACGGATGCCAATGCCATCTGGGTCAACAGTTCTTCGGCTTGCTTGGCCCGACGGCCGCCCGGTGGGCGCATCGCCCCGGACAGCAGCAACAACTCCACACCCCTTGTGGCAGTGATGATCTCGTCGGTCGAACGGTCGGGATAGCAGCGCTGCAGGCAATCGATCCACCGTTGATTGATGCGGCGATGCCTACGGTCGTGCTCGCGGCGGTAGCGCTCGGCGAGGGAACGCTGATCGCGCAGCCAAATCGACACCAATCGCTCGTGACTCTTGGCCAGACCCACAAACGCGCGCACGAGTTTGTTCAGCTCGGTGACGGGATCCTCTTCGGGTTCCCCGAGACGAACCAGAATGGTGTCCAGGGTCTTGTCGAACAGGGCCGCCAAGATTGCGTCTTTGCTGGGAAAGTGGCGATAGATGGCGGAGCCGGTGGTGCCGGCGGCCTTGCCGATCTCGTCCACGCCGACACCGTCGAAACTGCGCTCGAAGAACAACTTCTCGGCCGCAGCCAGGATCTTTTCGTCGGGCGTCACCTCAGCAGCTTCTCACAAGCCCAGGCCCTGGCCGATGATTACCTTCATGATTTCGCTGGATCCGCCGTAAATCCGGCTTACTCGGCCGTCGAGGTAGGCGTTACCCAACCGGGAGTCACCGCGCAGCGCAACCGACGGGTTCGACAGCGATAGGCAGCGGTCGACCACCCGGCCCTGCAGCTCGGTGCAGTACAGCTTGGCGATCGCGGCATCGCTGCCGCTCAGCCGACCTTCGACGTGACGCAGTAACGCCTGGTCGATGAGCGCCTGACCTGCGGCTACCTCGGCCGCGCACTGGGACAGCGTGAATTTGACCTCCTGGCCCACCTGGCCATCCTGGTGGTCTTCAAGGGCCCAGGAAAGCGCCGCGACGGCCGCGGCCTGCGAGTTCACCGCGATCGACAACCGCTCCTGGGCGAGGTTCGACGTCAGGTAGGTGAATCCTTCGTTCTCCACACCCAGGAGGTTTGCGACCGGAATCCGCATGTCGGTGAACGAGATCTCGGCCAGATCCTGCGCACGAAGACCCAGCTTGTCCAGCTTGCGCCCGCGCGCGAAGCCCGGCGTCGAGGTGTCCACCAGTAGCAGGCTGATGCCCCGCCGACCCGCCTCCGGGTCGGTCTTGACCGCCAGGATCACCAGGTCAGCGGCCGCACCGTTGGAGATGAACGTCTTGGCGCCGTTCACCACATAGTGATCCCCGTCCCGGCGAGCCCGCGTCGACATCGCCTTGAGGTCGGAGCCGGCGCCAGGCTCGGACAGTCCCAGCGCGGCCACCACCTCACCGGCCACCATTCGGGGTAGCCAGGTGGCGCGTTGTTCGGCGGACCCGTGGTGCAGCAGATAGGGCAGACAGATATCGGTTTGCACGCGCAAACCCCCGATGGCCAGGCCCAGCGCCTGAATCTCCTCGGTGACGACAACGCTGTGTCGATAGTCCGAGCCCGCCAGGCCACAGCTGTTCTCGGGCACCCCGATGCCCAAGATGCCGACCTCGGCCGCGCCGCGCCAGAATTGCCGCGACGGCTTGCCGTCGGCCAACCACGCCGGATACTCCGGTACGACGTGCTCATCGAGGAACTTACGCACCCGCAGGCGGAACTGCACCTGCTCCGGGGTGAAAATCGACCGGGTCTGCTGGGTGCTCACTTACCACAAGTCCGTCGGGTGCGGTTGACTGGGTCCGGTTCCACTACGCCGCGAGGTGCGGACTCCTGCGGACGCGGGTATTTCATGATGCTCCTTCGCGAGCGTATCTCGGTGCAAATCGATTTATCGTAAACGGTCGTTATCTGCGCTGGCGACGGGGGAACCTGAGCTCGGGCCGATCCCGGTCGGCTCAAGACCAGGACCGCCCCGGCTGTACACGGTTGCTAGCGTTGATAACCACGATGTTGACCCGTCGAAGGGTCCCCGCCTACCATTCGGTTTGAGTCGACCCCCGGTGCCCACCGGTGCTGGTGACGTTCCTGTCGCTGACGCGAGCGGTCGTTCTGCTGAGGAGCTTTGATGGATGCGGTGGGGCTCACCGAGGAACAACGGGATTTCGCCATTGCCGTGCGCGATTTCTGTCGCAAGGAATGCGGCACGCGCGAGCAACGCGACGCGTTGACCGACAACGGTGCCGAACAGCACCATCCCGGCCTGTACCAAAAATTGGCAGCGACAGGATATCTCGGCGTTTCGATACCCGAAGAATACGGCGGCAGCGGCGGTGGACTCACCGAGCAGGTCATCTTGTTCGAGCAGCTGTGGCGGGGGTTGGCCCCCGTCCACGGAGCCGGCACCTCCCATACCGTCGCCGGCATTTACAAGAGGTTTGCGACCGAGGAGCAGAAGCAGGCGGCGCTCGGGGCGATCTGCTCGGGCAAAGTGATGTCGATCAGCATCTCCGAACCCGGCGCCGGCTCGGATGCGGCCGCCGTCAGCTGCAAGGCCGAAAAGGTCGACGGCGGCTGGCGCGTACACGGACAGAAAACCTGGTGCTCGGATGCCCAATTCGCAACCACGATCCTGGTGGTGGTGCGCAGCTCGCGAGGCGTTCGGCCGCACGACGGTCTCACACTGCTCGAGGTGCCCACCGACGCAGCAGGCCTGGAGATCCGTCCGATCTCGACGATGGGCGGCAGCGAGGTCAACGACCTGTTCTTCACCGATGTCTTCGTTCCCGAATCGGCCGTGGTGGGCACCGAGGGTAACGCCTGGAAGCAGATAATGGCCGGGCTCAACGGCGAGCGACTGGTTTGCGCGGCGCAGGGCCTGGGCATGGCGCAGCGCGCCTTCGACGACCTGTTGGCCTACGTCGGCGAGCGCGAACAGTTCGGCGCCCCGATCGGATCCTTCCAGGCGCTGCGGCATCGCATCGCCGACCTGGCCATCGAGATCGAATCCGCGCGAGCCCTGACCTACGCCACCGTGCACCACATCGAGCACCAGATCGGTACACCCGAGGAATGGGTTCGCGCCACGTCGATGTCGAAGGTTAAAGTGACCGAGACCGCGAAAAAGGTTGCACTGGAAGGCGTTCAGATGATGGGCGGCTACGGCTACAGCACCGAGTTCGACATGCAGAGGCACCTGCGGCTCAGCATCGCGCCCACCATCTACGCGGGGACGAACGAAATCCAGCGCGACATCATCTCGTCCACCTTCGGGTTGCGTCCAGCGCGCTGACCAGGCTCAGGGTGACGCCCGACATACCGCGGCCCCGACTATGACGCTTGACACCTTCCGCACCGACGAACCATAATTGAGACTGCTTAACTCATAATCCGCCGGGGGGCGGATAGGCCAGCCAGCCCTGCGCCTTTGGTTTCTCGATTAGGAGTCGATAGATGACGACGGCAAAGCCCGACATCCGCGTTTTGGACGCCGATACCTACGCCAACGGCGACCCGACGACCTTCGGGCTACCGCTGGAGCAGTATGCGTACCTGCGTGACGAGGCCCCCTGTCACCTGCACGAATTCGACGACCCGATGCTCATCGACCGGGCCTGGATCGTCAGCCGAAACGCGGACATCTGGGCCGTCGACCGTAATTCCGAGCTCTACGCCGCCGACCGTGGCGGGGTGAACATGTGGAAGGTGACCCCGCTGGACCCCAAAGTGGGCGGCAAACCGGCCATGCTGACCATGGACGGCCCGAAGCACCGCACTCAGCGCGGGGTGATGAGCAAGGCGTTCACGCCGGGCATGGTCAAAAAACTCGAGGACAAATTCCGCGAGTACGCCGTCAACATCGTCGACGCCGCGCTGGAGAAGGGCTCGTTCAACTTCGTGACCGACATCGGCCACGCCATGCCGATGGAGGCGCTCGGCGACGTGCTGGGCGTACCCAACGGTGACCGGGAGAAGTTCTTCGCCTGGGTTGACACCTTCGCCGCGCCATTCGACACCCGCATCACCCCCTCGTTCGAATACGTCATGCAGGCCATCTTCGACCTGCTCGGTTACGCGGTCGAACTGGGTGAGCTCAAGCGCCGCGAACCCGGCGAGGACGTGATCACCCAGCTGGTCCAGGCCGGTGCGGAGGTCATCTCCGAAGACGAACTGATGGGCAACGTGGCGTTGCTGGCATCCGGTGCCGCCGAGAGCACCCGTACCGCGCTGAGTCACGGTATGCACGAGCTGATGCGCAACCCCGAGCAGATGGCCTGGCTGCGCGCGCACGTCGACGACATCCCGAACACCGCCATCCAGGAGATCGTGCGCATCGCCACCCCGTTCACGCACCTGGTGCGTACGGCCACCGCGGACCACGAACTGCACGGCCAGCAGATCAAAGAGGGCGATGTGGTGCTGATGCTGTTCGCCGCAGGCAACTTCGACGAGCGCGCGTTCGACAATCCCCATGTCTTCGACCTGTCCCGGGAGAAGAATCCGCACGTCAGCTTCGGCCGCGGCCCGCACCAGTGCCTAGGCAAGCACGTCGCGGGCCTGGAGATGAAGATCCTGCTCGAAGAACTGCTGCGACGCACCAAGGACATCACCCCCGCCGGGGATATCAGCTATATCCGCGACGCGTATTCGCGGGGCGTGTACCAGCTTCCCGTCACCGTCACACCCGCCTGATACACCGGAATCGATACGGCAGATGAAGATCATCGTTGACAATGACCGCTGCGAGCTGCACGGGGAATGCGTGATGGCCGCGCCCGAGGTGTTCGACATCGAAGACGACAAAGAGTGGGTGACGGTGCTCGATGCCAATCCCGGCGAGCATCTGCGGTCAGCGGTCGAGGAAGCCGCGATGATGTGTCCGGTCGCCGCAATCCGAATTGAGGACTGAGCCATGACCACCGCCGAGGAAGCCAAGCAGAAGAACGGGACGCGGCCGGCAGACGAATCGGTTGTCGAGGTACGCAACCCGGCCGACAACTCGGTGGTCGGCGTAGTCCCGAACGTACCCGCGGACGAGGTGGCCGCGCTGGCCGGCGAACTCCGCAAGGCCCAGCCGGCATGGGAGGCACTGGGGCCCGAGGGCCGTGCCGTTCACCTGCGGCGGTGGCTGGACTGGATCGTCGACAACCAGGACCGCATTCTCGGCCTGGTGCATCGCGAGGCCGGAAAGTCCTGGGGCGATGCGCAGATCGAGTTGCTGGTGTGCATGGAGGTCATCAACTACTACACCAAACACGGGGCAGAGTTCCTGGCCGACGAGACCCGCCGCCCGCACGGACCGGCGTCGGCAACCAAAGGTCTGCGAATTCGTTACCGCCCTTACGGATTGGTTGGCGTGATCACTCCGTGGAACTATCCGCTCGGCATGCCGATGCTCGACGTGCCGCAAGCCTTGATGGCCGGCGCGGCGGTACTCACCAAGCCCTCAGAGGAAACACCGCTGGGCTGGGCCGAGGTGGTGCGTGGCTGGAGCGAGATCGGTGCACCACCGGTGCTCGGTTGCGTGACCGGACGCGGCGATACCGGGCGGGCCCTGGTGGACGTCGTCGACATGGTGCAGTTCACCGGTTCCACCAAGACCGGCCGCCAGGTCGGCATCCGCTGTGCGGAACGGTTGATTCCGGTCAGTCTCGAATTGGGCGGCAAGGACGCGATGATCGTGTTGTCCGATGCACCGCTCGAACGGACCGTCCGCGGCGCGATCTGGGCGGGATTGTTCAACTCGGGCCAGTCGTGTGTCGCCGTGGAACGGATCTACGTCGAGGATTCGATCTACGACGAATTCACTTCGCGCCTGGTCGACGAGGTCAACAAGCTCCGCCAAGGCCACGATACGGCCGGCAGCTTCGCCACGGATATCGGCGCCTTGGCCAACGAAGCCCAAATGGCAATCGTCGAACGCCATGTCGAAGACGCGGTAGCGCGCGGAGCGCGCGTCCTGACCGGCGGAAAGCGGGCCGAGCATGGATTGTTCTATCCGCCAACGGTGTTGGTGGACGTCGACCACACGATGGCGTGCATGCGCGAGGAAACCTTCGGGCCGCTGCTGCCGATCATGAAGGTATCCAGCGAAGACGAAGCCATTACCTTGGCCAATGACACCAATTACGGTCTGGGTGCCAGTGTTTGGACGAGCAGCAAGGAGCGCGGCGAGCGGGTCGGCAGGCGGATCGAAGCGGGCGGCGTCAACGTCAACAACGCGATGATGCACGTGTTCCAGTTCCCGCTGCCGATGGGCGGCTGGAAGGAATCCGGCCTCGGACACCGGATGGGTGGGGCCGACGGTCTCTATGTCAACCTGACTCAGGACCACTGTGACGGCTTGATTCGGGACCACCTCGGCGAGGAGGTGGTGGCTCAGGCGTCTTCGTAGGCTGTGATCGCGAGCTGCTACCGCGGGTATGGCTGAGCCGGTATGAGGTGGTGCCGGTTTCGATGATGGTGCCGTGGAAGGTGAGTCGGTCGACGATCGCGGCGCAGAGTCGGGGGTCGGTGAAGGTTTTGGTCCAGCCGGAGAAACTCTCGTTGGATGCGATGGCTACTGACGCCTTTTCCTCGCGTTCAGTGAGTACTTGGAACAGCAACCCCGCGCCCCGGCGGTCGAGTTCCATGTAGCCGAGTTCGTCGATACATAAAAGATCGACGCGGCCGTAGCGGGCGATCGTGCGGGCGAGTTGCTTTTCATCGGCGGCCTCGACGAGTTCGTTGACCAGTTTGGTCGCCAGTGTGTAGCGGACGCGGAAGCCTTGCTCGGCGGCGGCGGTCCACACCAATGAGCAGGTGGGACTTGCCGGTGCCCGAGTCGCCGATCAGGCAGAGCGGGTCGCCTCGGCGTATCCAATCGCCTTGGGCGACGGTATGTACGGTGGCGGCGTTGATGTTTGGGTTGGCGTCGAAATCGAAGTCGCCCAACCATTTCTGACGTGGAAACCCGGCCGCTGCGACTCGCCGCAAGGTGGATCGGCGGTCCCGGTCATCGCATTCGGCCAGGAGCAGTTCGGCGAGGAAGCCGTGGTAGGTGAGCTGTTCACGCTCGGCGACTTTCACTGCTTCGTCGATCACCGCACGCACGGTCGGCAACCGCAGGCGTCGGCATGCGGAATCGACGGCGGCTTGGGCCGCTTGTGGGGTCATCCCGCGTTGGCGGCGCAGGGTGTTGGTGACTTTCGTGGCCGTGCTCATGATCCAGTCGTTCCTTCCATTCCGTCACCGGGTGGCGGTGTTGGGGTCTGCGTTGGAGCAGCTCGTCGTAGGCCGCGACGTCAGGCAGCGGCCGGGGGTCGGGTGGCAGGCCGGCGATCACGGTCGCTGGATCAGCCAGGCGGCGCTGGGTCAGACTGACGACCCGGTAATCGACGGTATTGGCATGGTTACCGGCGTGACGGTCTGATTCGAGACCACCACCGGCGGCATGCAGGCGTGCTTCGACCGCGACCACATCCGCTGAAACGGCACCGACCGACAGGGCGGCGTGGATCCCGGCGATCACATCGGTAGCGCGCATGCTGCGGTGCAGCAGCAGCACGTCGATTAGCGAGCGAGTCCCGCCAGCATCGCCGTCGACGCGGCGGGCCTGCTGCCAGAACGCCTCGTGCGCTGCGGTGAAAGTGCCGGCGGCGCGGGCCTGAGCAAGCGCGGTGGAGCCGGGCAACGCGCCGGGTTTGCAGTGCAACACCTCCAGATAGTGGTCGAGGTTGATCGATTGCCCGTTGCGGGTCGTGACGCGTTCATGGCGTGCGGCGATAGTGCGGCCGTCGAAGACGACCAACCCCGAGGCCCGCAGCGACACCCTGACTTTGCGTCCGATCAACCGGGCGGGAACCGAGTACTTCGCCGACCGCGCCGTGATCAGCGCCGACCGGTCCACCCGTGGATGCAGCACCAGCCCGGGTCGAACCGCTCGGCAGGCAGAGCGGCGAGATGTTCTCGTTCGGTCTGGAAGTCCTGGCCCACGGTGTGCAGCCGGCCGGTGACCCGCCGATGATCCTCACGTGCTTCGCAGCGGCGGATGTAGTCGTTGAGCTCTGACAGCGAGTCCACTTCCGGCATGGGCGTGAGCCAGGTGCGGCGGAAACGTCCGATCTCGCCCTCGACTCCGCCTTTCTCGTGGGCGCCTTCCACTCCCGGCTGGCAGTAGAACGGGTCGAACCCGTAGAACGATCTGAACAGCACCCACCGGTCGTTCTCGACCCTGCCCCGACCGCGGCCGAACACCACCGAGGTGACCGCAGACTTCAAGTTGTCGTAGCGGATATGGCGCACCGGGATGCCGCCGATCACGTCGAATGCTTCGATGTGGCCTTCGAGGAACGCCTCCTGCGACTGAGTCGCATACACCGATGGACTGCCTTGCCGGACATCGACATTCGGAAAACGAACATGTAGCAGCGGGTTCTGACACCAGCGAGGATGACGTGAACCTCGCCGAAATCAACCTCAGCTTCAGCGCCGGGCGGGTGTTCCTGCGGCACGAACGCTTCCTGCGCCTGCTTACCGGACTCGGCGATGATCTCCGCACGACGGACCCGGACATAGTCACGCACCGACGAATACGACACATCCTCAACGCCGTGTTCATCGGCCAGACGATTGCAAATCCTTGTCGCAGTGTGGCGTTGCTTGCGGGGCGCATCCAGATCGGTCCGCAGCATCGCATCAATCGCAGGTTTGAGCGGGCCCAGTTTCGGCGACTCCCGCACCGGTGTCTTCCGCCTCGGCGGCTCCGGATTCGCCAACGCGTGCCGGACCGTATCCCGGCCAACCTTGTACTTACGAGCAAGCGCCCGAATACCCAAACCCTCGACCCGGGCGTCCCTACGTATCTGGGCGAACAGCTCCACACGACTTCCCATCCGGAACCCTCCGACAGCGAGCCAATAATCGACACGCCAACCGTCGAGGGTGGTCCTGAATCAAACCGTCACAACACACCGGTCTGAAAGAAGGTGGTCCTGAATCAGGCCGTCACACCGGTCCTGAATCAAACTGTCATAGCCAGCCGACGGCATCCGAAAGTACTGTCGCGCACAGGCAGTGGTCACCGAGAAGGTCCACCTGCCCACCGAAACGCACTGGTATCCGTATTCGCCGCGCAAAGCCCGGATCACCGGCGTGATGCTGCGACTTCTGGAAATGCACGACTGGCGCCGCCGGCTGGGCCTTCGCCCGAAGAAGTAGAACTTCACCCGCACAAGCAGAAGCGCTAGCCGCGCCGGCACTCGAAGTCGAGTCGCCTCTCGATATCACTGCTCGAGATCACTGCACTTTGAAAGGCGCTCTGCGCCAAAGACAGCCGACACCCGGCATCGATGCGTCTCGTCGCCGGGTGTCGCGCTACGTCAAGCGTCGATGACGAAATCAGTGGCTCGGCCGACGGGCGCTGGCA
This sequence comes from Mycobacterium kiyosense, assembly GCA_021654635.1. NCBI lineage: Bacteria > Bacillati > Actinomycetota > Actinomycetes > Mycobacteriales > Mycobacteriaceae > Mycobacterium > Mycobacterium kiyosense. The sequence goes on from AP025179.1 coordinate 4,846,374, forward strand.
GCAGCGCCAGCCGCCGCGTCGGCCGAACCACCAGGCCAGCCGCTAAGCCGGCTAAGCCAGCAGTTCGGCAGCCTCCGAGGAGACTGTCACCTCGTGGTGGTCACTCGGGTCGAACTCGCGGAGCCGCTGCCAATAGTCGACGTACTTCCACGGACTGCTCACCACGATGCGTCCAGCGTCGTTGCGGTAGTAGGTCGTCATCCCCTTGTGCGACCAAATGCAGTGTGCCAAGGCCTCATCGAGCTCGTCGTTGTAGCGCTGGAACACGCCCTGATCCACTTCGACCGACGCGATCTCGTTGACCAGCAGATGACGGATCGCCTGCATGGTGTAGCGCACCTGAAATTCGGTGGCGTGAATCGCACTGCCGCCGTGACCGGCATTGGTATTGGGGCCGTTGAGGATAAAGAAGTTCGGGAAGTCCGGCACGGTCACCCCGAGGTATGCCCGCGCATCGTTGGCGCCCCACTGCTCGCGCAGCGTGGTCCCGGATTTGCCGATGATGTCCATCGGCCACAGGAATTGCAGAACTTTGAATCCGGTGGCCAACACGATCACGTCGGCGGGCACTTCGACCCCCGAGCGCGTCACCACATTCTGCCCCCTGACCTGTGCCACCGCGTCCGTGAGCAGTGTTACGTCGTCACGGCACATGGTGCGGTACCAGTGGTTGTCGATCAAGGGACGCTTCCCGTAAGGCGGGTAGTCCGGCAGACACGCATCGAGCAGATCAGTTCGATCACCAAGCTGCTCCTTGATGTACTTGGTGAGGAATACCCGGTGGCGATCGTTGGCCGCGTTGACGGACCGTTCCGGGTGCGGCCATTCCGGATCGATCTGCAACGCCGAATGCAGTCGGTCGCTGAAGTTCCAGAACGACCGCAGCCGATACCACTGGATGTAGAAGGGGATTTCGGTCATCAGGAAGCGCACCGTCTCTTTGACCGCGCGATGATAATTCGGATGCGGCAACGCCCATTGCTTGGACCGCTGGAATACAGTCACGTGACTGGCAATGTCGACGATGGACGGCACCACCTGCATCGCGCTCGCGCCGTTACCGATCACGGCGACGCGCTTCCCACTGAGGTCGACCGATCTGTCCCAGGCCGCGGTGTGCATGGCCGGTCCCGGGAATTCGTCCAGTCCGGGGATCGGTGGAATCGACGGCCGGTTGACCATGCCCACAGCGCTGATCAAGACGTTGGCCGTTAGCGACTCCACGGCTCCGTCGGAGGATTTGATGTCGATCTGCCAAACGGCGTCCGTGGTCAGATACCGCGCCTGCACCACCTCGGTGCCGAACCGGATGTGCTTCTTGACATCGAATTCCGACGACACGCGCTGGATGTAGTCCTCGACCTCGTCCCGCTTGGCGAAGTAACTGGTGATGTTCGGATTCGGGGCGAACGAAAAAGCGTAGAGGTGACCGGGTGTGTCCACGCCGCAGCCTGGATACACGTTCTCCAGCCAGGTGCCGCCCAGATCCTGGTCTTTTTCCAGCACAACGAAGTTGACGCCGGCAGCTTCCAGTTTCGCCGCCATGCAGACACCCGACAGGCCTGCCCCGATGATGGCCACCCGGAAGTCGCTGCGGATCGACTCAGCGGGTATCTCGACATCGCGGGAGATGAAACCCATTTCCTCAGAGAGTAATTCGCCGTAATCGACGGACACCTCTTCAACCATCGCGCAGCTGAGCATGCGTGTCACCTCATCCGGGGAGGGGGTGACCGGCGCCAGCCGTCCTTCGTAGTAGGCGACCACTGCGTCCAAGGCCGCGGCGCGCACCTCGGCTTGGAGTTCGGGAGACAGTCCTCCGGAGTCGTTGTCGTCCAGAGGTTTTCCGCGCGCGGGCCGGAACGGTGGGCTGGTCCACTTTCGATCCCCGGTGAGATGCTGCAACACCAGCAGCAGGGTAGGCAGATTGGCGTCTTCGAGCGCCGCCTGCATCCTCTCAAACCAGTTGGGAATCCGCGCCCACGGCGCCGATACGGCAGTGGTCATTGATGTTCTCCGCCTTCAGGGGCACGACGCATCGGTCAACGCCTGACGGCGAAACCTTTCGTCGCTGCCATCAACCAGTCTTTTTGAACTGACGCGTCTCAATATACGCAGAGCTCTCGATCAACGCAACATCTCCGGCCGAACCTGGTTGCGGGAATTCATTGGCGCCCTACTACAACATTTCCGCTGCTCACGCGGCTCGAACAGGTCGATCAGCCGACTGGCCCGGCCGTGTCGATCCAGCCCGGCTCCGCGAGAACGATCGTGCACAGGGCGGGCACCGGGCCGCGCGCCGACTAACGGTTCCCGGTGCGGCGACGCCGCGGTGCGGTGGACTTGCGCTCAACGCTCTCCGGGGCGACATATCCCAATCGCAACAGGCCGATCGCGTGCTCCGCGATCTCCTTCGAGGTGATCTTTTCCTTGGGCCGATACCACCGCGAAACCCAGAGAATCATGCCCAGGATCAATCGTGTGGTGATGACAACGTCACCTTTGTCGATATTGCCGGCTTCCATATTGTCGGCGACCACCGAAACCCACAGCTTTTCGAATTGCCGGCTCCACTTGTGCCAGCGCTGCACCACGTCGTTGGGCAGGTCGCCGCCGTCGAAGAATACGGGCATATAGCTCCGCATTTGGACCGCCGCTTCGGACTGCAGCCGAACCATTTCCCTGAGTCGCTCCGCGGGATCGGCAATCTCGCGGATGGCGCCTTCGACCTGCTCGGTGATCTCGCGGGTGCTGCGTTCGAAGAGTATGCCGAGTAGATCCTGCTTGGTCGGAACGGTGCGGTACAGCGTCGCACGGGACACCGACAGCTTCTCGGCGGTGTCCACGATGGAAACCGCCTCGTAGCCGCCCTCGTGGAATAGCTCAGCCACCGCGTCGGCGACCGCATCACGGTCGATGGTCAGACGTGGCCGTCCCCGTGGGCGACCACTGCCCTCACCGTTCACATTTTTCGGCACCGCGCTCCTTTACTGTTCGACACAGTTTAGAGGTTGTATGTCGCACAATGCGCGGCATGGCCCATCAGGCGAGGACGAACATCGCTGTCAGCAGTGCCAGCAGGCCGACGCAATAACCCTCGAAAATTCCGCGCAGCACGCGCGGGGCCATTTTCAGCTCCATGAAGTACAAGCCGACCAGGCGGACCTTGAAGATCGCGACGGCGAAGATCGCCAGGCTGGCCGGGAGGTGATGCCCCTCTCCGAATCCGTGGTCAGTACCCAACGACCACGACAAAACGGTCAGCGCACACAGTAGAAACCAGACCAGCGAGGCGTTGGTACGTACCAGCGATTTCACGTTTCACCTCACCAGGAAGATCAATGGATAAATGACGATCCAGAGCAGATCGACCATGTGCCAGAAGCACGCGCCGCCCTCGAAGAAGGCCAAATGCGTTTTGGTCGGTTCCGGTTTGCGGGCCAGGGTCGACAGAACGGTCAGCACGATCAGCCCGATGATCACGTGCGCCAGATGTAGTCCGGTCAGCACGAAGTAGTACATGAAGAATTCGTTGGTGCTCGGCGTGATTCCGGCCGAGACTTTTTCGTGGTATTCGTACGCCTTGATGGCCACGAAGCACGAGCCCACCAGTGCGCCGCCCAGGGTCAAGGGCCGGGCGAGGTGGCGCAGTTCGGGACGCTGCAGGGCATGCGTCGCGAATACCACGAGAATTGAGCTGGTGAGCAGCACCAGGGTGTTGGTCGCGCCCAGCGCCCGGTTGAGGGCCCCCTGGGACTCGGCGAACAATGCCGGCCGGACACCCCGCTGGTGCAGGTACACCGTGAACAAGACGGTGAACACCATCATGTCGCCGAACAGCAGCACCCAGATGCCGGGCTCGCCCGGCACATGCCGTTTGGAGGCCCGTGACCGGCCCTGGTCGGCATCGCCGGAGGAGCGCGCCACCCCGATCACTTCGGTCATGTAGTAGATCCTTTGCCGTCGTTGCCAAAAAGGTCATCTTTGAGATAATGCGTCTCAATAGTAGGCAGCGGCCGGCCGGTTCGTCAACGAGACCTGAAGCCGTGAACGATCGCTCACATCAGATTGATATCCTCGCATCCGATCTCGTAACGTGACGGGTGAGCCACCGCGTGGCCGTTGCGCACCGCCGGATGGCGCCTGATTGAGCAGTGCGCCCACACCATCCCGCCGCTGATGCGGCCGAGAAAGGAACTGACCGACGTGGATCGCGTACTGCTCGAGGTCGACAGCGGTGTCGCCCTGATTACCGTCAACGACCCCGACCGGCGCAACGCGGTGACCGACGAGATTTCGGCGGGATTGCGCCGCGCGGTCGGCGACGCCCAGAACGATCAGCGCGTGCACGCTGTGATAGTCACCGGCGCGGGAAAGGCATTCTGCGCCGGCGCAGACCTCAGCGCACTCGGTTCCGCTGCCGAGGCCGGGTTGCGAAACCTCTACGACGGATTCATCGCGGTGGCCGAGTGCCGGCTGCCGACGGTGGCTGCCGTCAACGGGCCCGCCGTCGGCGCCGGACTGAACCTGGCACTGGCCTGCGATATCCGGATCGCGGGACGCAGAGCGCTGTTCGACGCCCGCTTCCAAAAGCTCGGCATCCATCCCGGCGGAGGCATGACGTGGATGCTGCAACGCGCAGTCGGCCCCCAGGTCGCACGGGCCGCGCTGCTGTTCGGGATGCGGTTCGACGCCGACGCCTCCGTCAGACACGGTCTGGCACTTGAGGTTGCCGACGATCCGGTGGCGGCGGCGCGAGAACTGGCTGCCGGTCCGGCATCGGCGCCACGAGACGTGGTGACCGCAACGAAGGCCACGATGCGTGCGACCTACGCCCCGGGCTCCGTCGACACCGATCTGCACACTCTCGCCGTCGAGGCCGAGCTGGGCCCACAGGCCGCCTCGGTCCAGTCGCCGGCTTTCGCGGAGCGCCTCGCCGCCGCGCGCAGCAGGTAGCTCAATCTCGCCCCGAACGATCGTTCGCACGCCGGTCAGCGCCCCCCAGACGGGCTGAGACTCCTGCCCGGCAACCTGACGAAGGGAGCGCGCTATGCGCCGGTCAGACCGAGAATTTGAACGTCCATTCGGTTGCCGGCCAGTACACATCCCAGCGGCGGTCCGGTGGATCGCGGTCTGACTCGAAGCCGCCCCTGGCGATCAATCGGTGCGGTTACCGCTGGCAGCTACCACAAGTTGAGGGCCGCGACTCGATTCCGCTAGTTGGACCCATAGTAAGGCGGCGGGTAGACCCCCCTGGCAAGCCACGCGATCGCCGCCAAGCCGTATTCCAGCTCGTCGGTCGCGTCGTAATCCGGGTACTGGTCCATGCGATCACCTCTGGTCCTCTTTGCCGACAACCCAACCGATACCAGTCTAGGCTGCCGACGGCGAAGAGCGAAAGATCGTTCGCGCATCCGATCTTGCCGCCCAGAGGCGAATAGTGGTTCACTGTGAGGAAATTGACAATTACATTGCGACATTTGATGCAGTGGTAGACGAACGAGGTTGATGTGAAAGGTTTGTCGATGCGGCTGCGTGTCGTCTGTGCTGCAATTCTCGCTGTTGTGTTGTGCGACATCACGGCAACGGCGGGTGGTATCGCCACCGTCAAGGCCGCGCCCGCCTTCGAGTCCCTCATGGTGCCGTCGGCGGCGATGGGCCGCGACATCCCGGTGGCGTTTCTCGGCGGAGGTCCGCACGCGGTCTATCTGTTGGACGCGTTCAACGCCGCCCCTGGCGTGAGCAACTGGGTAACGGCGGGTAACGCGATGAATACGCTTGCCGGTAAAGGGATCTCCGTGGTTGCGCCCGCCGATGGGGCCTACAGCATGTACACCGACTGGGAGCAGGATGGCGGCAAACAGTGGGATACCTTCCTTTCCAGCGAACTCCCGGACTGGTTGGCCGCCAACAAAGGATTGGCGCCAGGCGGACACGGTGTGGTCGGCGCAGCCCAGGGCGGTTACGCAGCGGCGGCACTCGCCACGTTTCACCCTGACCGATTTCGTTATGCCGGATCCCTGTCCGGAGTGCTCGCTCCCGAACGGACCGGCGTAGACGGCGCCGTGCGCGCCGTGCTCGGCGACGGCGGTGCCGATTCGGCGAACATGTGGGGCGCTCCCCAGTACGGCCGCTGGAAATGGCACTCCCCCTAATGCGCACGTCGTGCGGTTGGTCGACCAGAACACCCGGCTGTGGGTCTTCAGCCCGGCAGCCGGCAGCCCCAGCGATGGTGGCGCCGTGGGGGCCTTCCCAGACATCTGGCAGAGCACCTGCCGCGATTTCTACGCCGGCTACCGCGCCGCGGGCGGCCACAATGGTCACTTCGACCTGGGTGCCGGCGGCGGCAACGACTGGGGTACCTGGAGCCAGCAGCTCGGCGCGCTGTCGGGCGACCTGGCCGCAAATATCCGGTAACCGCTGCAGGCGCCGCTAACGGCCTAACCGCGGCTGCGCCATCAGATCAGCACGACAACTTCATGGTGAACGGCACCGTAGTGGGTTCGGGAGATTTCGGGCCGTAACCCCGTGCCTCACCGGTGATCTGGTAGGTGTTCTCGGTCATCTCGACGGTGGCATGCAGGTCCGCCAAGCCTCGGTTGTAGTCGCCGGAGAACCCGTTCAGGTTGCGAATTCGGACGAACTCGACGGTGAGCTTGCCCGCGTTGGACACCATCAGCGTTGCCCCCGAGTCATTGTCACCAAGGGAGACCGTGGTGAGGTGTTGCTCCGGTGGCGCACACTCCACGGTCCGGATCAACGGGAGTTCGCTTCCGTCGATGGTGAGCCGTGCCGTGCCGGGATCCAACGTTCCGGGTGTCCGCTTGGCGGCCACTGCCGACGAGCAGGCCGCGCTGCTCCCGACCAATACTGCGGCCGCAGCGACGAGGGCAAAGCGATTCTTCACGGCGATCCTCCTGTCCGCGAATCGTTCTTGCAGTGTATCGAGCCGCAGGTGGGTGCGCGCAAGTATTTTAGGACGATAAGTTTCAGAAATTATCGGTTGCATCGTGCCATGGTTCGGCAAAGGCCACAGCTCGGTGGGACGAAGCGTTACAGCGCATGGTGCCGCCGGTCGAGTGGACCGATGGCGGAACATGATTCGAGAGGGCACCGAAAGGTTCCAACTCATGGATTTGCTGCACCAACTGTGAAAAAATCAGCAATTATGAAAGCGCGCGAAACAAACCACCGGCAGCCTGCGGCGCTTCCGACCCTGGCCTTCATCAGTGCCGGAATCGTGACGCTGTGCGCCGTCTCCGCCACGCCGATAGCAAACGCCGACAACAATCGGCTCAATAACGGTGTGGCGGCAAGCGTTTACGCCATCAAGCGTCAGGCCGGCTGCAAAACCGACTTGAAGAACAACGCCGCCCTCGAAGCCGCCGCCCAGCGGCACGCCGACGATGTTCTGAACAACGTGGACCTCGACGGTGACATCGGGTCCGACGGGTCGACGGTGCAGGCCCGCGCCCAGGCTGCGGGCTACAACGGCACGGTGGCCGAGACGGTGGCCACCCTGCCGTCGGCGTCGATCAACGCCATTGACATCCTCGGGAATTGGTATTACCGCCCCGACTACTACGCGATCATGTCCAACTGCGCCAATACCCAGATCGGTGTCAGAACGTCGAACAGCGTGCCTCGCAGCGTGACGGTGGCGGTGTACGGTCAACCGGCCTGAGCCCCGCGACGCGATGCGGCACAAGCGTATTACCTGCTCGATCCAGAATTTCACAGTCGTTAAAAAATGGTCACTGCGATAGGCTGAGCTGATGATTCGACCGTTCGGGGCTGCGTCGGCGTTCTTTGCGATTTGTCCGGTGGCGCTCTGTATCGCGGGCTCCGCGGCTGCCTCGCCGCAAGACGAGAACGGCCGCTGCACCTTCGTGCTCGACGGCCCGAAAGTAGTAGATGTTTCGGGTGTGAACTACGTGACGGCGAGCGTGACCGTGGGAACATGCACGCTGCATGTCCACACCGAGGCCACCGTGTGCCTCTCCGTCGACGGAGGCGATTCGGCTGGTCAGTGCGGATGGGGATCCGAGCCGCTACCGGCGGTGGTTTACTACCCGTACCGACCAGGCGCGACGTACGTCGTCAAGGGCCACGGATGCACGGACGTCTTGCAGGGCAGCAACAGCCCGGCGTCGCCCACGACCGTGTGCCAAGATATTGCACCGACCCGGGTCACGTTGTAAGAACCCGCATTACGGTCCCCCGGACCACGAACCGAAAACCGTGGTCGGTCAAGCCTCCTGGACTCCTAGACCGGGTCGAACCCCGAAAGCAGCCAGCGCCCGTCGATCTTGTCCAACGTCACCCGCACGCACGTCGTGGAGTCGGCGGGCGGATTCTTGTCGACGACGGCCGTCTGATTGACATAGAGCAGGACCACGGCGTGGTTGGGAGTCGCCGAAACCGAGGCCGCGGCGGGAACGGAGGCTGTGGTGGAGATGTGGCCCTGTTTCGCGCCAGGAATCACCACGTCGTTGATCAGCCGCGTGTAGGACTCCTTGAACCCACCGGTCATCCGATTCTTGGCAGACTCAAGATCCTTTTCCACGGACTCGGACTTATACGACAGCAGGGCGATCGTGGATTCCTTTGCGGCCGCGACGGATTCGATACGCGCGAGCTGAGTCTGGCGCGTCGTGGAATCCTGCCACTTCAAAAAGCCGGCGCCGGCAGCCAGTAGCAGCGCGATAGCGGGAAGTAGTCCGTACACCACCACCCGGGACCAGCTGATCCGGCGCCTGGCCTTGGCCGGCTTCGAGGCTTTGCCCTCGTCCTCGTCGGCATCGGTCTCGGCGTCGGTCTCGGCATCGTCGGTGTCGTCGGCCTCGGACGTCGCGGCGTCGGCCTCCTCGGTGACCAGCGTCTCCTCGGTGACCTGGGTATCAGTCGAGTCCGCGGTTTTCACAAGCTCTTTCGCGTCGCCGTCGACCGACTCCTCGTCCGACCGCGCGGATTCGGTATCCGGCACTTCCTTCGTCACGCGAACGCGCGGTTGCAGACGGTGGCTCCTGCGCCGGGTTCTGCCGGTCTCCGGACTCGCGACGAGCCGATCACCCTCGCTCGAGGTGTTTGGTTCGGATGCCGTGGCGTCGCCGCACTCGTCGGATTCCGCGGCTTTGATCTCCTGGGTATCCGCCGAGCGCGCCGTCTCGATGGGTTCTTTCGAGTCGCCGCCGTCCGATTTCTCGTCCCGCGGGCCGGATTCGACGTCGGCGTCCCGCACCAGGCTGGTCACCCGGCCGACGCGCGGTTGCAGACTGTGGCTGCGGTGCCGGCCCGTAGTGGTGCCAGTACGCGTGAGTCGGCGCGGCTCCCTGGCCGGCCCCAGGCGTTTCTGCTTGCCACCCGGGTCGCCGGAGGTGGCCGTGCCGAGCTTCCCGGAGTCAGGTGCGGCGACCGTTCGAGTAGTGGTCTCGCCTGTGATCGACTCGGTGCTCTGCGCCTTCACCCTGTCTTGCTTGCTATCACTGCCTGGTCTAACCCCCACGGTGGCTGAGTCCCCTTCTGATCGATCGGATTTCGCGCCGGCATCGCCGGAGTGCGGCGTGGTCATGCAACGAAGGCGACGTTGGAGACCTTGGTATCGCCACCAGACTTCTCCACTGTGATGCGCATCCGCCACTGCCGGGGCGCCTGCTCTTCTGCGCCGAGGTTGGTGGTCTTGATGGACACGGCGACCAGCACCTGCGCCTTATCGCCGGACTCGGATTCCACACCCGCTTCGGTGATCGTTCCCACCGACTTGGACTGTGCCTTCTTGAGCACATCGATGAAAGGTTGCTTGCGCTTGGAGAATTGGTCGTAGAACTGACCGGTTGCCGAATCGAGAACCCGCTGAACGTCGCCCTCGGCGTGCTGCCAATCGATGGTCGTCAGGTTGAGGGCGCACTGCCGTCCGATCTGAAGGAACATCTGGCGCTGCGTTTCGGCCTGGTGCGACTCGTACGAGCGAAAACCCAGCCAGCCGACGGTGGCTGCCAGGGCGACGATGATGACCGTCCCGACCATCGCTGCCTGTCGCAGATGCGACCGCCTCACCGGAGCCGCGTCCTCGGAGACGTCGTCTTCGTCTTCGCTTTCGGCGTCTTCGTTTTCGGCGTCTTCGTTGACCGCGGTTTCGTTGTCTGCGGACTCTTTGACTGCGGCGTCGTAGTCCTCGGCTACGGCGTCGCCGTCTTCGACCGCGGTGTCGTAGTCCACGATCTCGTCGGCAACGTCATCCGTTTGCTCAAGCTCCGCCGTCGGCGACTCGGTTTCCTTCGCAGTTGGGGAAGCGCCGTCGTCAGTTCGTTTCCGCTTCAGCGAAAATCGGGCTCTCCGCGAGGTTTTCGTTAGTTTCCGGTCGGGGGTGTCAGCATCTGCTGCCATGTCCGCTCCTTGCGCCCACCAGCCAACGTGGGCTGACTGTACCTTTGCCCGTCCGGCCCAACATACTCTCCGGTTGCCGGGTCATATTCTGCTGCCGCGATCGGCGACGGCGGCAGCGCCGCTGGTGAAGCCTGTTCCGGCGAAGCCGGCGGGCCCCCAGGGAATCCCGGTGGAATCGCTTCCCCCGGGTCAAACTGCGGCACGCCCTGTCCGGTGAGCGTCGCGTTCGGGTCGCCCTTCCAGTTGAAGCCATCGTTCAGCGGAATATAGGGCTCATTGCTTTCGCACTGTTTGACGGTCGCGGCCCGTTTGCCCGGCCGCGTCTCACACGGATAGTTGCGCGCACCACGCACCGCGTTGAAAGTCGAATCTTGCGGTATGCGGCAGTAAACCAGGCCCGGCGGACGTGGCGGGGTGTCCTCGAAAACAGCCGAGCGCTGTTGCTGGGTCGGAAAGAACCCGGTAGTACACGGCGGCGGCCAGTTGAGGTTCAGGTTGAAGCTCAGGCCTAGGCCCCGGTAGGGCCCCTTGAGGTCCTTGTCGGCCAGCTGTATCGCCTGAGAGTCGGCCACGATCTGCGGGAGCTCGGTCAACAGCGCTTCGACGTTATCGCGGTAGGTCAACGTGGCGTCGGCAACCGGGACGAGGTTGTTCACCGCATTCGGCAGCGACGGATCCAGCCTGCCAATGACATCACGCAGCGACGCGAACAGTGGACCCACGCCACGAACGGTGCCGCTGAATGCGCCGTCGTTCTGTTCCACTGCCTGCAGTTGCCGGGTGACGCTCGCCAGATGAGCAGCCCAACCCTGAATCGCGTCCGCGGACTCGCCCTGGCTGTCCAACAGCGGCTTCGACTGGTCTATCAAGGTCAGAATGGCGTCAAGATTCTGCCGCGCATCGGTCGCGAGTTTGGCGCCCCCCGCCGAACAGCCGGGACAATTCCGGCCCGAGACCCCCTACCGCCGTGTAGGACTCGTCGACCACCGTTCGGAGGTTATCCCGGGGGATGGCATTCAGGCCACGATTCACCGCGCCCAACAGCGAATTGATGTTCGGTGGGACGCGGGTGCGCTCCGGGGGGGGATGATGTCGCCGTTCTTGAGCAGCGGCCCGTTGCCGTTGCGCGGAACCAGATCGACGTACTGCTCACCGATGGCCGAGGCGCTGTGCACATAGGCCGTGAGATCGGCGGGGATGTGGAACTCCGACCGCAGCGAAAGCACCGCCTCCACACCGGAATTGGTGAGTTGCACCTTGGATACTTTGCCGACTTCCACACCTCGGTAGGTGACGTTGCCGGCGCGGTACAACTCCCCTGCCCGCTCCAAGTGCACCTTTACCGTGTACCGCCCGATGCCGAGATACACAGCCGGCAACTGCGCGTAGTACAACCCGACCAGACCCGCGAAAACCGTTGCGATCAGCGCGAAGATCGCCAGTGTAATGAACGTTCGCCGATGTAGGCGCATATTACGGCCCTTGCTCGAATTGATAGGGCGCAACCAACGGGTTACGTGCGGTGTACGGGCTGGGCATCACTCCGAGCGTGCGGCCCCACTGCATCTCGAGTTCGGTCAGGTTGCCCTCCCACCGGGTGCCGGTGAAGAACGACGAGTCAAGTCGGCTGAGCGTCAGGTCGAAAACACCGGTCAAGTTGCCGTAATCGCCACGAATCCATTTGGCCAGCGGCGGTTTCGAGAACAGGGGGACGGTGATGTAGTCCAGCCCGCGGGTCAGCGCCAACCCGGCGTTGGCCAATGATTGCTCCACCGGACCCACGTCGCCGAGCTCTCTGATGAGGTTTTCCTTGACCTCGGCGACGGTGTCAGCGGCGTCACCAGCGGCTGGCCCGAACCGGGAAAGGGCGCCGGTGAGCTTCTCTTTCTCCTTGTTCAGGATCTCGATGGCGGCCGGGATGGTCTTGAGCGCCTTGTCCAAAACCGGTCTCTGGTCGGCGAATTGACCGACCAGGTTGTTGAAGCTCTCCAGCGCGGCGATGATATCCGCGGTTTGGTCGTTGAGGTAGAAGGTGAACTTGTCCAGCTGCCCGATCAGACTACGCACGTCATTTTCCCGGCCCGCAAATATCTTGCTGACCGACGAGGTGATGTCTTGGAGCTGACCCACACCGCCGCCGTTGAGCACCAGCGACAAAGCGCCCAGCGACTGCTCGGTGGACGGGTAGGCACCCGCCGACGACAGCGGTATCACCGAGCCGTCATGCAGCTTGCCCTTGGCCGGCACACCCGCCGGAGTCGCCAACTGGATGTGCAACGTCCCCAGCAGACTCGTCTGGCCAATGGTGGCGGTCGCGTTGCCAGGTAGCTCCACGTTGGGATCGATTGTCATGGTGACCAGCGCATGCCAGCCCTGGCGCTCGACTCTGGCGACGTTGCCGATCAGCACGTCGTTGAACTGGACGCGGGAATTCTCCTTGAGGTTCTGCACATCGGGCATCTGCGCCTGGATGGTGTAATGCCCTGCGCCAACACCGGCCCGACCCGGCAGCGGCAGCGAGTTCGCACCCCGGAAGTCCCGCAGCGCACCGCATCCCGAAACGGCCACCGCCAGCGCGAGGACGAGCAGCACGCCCACGGGGCGCGCGTAACTTTGCCGCATCAATGTCCACCCCCGAGGCCGTCGACGTTGTCCAAGCTGCCCGGCAGCATCATCGAGCGCAATCCCGTCGCCGGATCGACCGGCAGCGGAGTTGGCGGTTTGGCCGGCACGTATGGAGCGTTGGTGTTGATCATCCCGTTGCCGAAGTAGTTGAAAATCTCGTTGGCCGGCGGCAGCGGCCCGTTGGGCGGCGGCGGCACCGTGCGGAAGGCCTCGGTGGGCGGCGGGCCGGGCGGCGGGATGTAGTCCGGCCGCAGCCAGTCCTCGCTGTAGGTGACTTCGTTGGGACGCGCCGATTGGCCGACGAACGGGTTGAATCCGAGCGGGAAGAAGTTGATCTGACGGTTCTTGATGATCGGCGCCAGATACTGCACGCACAGCTTGGCTGACTGTTCCGCGCCCAACCGCGACGCCGCCTGCACTGCCGAACATATGAACTGAACCGTGTTCGAGAAGTTTTGCAGCGCAAGCGCTCCGGTGAAGGCGCCCTGCGAGGGCTGATAGATGTTCAGCACGTTCTGGAACACGTGGGGTCCCACATGCAGAGCCTGCTTGACGTCGTCGAGGCTCTGGTCTATGGCCGTCGTCAACGTGACGAGTTGATCCGCGGTGACACCCAGCGTCTCGCGATTGTCATCGAGAAATTTCTTGCTCTTGTCCAGGATTTCGTTCAGAGAGGTGGCCCAGTTCCCCACCTCGTTGGGATCGTTACTCAACAAACCCGTTACCGCGGAAAGGTTTTGATTCAGCTGGCGTAGCAGGCCGCCGCTGTCATGCAGCGCCGAAACCAGAGCCGCGAGGTTCTTGAACGTCCCATACAAGTCGCCACTATGGTCGGCCAGCGCCGAAACCGCTTGGGACAGTTTGACAATCGCTACTCGGATGTCTGCTCCCTGGCCGCGGAGGTTGGCGGCCGCGGTGTTGACGAACGCCCCCAAGGTGCTGATTCCGCCGGGCTGGGTTGGTTGCAGAACATCGGTGAGCTTCTCCAGCTGTGCGCGAAGGTCGTCCCACTCGACCGGTACTGCGGTTCGGCTCAGCGGCATGACCGTGCCGTTGGCCAGCGCCGGCCCCCCGGTGTAGACGGGGGTGAGTTGCAGGGCACGGACCGTGACCAACGAGGGGGACAGAATCACCGCTCTGGCGTTGGCAGGCACCTTGTATTTGTTGTCGTACCAGAACGAGATCTTGACGCGATCAGGTTGCGGTTCGATTTTTTTCGATCCGGCCGACGGCCACACCGAGAATCATCACATCGTCGCCGACGTAGATACCGTTGGCATTGTCGAAGTAGCCGACGATGTTCGTGCGGCCACTGGACGGTCGTATCAGCGTCACCACCCCGCCGACCAGTGCCAGCAGCAACACCGCGGCCAGAATTATCCGTGATTTGCCGGAGTTCACTGTTGTCCCCCCCTGCGCAGGTGCCGGACCCGGCCGCGGACCCGCAGATTCCGTTGGAGCGACCACCGTCGGTGGTCCCGGCGGTATCTGCCCGGGCGCCTGCATCTGGACCGGCCCCGAGGACGCATTGCCAGGCCCGGGACCGAGGGCAGGCGGACCCGGTGGCGGACCGCCCGGCGGCGGCGCCGGCGGCTCCGGCCGCAGCGGGTAGCAGCCGACACCGTTGATCGGGCCGCACGGGTGATCGCCGGGATTGCCGGTGATGGCGTCGGGAATGCTCAGCCGCGGATCGCCACCCTGGCCGGTCCGCGGGTAGGGCATCGGCAGCGGTGGCGTGGCCGGCTGACCGGTCTGCGGATCGGAGAGCTGGGACGGCAGCAGGGTCGCCGGATCCATTCCGAGGTCGGAGAAGGCGGCATCGATGAACGGCTGAACGTACTGTCCGGGAAGCAAATTCACGATGTAGGCCTTGAAGAACGGACCCGAGGCCACCGCTTCACCCAGCGCGAGCGCGAAGCTGTCCAGCCCTTTGATCGCTTCCTGAATCCGCTCTTTGCGGTTGTTGAGCAGCTCGATAACCCCGTTGAGCTTCTCGAGCGCCGGCCGCAACGTTGCGTGGTTGTCGTCGACGATCGGCCCAAGCGCCTGGGCTATCGCGGCGTTGTCGACCAAAATCTTGTCCACATAACGACTTTCGGCCTTCAGCTTGACCAACAGGGTGTTGGTGTCGCCGACCAGGTTGACGATCTCGTCGCTACGCTTGGCCAAAACCTCGGTTACCTTGGCGGCGTTGCCCAGCAGGCTGCGCAGCTCCTTGTCTCGCGCATTCAGCGATTCGGCGAACCGCGCCACACCCTGCGCAGCGGCCTTCACCTGAGGCGGAGTACCGCTGAACTCGTTGGCCAACACCGAGAGCGCGTCGGAGAGCTTGTTGGTGTCCAAGTTGGCCACCGTTGTCGAAAGATCACCCAGTACATCGGGCAACTGATACGCCGGAGTGGTCCGCTCCAGCGGAATCGGAGCCCTGAGCCGACCTTCACCGCGCGGGGTCAGCTCGATGAGCTTGCTGCCCAGCAGTGTCTTCAACTTGATCGCAGCCTCGGTGCGGTCACCGAGTCGCACCGAGTTTGGAACGCGGAATTTGATCAGTACCTTGGGTCCGTCCAAGTCGACCGAAGACACCCGTCCGACGCGAGCGCCCGATACCTCGACGACACTGTTCGTCTCCACGCCGCCCGCTTCGGCGAAGTACGCGGAGTACTCCGTCTCGTCTTTGAGGAACGTCAACTTGTCGTAGTTGAGCGCGGCGAACGAAATGACCAACAGTACGACGATGCCGACCAACGCAACGCGATACGGGTTGCGTTCGGAGAACTGCTTCCCTTCGTAAAGGCGTTTGAGCGGGTTTTTCATTTCGGGGTGCACCTCCCCGAGCGCTGGCTGGCCAGCGTTATATAGGTCGGCTGCCCGTTCTTGCCGTTCACCTTGAGGATCAGGTCGCAAAGATAAAAGGTGAAGAAGTCCCCGTAGAGCCCCTCCCTGCCGATGATCCGGTAGTCGTCGGGCAGGGTGTTGATCAAATTGTCGACGAAGTCCTTGTCGGCCATGATGGTTCCGGCGACGCGGTCGGTCTGATCGACGACCTTCTTCAGTGGCACGCGCGCCCGCTTGAGCACCTCGGCGCCCACCGCGAACAGCCGGTCTATGCCCTTGAATGCGCTGGCGACCTCGTCCCCGTGGGTCCGCAACGTCACCATCAGTGCCGACAGCGAGTCGATCGTCTTGGCCAGCTGACCGCTCTGGTCGCCGACCGAAGCCAATGTGGTGTTGAGGTTGGTGATGAGCTGTCCGATCAACTGATCCCGGTCAGCCAGGGTGTTGGTCACCGCGGCGGCCTGGCCCAGCACCGACTCGACCGTCGGGCCCTGACCCTGCAGCGCCTGGATCAGCTGCCCGCTGAGCGCGCGTTGATCTGATCGGGGTTCAACGACCGAAAGACCGGACGCAAGCCGCCGATCAGTGCGTCCAGATCGAGCGCCGGCTCGGTCTGGCTGATCGGAATGGTCGAACCTGGACCCAGCTTCTTGACCGAGCCCGCGCCTTCTTGTAATGCGATGTATCTACCACCGAAGAGGTCGTCGTAGCGCACGAGGGCCCGGCTGCCTTCGGTGAGCACCACCGAATCGTCGGCGGTGAATTCCACTCGCACAGTGGAATCGGGCTGGACGACAACTTTCTTGACCTTGCCCACCTCGACGCCCGCGATGCGGACGAAATTGTTCTCCCGCAGCCCCGATACGTTTGCGAATATCGCGTTGTAATTGGTGGTCTTCTGGAAGCGGGCCTGGCCAAACACGGCGAACAGCAGCGCAATACCCGACATACACACGATCGCGTAGATGGCAAAGCGCAACAAAGTGCTGCGGAAGTTCTCGCGCAATGTCTGCCTTTCGTGGTCGCTGGTGGAATCGCTCTAGCGGGGCTTGGGCGGAGTTCCCGGGGAAGGGCGGAACGAATGGTTCCGATCCCGCCGGCGGGTTGCCCATGCCGGGGTCCTTGGGCCGGCCGGGCGGCGGCGCGGGCGGCAGGTTGGGATACAGCGGCGTCCCGTCCGGGGCGTATCGCTGCGCACCGTACGGCGGTGCGCCCGGGTTACGGCACCGGACCCGGCGCCGGGCCGCCTTCGTCCTTCAAGGTCGGCGGCAGCGGTGTGCCGCGGGTGTACGGCCCGTAGTTGGCGTAGCCGGGGAACCCGACGCCAGGGTTGGGCCGCACATCCAGCCCGCTGCCGAATCCGGAGTCAGTGATCAGGTAGCGCTGCGGGAAGTTCTTCTCCACGTCGGGCAGCGAGCCACAGCTCGGCGTCCCGCCGGGACCGCCCTTGATGTCAAGTTTCGGCAGATTGTCCGGGTAACGATAGGTGTCGTCCCCGAACAGCAGCCCCGCGTCGGCGATGAACGATCGTCCGTTGAAGGTGAAGGCGTCCGCGTAGCCCCGATCCATGAGAAGCTTCGCGCCGAGGAACGTGCAGGTGTATTCGGGGTTGTACTTGTACAGCAACCGGGTCAAGGGCTCCAGCGTGTTGACCAGATGCACGATGTTGGCCTTGTTTATGCCGAAGAGTTGTTCACCAGTCGTACCCAGCCCGGTAAGCGAGACAAGCGCGTAGTCGAGGTCCTTTTCTTGCCTGATGATCACCGAGCTGTCCGCGGTCCCGGCATCCAGCACGTTGACCAGGTTCTGCGCCGCGCCACCGTAGGCGTCGCTGAATCCCTTGAACGCGCGCCAATCTGACCGGATGAGCTCGCTGCGGGGATTGACGGCCATCAGCACCTGGTTGAAGTCGGTGATGGACTGCCCGATGGCCTCGCCCTTGCCGCGCAACCCTTCGGCCAGTGCCGCGATTATCGCGTTGAGTTTGGCCGGGTCGATCTGGTTCAACACGCCGACCAGATCCTTGAGGACCGTGTTGGCTTCGATACTCACCTTATTCGTACGCAACACCGCCCCCGACGCCAGGCGCTTTTGACTCGGGTCGCGCGGGGCCACCAAGTCGACGTACTTGGCTCCGAACGCAGTAGGCGAGCTGATCTGGACGTCGACATTGGCCGGGATGTATTGCAGCTGGTCGGGCCTGATCTCCAAGTGCAGAGTCGCTCCGTCTTTCGGTTGGATCGACGCGACCCGCCCGACCTCGACGCCGCGGTACTTCACGACGGAGTTGGCATCCATGACCAGACCGGCCCGGTCCGAAACGAGCGTCACGTTTGCGTAGGAGATGAAATCGCGGTTGAAGCCGATGATGACAAGCGGGATAGAAACCAAGACCCCGATCACGGGGATCAAGGCCAGCCAGCGGGGGTTCACCCTCTTCTGATTCATCGCGGTTATCCCGACAGGTGGAAGTCGCCCGACTTCCCGTAGAGGAGCAGGGACAAGACGAAGGTGAGCGTGATGGAGACGACGATGGACGCACGCACCGCCCGTCCGACCGCCTCGCCGACGCCGGCGGGCCCGCCCGACGCGGTGTAGCCGTAGTAGGTGTGGATCAACATCACGATGACCGCCTGCACGGTGCATTCGAACAACGACACCAGCACGTCGCGCGGCAGCAGGAACGTGTAGAAGTAGTGGTCAAAACCGCCGGCGCCCTGGTGGTAGGCCAGGGTGACGACCGTCCGCGTGGTGAATACCGACCCGACGAACGTCACGCAGAACAACGGCGGCACCACCATCAGACCACCCAGCACCCGGGTGGACACCAGGTACGGGATGGAGCGGATGCCGATGACCTCCAGCGCGTCGATCTCCTCGCTGATCCGCATCGCGCCGAGTTGCGCGGTTGCACCGGCACCGATGGTGGCTGCCAGACCGTTGGCCACGATGAGCGGAAGCTGTAGGCGCACGTTGGCATAGGCGGAGAAGAACCCGGCGATCGCGCCGACGCCGAGGCTGCTCGCCTGGACATAGCCGAAGATGCCGATGATGGCCGCGGCGCTGCCGGTCAGGACCGCCAGGATCACCACCTCGCCGCCGACCAGTGCCAGGGCGCCGACACCCAGGCCCATCTCGGCCAGCACCCGCAACGTTTCCGAGTGATATTTGACGATTGCGTCGCGCATCGAGGCGAACGCCTTGATATAAAAGGCCGTCTGCTCCCCGAGGCGATCCCAGTGCGCCACCACATTGCGCGCCGACCGCGCCAGCCGCGGAAAGCGGGCCCTGACCACCGTCACCGTCTCGCTGCTCATGTCGCCAACGTCGCTGTCGCGGTCAGGACGCTGATGATGATGTTGACGATCAGCAGCGCCATGAAGGTGTACACCACGGTCTCGTTGACCGCATTGCCTACCCCCTGGGGGCCACCGCCTGCGGTGATGCCCTTATAACAGGCAATCAATCCGGCGAGCATTCCGAACACGGATGCTTTGATGAAGCTGACCAGCACCACCGTCGCGTTGGTCAACAACGTCAAACTCGAAGCGAAAGCGCCGGGATTGCCGTTCAGCGCGAAGACCGAAAAGAGGTAATCGGCGCAGAGGCCGGCAATGATCACCACGCCGTTGATCAGATTCCCGGTGATGAGCAACGCAGTCACCCTCGGCACCACCAGGCGGTGGATCGGGTCGATGCCCAACACCCTCATGGCGTCGAGTTCCTCCCGGATGGTGCGTGCCCCCAAGTCGGCACACATTGCCGTGGCGGCAGCACCGCTGAGCACGAAAACGGTGGTTACCGGCCCGATCTGGGAGACCGTCGCCAGCCCCGATGCCGCGCCCGTGGTGTCACCGGCTCCGAATGACGTCGCCGCCACCCCGAAGAGGAAGACGACCATACCGTTGAAAGTCACCGATTGTGCGAAGGCCGGCAAGGTCGCGACCCGAGCGATGAACCAGCATTGTTCGATGATCTCGCGCCAGAAGAACGGCGGACGCAACGCTTGAATGAACGTGTCCAACGCCAGCGCGATAAAACCGCCGATCTCCCGCATCGGCTTTTGCAGCGGTTTGGTCAGCCCGACCAGAGGAGTAGTGGAAACCATCAACGACTCCTGTTAGTCCACTCGGCGCCGACCGCGATGGTGGCACCCCGGACCGGTCAAGTTGGAAGTGAGGGCTCCTGGGATGGCGGCCGCACGCACCCGACCGGCTCCGGTCGGGTGTGGATAGGCACCTGGCGCGATGTCAACCACCCCCATTTGTATCCATCCCCCTCGGGCGGTGAGTTCGGCTTCCAGATGATGCGACTCGGACCACATTCTAAATCCGATGTGCGCGGAACCACATTATGCAGCAACCAGTCTCAAGTCAACACTTTTCTGTCCTTGCCGTCTCAAAACCCCTACGGACCGGCCTTGCCAACACCAGGATCAACCCGACTTGCGCTGGCATGCTTCAGGTTTCGGGCGGGCTTGGCCAGATTTTCGGCTCCGGGCGCGCGATACCAAATACAGTGTTGCTGTACCAATATTTCACCGAGATTAAAGACTGCGACGGCGCCCGGACACCCCGCCGACGCGGCGCCAGTAAGCCCGTCCTAGCTGGTCGCAGCCGGTAGACCGAGCGGTTCGCGGGCGACGAAGTTTAGCGACGCTATACCAACCAGAGCCCGTGTCGGAAAAGCGATCTCGCGGCACGCAGCACACACCGGCGCCTGCTGGCACGCAACCTGGCGACGAAACGATAACGGCGCTCGCACGTGTCACAGCCGCCGACCGTATCGCGCGCACCGCGACGAAGAGGGATACCGAAACGTCCTCTACGCTGACGGCGTGCCGCCCCTTTCCGCCCGCATCGCAATCACCGTGACGGCCTGTTGCCTCGCGATGTCGCCGGCAGCATGCAACAGCTCGCATTCCGGCGACCACGCGCATTCCTCCCGCAGCGACGACAAGCCGGTGATAACCGGTGAACCCGCCGCGTACAACGCCGCCGACATCGCGTTCGCGCACAACGCAACCGCGCGTGAGGAACAAGCAATCAGCATGTCACGCCTCGTCCCGGAGCATTCCAACAACTCGGACGTCATTGCGTTCGCCGCGAAGACCGAGTCGGCTCTCCAACTGGACACGCAGGTCTTGAAAGCACTGCGAGCCCAGTGGAAGGAAAGCCAGGACAACCAGACAGGCTCCAGCGCTGCCCCCGCCACACCCGCCGATCCGAGCGCCAACCCCACCGTCGCAAAGCTTGATTCGCTGCACGGGTCCGACTTCGACACACTCTGGCTGAAGTCGATGATCGAACTCTTCCAGGGAACGATCGACCTCGCCAATGCCGAGGTCACCGGCGGAAAAAACGTCGACGCGGTGAGTCTGGCCAGACAAATTGTCACCGCACGGCAGGCCGACGTCGGACAAATGCGGCAGCTTCTCGCCGGCTGACCGGCTGCGGTGTTCGCGCTTCGCGCCAAGCGACGGGCGCCAGCGAACCGAATCCCGCCGGCCGCGGCGTCGCCTGGCTCGTTTCGTGCCACGCACGCCCTTGGCGCCGGATCGACGCCGGTCTGCGCACCACTCCCCCACGCAGCCCTGGCTTCAGGACACTGAAGATCGCGCAGTGCGAGCCGGCCGCAGCTCGCCTTCGGCGGCCCGGTCGTTGGCGTACCAGATCCAGATCGCCGGGGGCGCCGTAATTGGATTACATTGACCGTCAATGCTTTTCGTCGCGTCCGGCGACGGCGGCGAATTCATGCGGCAACGAGGCTTTGGCCGCACGATCGGCCGGTACCGCACTATCCCTTCGGCGGCGACGATAACTCTATTCGGCCGCATTCAAAAGTATTGCACAACAATCGATTTCGAATCGTCATACATTCCGTCCGGCGGGAAACCGAATTCGCGGCCGGTTGAAATGCACAACCCATGAGAATACGAAATGTGTTGCGGTAAGGACTATCTAAGCATCACGACGACCCGGGACTACGGCTCACTGAGCCACCACCGGCGCGACACCCTCGGGGTAGGCACCGTAGATCGTGAGACGAGCCATCTCCTCAAGGAAAGCTTCGGCACTCGGGCTCGGGCGGGTCGCACCCTCGAACATCCAGTCCCCGAACACCGCGAGCGAGAAGACCATCCCGAAGATCACCCGGGTCACCACCGCCGGTTCGAAGGGACGGAAGCCGCGCTGACTGATCTCCTGCTCGATGACCGCCTCGAACTCTTCGAGAAGCGCACCTAGTTGAGGGGCCACCTCGGTGTCCGCACTCAGTGGCCCGCCGACCGCCCGCGCCGCGATCATCTCGTGGATGAGCCGTCGGTTGGCCGACAACACATCGTAGACACCGCGATAGAAGTCGTAGGTCTCCACATAGGCACTTTTCATGCCGCGGGGCCGCCGGCCCCAGTCGGCGATGTATTCGGATACGAAGGTGTTGAACGGGGCCAGTACGGCCTCCTGGAAAAGCTTCGACTTGGATCCGAAGTGCCGGAAAATCATCGGTTCCGTCACCGAGGCCGCACGCGCGATTTCTCGCGTGCTGGTCCCGGCGTAACCGCGCTCCGCGAACAAGGCGCGAGCCGACTCCAGCAGCAAGCGCTTGCCCTCGCCGCGCGTTACTGACTGGCCGTTGGCCGTTGACTTGCTGGACACACCATTATTCTGCATCGACCGCCACTCGCGGACGCGCGATTCCGCGCAGTGGCGCGGAATCGCTTTCGCGACTCTTAGACGACGTTGTCCCGGCTACGCGAAGAAGTTCTCGCTCGGGTCGTCCTGCTGTGCCCGGATGGCCCGGAAGCACAGATTGCTCTGGATGATGATCCAAATGGTGAACAGCACGAAGGGTGACCAGAACACCAGGAGCCCATTCCAGGCGAACGGCCCGGTACGGGGCAGGAAGGCGAACGCCCCGGCCTCGAACATGAACGTGATCCAGAGCGAACCGTAGGCCCACCACCGAGGGAACGGGTTGTTCTTGACCAGCTGGGTAGCCGGACGCAGGGCGATCACCGACACCGCCACCCACGCGAAGATGTAGGCCTGGTCGGTCGTGGTCATCGTCAGCGACGCCAGCTCGTGCATGAGTGTCGTCACCTCATTGTTCTTCCGCGGTGCGGTGTAGGCGGCCACTCCCCAGAACATCGGTGGCAACGCCAGGTAGATCGACATCAAAGTGCCACTTGCCAGGGTGAGCGCACTCCAGACTTTCCAGCGCCCCGGTTCTACCCGGGCCATCTGCGCGGCGAACACGGCCCAGATCGGCATCATGAAACAGCCGGTCCAACTGCAGATGACCGCGCCCCACTTGATCTTGGTCCGGTTGTCCACGTACCACTGGGCCACCTGTTCCGGTGACCACTGCGGGTTCTTCAGGGGGACCTGCTGCAACAAGAACAGGAAAGCGAGGCCGTAGACGATGGCGAGAACGACGCCCCACCACAGGACGGCACGCTGACTCGCCAGGGAGAAGTGGCCGCGATTGTCGACAGTGCTGTGCGGCGGCGATGTCGTGGATGACGTCATGAACTGCCCTCTCAAAGATGCGATCGGTCGTACTCGGTAGGTCGTGTCACACGCCGCGGCAAAGTTTCACGACTACGACATGTACCGAAGTATGATAACGATCGTTCGCATAGGTTCGTCAATAGCTGAACCGGCGCCGCACTGAACGACAGCAACGTGCCGCACCCCGGACCGGCATCGGTCTCGTTCTACTCTGATCGCGCCCGTCACCGCGCGGGAAAATCGACGCTGGTCCGGTTTCGGCAGGGCAGTCAGCCTGCCGCGAAGACCGATCGTTGACATCCGCGCGGTCCCGCCGCGTGCCACCTCGCTTCGAACACCCGGGGACAGAGCCCTGTCACCGGCAGGACGCCCGCGTCGCAGGGCAATCCTCCTCCTTGCCAACCGAATTCGAGCTCCGCGTGCCGATGACGGTGCCGTACATCCGTTTGCTAACCGCCGGCCGGATCCTTTGGCAGGGGGCCTTGCGTTGCCCGTAAGATCTGTTTGCGCTGTCGCATAGCGGGCAGAATGCCGGTCTCCACCTCGCCATGGCATTACGTGCAGTTTTCTCGGCCTGCTATTCCTGGGATCTTGATAGTGTCGGCGGCACCGGGTTGATTTGGAAGGATCAGCGATGAGCGACACGCAGGGCTCACGGGTGGGCTCGATGTTCGGGCCCTACCACCTCAAACGGTTGCTGGGTCGCGGGGGGATGGGCGAGGTCTACGAGGCCGAGCACACCGTCAAAGAGTGGACGGTGGCGGTCAAGCTGATGACGGCCGAATTCAGCAAGGACCCCGTCTTCCGCGAACGCATGAAGCGCGAGGCCCGCATCGCCGGGCGCCTGATGGAACCCCACGTGGTGCCCATCCACGACTACGGCGAAATCGACGGCCAGATGTACCTCGAGATGCGGATGATCGAGGGCACCGACCTCGACACCGTCCTCAAGCGGTACGGCCCGCTGACCCCGCCGCGCGCGGTGGCCATCATCACCCAGATCGCCTCGGCCCTGGACGCCGCCCACGCCGCCGGCGTGATGCACCGCGACGTCAAACCGCCCAACATCCTCATCACCGGCGACGACTTCGCGTACCTGGTGGACTTCGGCATCGCCAGCGCCACCACCGACGAGAAGCTCACCCAATTGGGCACGGCGGTGGGCACCTGGAAATACATGGCGCCGGAACGCTTTTCCAATGACGAGGTCACTTATCGCGCCGACATCTACGCATTGGCCTGCGTGCTCTACGAATGCCTGACCGGCACCCCGCCGTACCGCGCCGACAGCGCCACCACGCTGGTCACCGCGCACCTGATGGACCCCGTCCCACAGGTGAGCACCGCACGTGCGGGCATCCCGAAAGCCTTCGACGCGGTCATCGCACGGGGTATGGCCAAAAAGCCCGAGGATCGCTACGCCAGCGCCGGCGACTTCGCCCGCGCCGCCCACGAGGCGCTCAGTACCCCCGACCAGGACCACGCCGAAAACATCCTGCGCAAGAGTCGGGAGTCGAACGTGCCGAGCACCGCGGCGCTGTCCGGGCCACCGGGAGCCCCTGCCGGCCCCCGCCACCGGCCGCCCCGCCGCAGTATTCTCCGCCGCCTTCCTATGGCGCCCCGCCCGGTTCGGGTCCGGTCCCGCAGCAGGCACCGCCCAGCGGGCCGGCCTGGACGCCGGGCAGTGGACCCGTGCCCGCACCGAGCGGCCCGGCATCGGCGCCGCAATACCTCGGCAGCAGTGGCTGGGGCGGCACACCGACCCAGCCGCCACCGCCGCCGAGCGGACCGAACCCCTGGGACCAGGGCAACCAGCCGGCCAAGAAGCGCAGCCCGTGGCCGATAGTGGCTGCGGCAGCGGCGGTGGTCGTGGTCCTGGTCCTCGTTGGTGTGGTGATCGTGATGGCTACCGGGTCCGACGACAAGACAGACGCAAGCGGCACCACCACGTCGGTCACCACCAGCACGAGCAAGCCGTCCGTCACGACCAGGACGCCGCCGTCGACGACCCCGGGCGGCGACCCGGCCAGCAAACTGCTCTCGATGCTGCCGTCCGGCTACGCGCCCGGGGTCTGCAACACGACGACGCCGAAGCCGAACACAGTGTGGAGCGGAACCCAGGCGATGATCACCTGCGGACAGAACACCAACCCAGGTGGGCCGAGCCACGCGATCTACGGGCTGTTCCCCAACCTGAACGCGCTCAAGCAGTCGTTCACCGACGACATCAACGCGGTGCAATTGACGAACTGCCCCGGCGAGGGAGCGTCGCCGGGCGGCTGGCATTACGACCGCGACCCGAACGTCACTGCCGGCCAGATCGCTTGCGGCACATACAAAAACCATCCCAACGTGATCTGGAGCACCGAGGGCAAGCTGATGCTCAGCGACGTGTTCGGCGATCCCGCCACCCTCGAGGAACTGCACACCTGGTGGACCAAATACGGCTGATCGACCGGTCCGGCCGATGGGGGGCCCGATGAGTCAGGAACCCGGCTCGCGGTCAGGTTCGATGTTCGGGCCCTACCGCTTCACGCGACTGATCGGGCGCGGCGGGATGGGCGAGGTCTACCAGGCTGAACACACCATCAAAGGGTGGACGGTGGCCGTCAAGCTGATGTCGGAAACCGTCAGCAAAGATCCGGTGTTCCGGGAGCGGATGAAGCGCGAAGCCCGCATCGCCGGCCGGCTGCAGGAGCCGCATGTCGTGCCGATCCACGACTACGGCGAGATCGACGGCCAGATGTTCCTGGAGATGCGACTCATCGAGGGCGACGACCTCGACAGCACGCTGCAGCGCTACGGCCCGATGCCGCCGACCCGTGCGGTCGCCATCATCACCCAGGTCGCCTCGGCGCTGGACGCCGCGCACGCCCTCGGGGTGACGCACCGCGACGTCAAACCGCCCAACATCCTCATTACCCGCGACGACTTCGCTTACCTGGTCGACTTCGGCATCGCCAGCGCCAAAACCGAGGAGAAGCTCACTTCGCTCGGCGCCCCGGTGGGCACCTGGAAATACATGGGTCCCGAGCGGTTCAGCGACGGCGAGGTCACGCCGCGCGCCGACATCTACTCGCTGGCCTGCGTGCTGTACGAGTGCCTGACGGGTGCCGCGCCATACCCCTCCGACAGTGCCGGCGTCCTGATCAGTGCCCACATGATGAACCCCATCCCCCGGCCCAGCGCCGCGCGCGAAGGGGTTCCCCGGCCCCTGGACGCCGTCATCGCCCGCGGCATGGCCAAGAGGCCGGAGGATCGCTACGCCAGCGCCGGTGAGCTGGCGCAGGCCGCGCGTGACGCGCTGAGCAACCCCGACCGCGACCGGGTCTCCGATATCGTGCGCCGCTCGCAGGAGACGGC
The DNA here is from genome assembly GCA_021654635.1 of Mycobacterium kiyosense. Taxonomy (NCBI): domain Bacteria; kingdom Bacillati; phylum Actinomycetota; class Actinomycetes; order Mycobacteriales; family Mycobacteriaceae; genus Mycobacterium; species Mycobacterium kiyosense. The sequence continues at coordinate 4,873,094 of AP025179.1, forward strand.
GTTGCCCGAACGGTTCGTCGATCCCAAGACCGTCCGGCATTCGCGCCCGCCGTCCGCAGACCCGCCCCGCCCGTCCGGTCCGATCCGGTCGGGACCGCCGCCCTCAACCACCCGCCGGCCGGCCGGCGTGCGCCGCATCCCCGCAGATGCCATCTGCCCCAACGAGTTCCACGGGCAACCCGACCTGGGCCCTCGCCCGACCACCGAGTGGACCCATCCCCGGCGCGCCGCCGACGCCGCCGTTCAGCGGACCGGTGTCATGGCAGCCCGCGGCGCCACGCGGGCGCAACCACTGGGCGATCGTCGCCGGCGTGGCCGCGGTGGTCCTGGTGCTCATCGTGGCCGCGATCGGCATCTGGGCGGCCACCAAGGACGACGGCAGCGCGCAGGCAGGGGGGCGCTCGACGACCACCGCCCCGCCCACGACCCAGACCACCGCGTCCACCACCGCACCGACGACGCCGGTCCCGTCGTCCGGCTCGTCCGGTTCGCCCGCAGCGCAAGCCCGATTGTCGGCCGCGTGCCGACCGGCTATCCCGCTGGATCCTGCAAACCGGACGACAAGACGATGCCAGGGGCGATGGTGTCGGTGACCTGCGGGCAGAACACCGACAGCAACGGGCCCAGGGTGTCGGGATACGGGTTGTACTCCGATATCGCCGCGCTGAAAAAGGCGTTCTCCGGGTTCATCGGGACCTTCACCGTCCAGCAGTGTCCCGGCGGCAAGGCGTCCCCGACCACGTGGTGGCACACCCAAGGACCCGAACACCATCCTCGGCCAGATGGCGTGCGGCACCTACAAGGGCGACCCGCAGGTCATGTGGAGCAACGAGCAGACGCTGATGTTCGGGCTGGTCTCCGGCAGCCCGCAGGGGCCAAGCATCGACCAGGTGTTCAAGTGGTGGGGCTCGCACTCGTGACCCGGGTTTGACGCCGGCTGGAAATCGCAGCTCGTTTCAGCTTTTGCCGCCGGCCGCCGCAGCTGCCAGTGGCAGATTATCTGGCAATTTACCTCGGTGTTGTTGATAGTGTCGGCGGCAGCGCGGGGTGATTGGGAGGATCAGCGATGAGCGACACGCAGGGCTCGCGGGTGGGCTCGATGTTCGGGCCCTACCACCTCAAACGGTTGCTGGGTCGCGGGGGGGATGGGCGAGGTCTACGAGGCCGAGCACACCGTCAAAGAGTGGACGGTGGCGGTCAAGCTGATGACGGCCGAATTCAGCAAGGACCCCGTCTTCCGCGAACGCATGAAGCGCGAGGCCCGCATCGCCGGGCGCCTGATGGAACCCCACGTGGTGCCCATCCACGACTACGGCGAAATCGACGGCCAGATGTACCTCGAGATGCGGATGATCGAGGGCACCGACCTCGACAGCCTGCTCAAGCGGTACGGCCCGCTGACCCCGCCGCGCGCGGTGGCCATCATCACCCAGATCGCCTCGGCCCTGGACGCCGCCCACGCCGCCGGGGTGATGCACCGCGACGTCAAACCGCCCAACATCCTGATTACCCGCGATGACTTCGCGTACCTGGTGGACTTCGGCATCGCCAGCGCCACCACCGACGAGAAGCTCACCCAGATGGGCACGGCGGTGGGCACCTGGAAATACATGGCGCCGGAACGCTTTTCCAATGACGAGGTCACTTATCGCGCCGACATCTACGCGCTGGCCTGCGTGCTCTACGAATGCCTGACCGGCGCCCCGCCGTACCGCGCCGACAGTGCCGGCATCTTGGTGACGGCTCATCTGCGCGACCCGGTCCCGCAGGTGAGCACCGCACGTGCGGGCATCCCGAAAGCCTTCGACGCGGTCATCGCACGGGGTATGGCCAAAAAGCCCGAGGATCGCTACGCCAGCGCCGGCGACCTCGCACTGGCCGCCCACGAGGCGCTCAGTACCCCCGACCAGGACCACGCCGACAAGATCGTGCGCCGCAGCCAGGAGGCCACGCTGCCCGGTCCCCCGACGATGGTCCCACCGACCATGCCGGCCGGGCCGATGTCGCCGCCGCGGTCCACACCGCCACCGCGATCCACACCGCCGCCGCAGTCAACTCCGCCGCCGAACACCCCGCCGCCGGACCCGCGCTATGCCCAGCCCCAGTACCGCGGCGCGCCCGGCTCGTCGGGACCGGTCCCGCAGCAGCGGCCGCCCGCTCCGGCCGGCAATCCCGGCTGGGCCGCGGCCAGTGGCCCGATCTCGGCGCCGAACCCGACACCGCAGAATCCCCCGTACTACCCCGGTGGCGGCCCGCCCGGCGGACCGCCCAGCACACCGATTCCGTATCCGCAGTCGGGTCCGGTTCCGGCCTGGAACCAACCGCCGCCCAAGAAACGCAACCCCTGGCCCATCATCGCGGCCGCCATCATCGTGGTCGCGCTGGTGGCCGGAGGAATCGGCATCTATCTGGCCACGCGGCCCGACCCGAAACCCAAGGTCAAGCCGATCTCCGAGGATCGGCTGAACTCACTGTTGCTCAGCCCATCGGAGATCAACTCGGTGATGGGTTCGTCCACGATGCAAGCCGGCAAGACCCTGACGTCGATGGACACTTCCGACGTGACGCTCTCCGCGCCGGACTGCCGGAGCGCGCGTTACGTCGGCGCGGCGCCGGTGTTCGCCGGTACCGGCTACACCGGGATCAGCGCCGTGCAGCTCGCCGAGCCGGACGAAGATTACAAGCACTGGGTGGTACAGGCCGTGGTCGCGTTCCCGACGGCCGAAAAGGCCCGCGAGTTCATGGACAGTTCGCTGAAAAAATGGAAGAGCTGCGCCGGCAACACCCTGACGGTCACCAGTAAGTCCAAGACCTACCGGTGGACTTTCGCCGACGTGCAAGGCGCGCCGCCGAAGATCACCATCGTCGATACCCAGGAGGGGGCCGACGGTTGGGAATGTCAGCGGGCAATGGGTGTGGCGAACAACGTCATCGTCGATATCAACGCCTGCGGCTACCAGATCACCGATCAGGGCAGCAAGATCGTGGACAAGATCGTCGCCAACGTCAACAAAGAGAAGTAACGCCGCCGGGGTCAGCTCGACAGATCGGGGCCCTGCGCACGCAGGTCGTCGACCGCGGACATCGCGCTGCGCAACTTGGCGAGCCATTCCTCGGTGTGCTCACCGACCAGCTTGACCGACCAGGCCAGGGCGTCGGCGCGGGAGCGAGCGACGCCGGCGTCGACCAGCGTATCGAGCACCTGACGCTCCGGTTGACGCAGCCGCGTCATAACCGGAACAGCGATGTGGGTGAACAACTTTCGTTCGCCGTTGACCTCCACACCCCAGGACACCTTGCGCCCGTAGCGCGCCTGCGCCTCCTCGGCGATGGCTATCCGCTCCGCCCGGGTCTCCTCACGGAATCGCGACGCCCGGCCCTCGGCGCGTGCGGCGCTTTCTTCCTCGGCGCCGTCCGGGACCGCGAGCCTGCCGACAACCGTGATCTCCTCGCGGTCGACCACGACGGTGGGGTCGCCGTCGAACCAGCTTTCGGGTAAGCGACCGGCGAACCATTCGGCCGCGCCGGCCGCGTCGGGCTGATCGGCCTGCTGCCAGCCGCCGGGTCGCCCGTGCCGGCGACCGTGATGATGAATACTCATGATTGCATGATTACACCATTACATCGATTACTGAACGATGGTTCGCCGCGAGCGAACAACAAGCGCCGGACAACCTGGCTGAGACAGCCCCCGGAAGCGTTGCCATCAGGTACGGGCGGTTGTATTTTTGGGAGCGAAGCAGGCCCGGAAGTGACCAAATCTCAAGTGCCGGAAGACGGGGTAACACCCGGCCGCGTCCGACCCGCGTACGACGGAGTCGGAACGCCCCCCGAGTCACGCCGGGCCTGCCCTATACGCGTGATCAGTCCCGCCGGACTCGATGCACCCTGGTCTCCCCCTCGATGCCTTTCAGCCGCCGCGCCGGCGAACGACCACTGAAAATCAGCATCGTTGCGTCCAGGCCGTCGAGCAGGTCGTCGATATCGGACCCGTCGCTCATGACACCGGCGGCCGGCGCTGCGCCCACGGCCGGGCCGCTTCGATCTGCGCCGACAGCGACAACAGCGTCGCCTCGTCGAAGGGTCGCCCGACCAGTTGTACCGACATGGGCAGGCCGTCGTCGTCGAAGTCCCAGGGAACCACCGCGGCCGGCTGACCGGTCAGATTCCAGACCTGCTGATACGGAACCCGCTGACCGACCAGCAGTAACGTCGAGATGCCGCCGCGGCGCTGGTAGGCGCCGATGCGGGACGGCCCCGCAGCACAACCCGGCGTTACGACGACGTCGACGTCGTCGAAGATCGACTGGATCCGCGCGCTCAGCCCGATCTCCGATTCCCGCAACGCCGCCATCCGCCGGTCGGAGAAAAACGAACCCAGCCGGGCGAGGTGGCGGGTGCGCGCCTCGAGCCGCTCCGGGTGGGCCTGTGCGTCGGCGTCGTCGCTGATGCCGCGCAGCATGCGAGGCAGATAGTTCGCGTAGAGCGACGGCGGGTACTGCGGGTCGCGATCGATCACCTGATGACCCAGGTCGCGAAGCAACGCTCCCGCCTGTTCGAGCGCGTTGCGCTGAGCCGTGCCGACCCGGACCGGCATCGGCGTCGGCACCTTGGCGCTCAACGCGATTCGCAGCTGCCCCGGCGGTCGTGTCGCGGCGGCGGCGAACTCACCTTCCGGCCCGGGCACCGTCGTCGTCGCATCGAGCATCAGCGCCGCGTCCAGCACCGACCGGGTGAGGGGGCCGTTGACGCTGAGCCCCTCCCAGGCGTCGTCGTGCGGCTCCAGCGAGACCCGGTCGCGCTGCGGCTTCAACCCGAACAGGCCGCACCAGGTCGCCGGGATGCGGATCGATCCGCCGCCGTCGGAGCCCAGCGCGATCGGGGCCAGGCCGGCCGCGACCGCCGCGGCGCTGCCCCCGCTGCTGCCGCCCGGCGTACGACGGGGGTTCCACGGATTGCGGGTCGCCCCGAACGTCAGCGACTCGGTGAACGGCATGATCATCAGCTCGGGCACCGCGGTCTTGCCGATGACGACCGCACCCGCGGCACGCAGCCGACGGACGACCTCGGCGTCGTCCTTCACCGCCGGGCCGTGCGCACCGCTGCCGTAGGTCGTGACCTCGCCCGCGACGTCGACGTCGTCCTTGATCGCGATCGGCACCCCGAGCAGCGGTCGCCGCACCCCGGCGTCCAGGCGCTGCTGGGCGAGCTCGGCCTCCTCGCGGGCGCCGTCGTACCGCACCACCCGGTAGGCGCGCAGTTCGCTGTCCAGCCGCTCGATCCGCTCCAGGTAGACCTCGAGCAGCTCGGGAGCGGTGATCTCGCCGTCGGCCAGCATCCGGGCTTGCTCGGCGGCGCCGGCGAACGCGAGATCGCTAGGGTCCACTGCCGCAGCGTATCTCGGGTTGCCAGTACCGTTGGCGACATGTCCTGCGTGTTCTGTGCGATCGTCGCCGGGACAGCTCCGGCCATCCGGATCTGCGAAGACGACGACTACCTGGCAATCCTCGACATTCGTCCGTTCACCCGCGGCCACACCCTGGTGATTCCCAAGCAGCACAGCGTGGACCTCGGCGACACCCCACCGCAGACCCTGGCCGGGATGATCACCATGGGTCAGCGCATCGCTCAGGCTGCCAAGACGACCGAGTTGGCCGACGCCACCAATATGGCGATCAACGACGGCAGTGCCGCGTTCCAGACCGTGTTTCACATCCACCTGCACGTGCTGCCGCGACGCAACGGCGACAAGCTCGCACTGGCCAAGGGCATGGTGCTACGTCGAGATCCAGATCGGGACGCAACGGGACGGATCTTGCGCGCAGCATTAGCCGGTACTGACAGCCGTGGTTAATCGTACGGCTGGTCGCGAAACCCATTCGATGACTGAATCTGCGTCAGTAATGAGGTAGAAATGCAGTCCAGCGGTCTATTCTGTGAAAGCGCGCGGTGGAAGCCTTCGATTACCTCGCCGGCAGGCGCGCTACGGGCTAGCTGGAGCAGGGAATGAAGCGCTGGACGGGATTGCCGTGCCCGCTCACCGGGCTGACGATGGGCGTCAGCTGTGCGGTGGTCGGCGGTTACGCGCTCGCGGCGGCCCTGGTGCTCCCTTCCTCGCTGCTGGGCTGGCAGGGCCCCTACGCCACGCGGCCCCTCGTGCAGGTCGTGACCGTGCTCTGCCTGCTCTTCGCGGCCGGCTGCGCTGCGCGAGCCGCTCGGCACGCCGTCGGCCGCCGCCGCTTCGGCTGGCTCTCGCTGGCTGTCGCGCTGACCGGCTGGGTGGTCGGTGAAATCATCTGGGCCGTCCTCGACGTGCGCACCGAACTCGACCATGCCAGCCATCCCGCTGCGGCGGAGTTCGTGCTACTGCTGTTCCCGATCGGCGTCCTGACCGCACTGGCGTCGCTGGCCAACCCGCAGGGCCACAACATCTGGCGTCTGGTGCTCGACGGCATCATCGTGGCAACCTCGCTGTTTGTCGCCTCGTGGGTGTTCGTCCTGGACAAACTGCTGCAGACGGCTAACAGCTCACGGCCGACCACGGTGGTCCACGTCGTCACCGACGTCATGCTGATGACCGTCGCCATCCTGGTGTTGTCGCGAGGCCGTCCCGGCGGTCGCCGCAGCATCACCCTGCTGGCCGGCGGAATCACCACCATCATGCTGGCCGACCTGCTGGTCCTGTTTCGCACCGGGGTGGGCAGCTACCACACCGGCGACCTGGTCGACGTCACCCGGGTCGCGGGACTGGGACTGGTCGCGCTGGCGGGTCTGGTCAGCACCACGGAGTCCCCGACCGCCACGAACCTGGACGAGGTCACCTCGCGGGTGCGGCTCTGGTTGCCCTACCTGCCGTTGCTGCCTATCCGCTGACATACGCCGGTCTGCTGCTGCTGATGCAGGCGCGGCTCAAGCGGGTGCCGCTCGCGGTTCGGCTCGACTCGGTGGTGTGCGGACTGGCGATGGCCGCCGTGGCCGCAGCGCTGACCGCGGGGCCGATCCAGGCCGCCACCGCGCGCGCGCCGGCCACCGTGCTGGTGGGGCTGATCTACCCGTGGTGCGACCTGGTGTTGCTGGCGCTGGCCGCCGGGATGCTGCCGATCCTCGGCTGGCGGCACGAGTTCCGCTGGAGCTTGCTGGTCGCCGGATTCGTGTTGTTCGCGGCCGCTGACACGGCCTATCTGTTCGAGACCTCCGCCAGCGAATACCGGGTCGGCACCCTGCTCGACGCCTGCTGGCCCGCGTCGTCGCTGTTTCTCGCGCTGGCCGCCTGGACCGCGTGGTCATCGACGCCCCCACTGCCGCGACGCGGACTCGGCTACTACGCCGCTCCGGTGGCGTGCACCGTCGTGGCGCTCGCCGTCACCGCGGTAGGCCACGAGTCACGCAGCGCGCCGATACTGGCGGCGCTGAGCCTGATCGCGGTCGCGGCCCGATTCTCGGTGACCTTCCGCGAGGTCAGCAATCTGGCCGAGAACCACAAGCAAGCCATGACCGACGGGGTTACCGGGCTGCCCAACCGGCGGTCTCTGGCCACCACACTGACCGAGGTGCCCGTCTCCCCGCCGCGGACGCCCGTGGTCGGGCCGCCGCTGCTAGCCCGGGCACCGGCTCGTCGTGCACTGCTGTTGTTGCAGTTACTGGAGTTTCACGAGATCAACGACACCGTCGGTCCGCGCTTCGGCGACGAACTGCTACGCCAGATCGCAGATCGATTGTCCCAGAACGTGCGTCGCGACGACCTTCTTGCGCGCGTCGGTGACGACCAGTTCGCGATACTGCTCGCCGAGGGCGCAGACCTGATCGCCGCACGCGCCCAAGCGGGCCGGCTGCTCGAGGCGCTGGGTGAGCCGTTCGCCCTGGACCCGGTGACCATCCAGGTCGACGCCCGGATCGCGATCGCACTGTTCCCCGACCACTGCGACCATCCACAGGAACTGCTGAACCGCGCGGAAATCACACTGCCGCATGCCAAGTCGGCCCACGGCAGGATCGCGGTCTACGACACGGCGTTCGAGCTGTATCGGGAGAACGACCCCAGCCTGATCGAGGAACTTCGAGCCGCCCTGGCCGACGGCTCCGAATTGACCTGCCACTACCAGCCCAAGATCAACGCCGCGGACGGCAGCGTGCACAGCGTCGAGGCGCTGCTGCGCTGGCACCATCCCGCCCGCGGGTTGCTGCTGCCCGAAGAGTTTCTGCCCGAGGCCGAACGCGCCGGCCTGATGCGCAAGATCGCCAACCGCACCGTCGACCTCGCGCTGAAACAAGCTCGAGCTTGGCGCGACCAGGGACTGCCGCTGACCATCGCGGTGAACCTGTCCACCACCAACCTGCTCGACCTCGACCTGGTCGGCAGCATCGATCAACAACTGCGCACCCATGGCCTGCCCGCCGACGCGCTGATCATCGAGATCACCGAAAGCACGCTGGTGGACTCGGCGCGGTCGCGCAACACCGTCGCCGCGTTGCAGCAGCTGGGGGTGCGTATCTCGCTGGACGACTACGGCACCGGATGGTCGTCGCTGGCGCGGCTGCAGGACGTGTCAGTGGACGAACTCAAGCTGGACCGGGTGTTCGTGGCACGACTGGCCCAGGACCCGCGTTCGGTGGCCATCGTGCGATCCACCGTGGCGCTGGCCGAGAGCCTGGGCGCCGATCTGGTCGCTGAGGGTGTCGAGGACGAGGTGACGTTGCGGGCGTTGCGGCAGTACGGCTGCACCATCACCCAGGGTTTCGTGCACAGTCCGCCCCTGCCCGGCAGCGACCTGCGGGACTGGATCCTGACCAATGCGCCCGGCCCGGCGCCGAAGAAAGCTCAGCAACAGCCGAGCTAGAACAGCTCCTTGGCGAGCAACTCCAGTGTGTTGACCCGCGCCGGCGACGTCGCCGGGTCGGTGCCGCGGTACGCCGCGGCGACCGGGTGCACCATCACCTCGTCGACGTCGAAATGCGCTGCCAGCGAACGCAATTGGTCGGCGGCCTCAGCGGGGGCGCCGACGACGGCGCGGCGCAGGCCGCTGTCCACGATGTGCTGTTGTTGCGGCGTCAGGCGGGCCTGTTGAGCCTCTTCGACCAGTTGCACGGGTCCCAGCGGTTGCCCGGTACGCAGCCGCGCCATCATCTGCAGATTGGGCAACAGCAAAGCCGTTGCTTCGTCCCGTGTTTCGGCTACGGATGCATTGACGGTAAGGAAGGTCACCGGCTCGTGGGTCAAATCGCTGGGCCGAAAGTGCTTGCGGTAGTAGGCAAGCGCCTCTTCGGTACCTTGCCCGGAGAAATGATGGGCGAACACGTACGGCAAGCCCTTGGCGGCGGCCAGCTGCGCCGAGTACATCGAGGACCCCAGCAGCCACAGTCTCGGCTCGCTGGTGGCGGCGGGGGTGGCCTTCAGCGTGTAGTCACCGGAACGCAGCGCCAGCCGCACGCCGCTCGCGCTCATCAACGCCGCGACGTCGTCGAGGTACTGCGGGAAGTTCGCTATGTCGCTGTCGTCGGCGGCGCCCCGGCCCGCACGCAGCATGTAGGAAGTCACCGGGTCCGAGCCGGGGGCGCGGCCGATGCCCAGGTCGATGCGGCCCGGCGCGGCGGCCTCCAGCAGCGCGAACTGCTCGGCGACGGCCAGCGGCGCATGGTTGGGCAGCATCACCCCGCCCGAGCCGAGTCGCAATTGGGTGGTCTGGGCGGCGAGGTAGGCGATCAGCACCGGCGGGCTCGTCGCGCCCACCGACGGCATGTTGTGGTGTTCGGCCAGCCAGTACCGGGTGAAGCCGAGCCGGTCGGCCGTCTGCGCCAACGCCACCGTCGCGGCCAGCGCATCCCCGGTCGACTGGTCGGAACGCACCGGGACAAGGTCGAGTACAGAAAGTCGCACGCCTTCCTCAACGCGTTCGAGGGTGCAAACCTTCCCGCGCTGAAGTCGGAGTTGATCCGCCGACCGCTGCACTGGCGTGTCGTTCGGCACCCGACGTTGCGCCAGCGTGACGCTCGGCGCGAAGGGGGGGAGTCGGGCGCGGATCAGTAGTTCATCAGCGTGATCGAGTTCACGATCATGTCGAACTGCTCCTGCGATATCGGCGCGCCGCCGGGAATGCTGTCGCTGGCCAGGAATTGAGTGCGCTCGGTGTAAGCGTGAAAACGCTTGAAGTAGTTGGCAAATCCGAGTCCATGGTCAGTGCGGGCCAGTTTCAGCTCGCCCGCCAGAATGGTCGCGCCCAGCAATGCCAGGCTGGTGCCCTGCCCGGACAGCGGCGAGGCGCAGTACGCGGCGTCGCCCACCAGCGCCACCCGCCCGATCGACCAGTGGTCCATCACTATCTGCGACATTTCGTCGAAGTAGAAATCCGGCGCCGAGCGCATCAGCTCCAGCAGTTTCGGCCGAACCCAGCCGTCGTCGGCCATCCGCCGTTCCAGCTCGGCGAACTGCGCTTCGGTGTCGCGGTAGTCGATGCGCAGCTCGGGGTCCATGAACCCCAGCATGGCTCTGGCCTCGGAGTTGTTGCGCGCGCTGTACACCCCGGCCATGGTGTGGTCGCCGTAGTGCCACATCTGCCAGTAGTCCAGATTCAAAAAGTTGGGCACCGTGAAGATCGCGGCGAAGGTGCCCAGGCGCTTGATGAACCGCTCCTCCGGTCCGAACACCAGCCGGCGCACGTTGGAGTGCAGGCCGTCGGCGCCGATCACCAGTTCGAAGGTGCGGGGCTCCTCGCGTTCGAAGGTGACCTCCACGCCGGGGCCGAGATTATCCAGAGTGACGATGGTGTCGTCGAACAGGAACTCGGACTTCAATTTCGTTTCGTCGTACAGCAATTCGACCAGGTCATCACGCAGCAACTCGATGTCGGGGCTGCCGATCGGCCCGCCCGTCGGTGTCGACTCGGTGTCCTCGGACAACACGTTGCCGTCCCGGTCGACGACGGACGAACCCCGGATGCGGGTCCGGCAGTCCTCGGCCACCGCGCGCAACCCCATCCGGTCCAGCACCTCTAGCGCCGGGCCGCGCACGTCGACCGCCTGACCACCCGGCCGCAGCCCCGGGTAGCGCTCCACCACGGTCACCGCATAGCCGATCCGGTCCAGCCAATACGCCGCGGTCAGACCCGCGACACTGGCCCCGGAGACCAGCACCCTCTCGACCATTAATCAATCCCTGCCAGCTTCTTAGCGTCCGCGAAGACGTCGTCGAGCATTGCCGGAGTCAACCTACCGGTGAACATGTTCTGCTGGCTCGGGTGGTAGCAGCCCAGCACCCGCACTCCTGACGGCAGTTCGGCGACGACGCCATGGCCGAACTTGGCCCGGCCCGTCCGGCTCGCGCCGGCCAGCTTGAGCGCAATCTGCCAGGCGAAACCGCCCAGCGCCACCAGCACCCGCACATCCGGTGCGACCAGCCGCCACTCGGCCGCCAGCCAGGGTGCGCAGGTGTCGCGCTCGGCGGGCGTCGGGGCATTCGCCGGCGGCGCACACCGCACCGGCGCGACGATGCGAATCTGCTTGGCGCACAATCCGTCTGCGGCGTCGACACTGGTCGGCTGGTTCACCAGGCCGGCCCGGAACAGCGCCGCGTAGAGCTGGTCGCCGGAGCGGTCGCCGGTGAACATCCGGCCGGTGCGGTTGGCGCCGTTGGCGGCCGGAGCCAGCCCGACGATCAGCAGCCGCGGCCGCTCCGCTCCCCAGCCCGGCACCGGACGACCCCAATAGGGCTGGTCGGCGAACGAGCGGCGCTTGGTGACCGCGACCTCCTCGCGCCAGGCCACCAGCCGGGGGCAGGCCCGGCACACGCTGATCCGCGCGTCCAGTTCGGCGATGTCGGGTGCCGTGTCGGCCAGCTCTACGACGCGCGCGGCGTCGGCGGCTACCGGCGTCTCGAGGGTTGCCCGGTCGCCCGGCCACCCGGAGCCCGGCGCGACGGGCGAGCTGAACGCCTGGCCGGTGTTCGGGTGGAAGAGCACCCCTACATCCTGCACGGGCCAGCAAATTCGGTGGTTTCCGTGGCCGGTTTGGCGTTAGATTCAGCCGCGATATCCCATGAGCAGCTTGTCGATGGAAAACAACCGCGGCCCGGTCATTCTCGTCCTCTTTGCCAGTCTGATGGCGTGCGCCGGCGACGGCATCTCGATAGTCGCGTTCCCCTGGCTGGTGCTGCAGCGCCAGGGCAGCGCCGGTCAGGCCTCGATAGTGGCCGGCGCGACGACGCTGCCGCTGCTGGTTTCCACGCTGGTCGCGGGCACCGCGGTCGACTTCTTCGGTCGCCGGCGGGTGTCGATGGTGGCCGACGCGCTGTCCGGGTCGGCGGTGGCCGGCGTGCCGTTGGTGGCGTGGGCGTTCGGCGGGCAGGCCGTCGACGTCGCGGTGCTGGCGGTGCTCGGTGGGTGCGCGGCGGCGTTCGACCCGGCCGGTATCACCGCGCGCCAGTCGATGCTGCCGGAGGCCGCCGCCCGGGCCGGCTGGTCGCTGGACCGGGTCAACAGCAGCTACGAGGCGATCCTGAACCTGGCCTTCATGGTGGGCCCGGGCATCGGCGGGCTGATGATCGCGACGGTCGGCGGCATCACCACGATGTGGATCACCGCAGGGGCGTTCGCGATGTCCATCCTGGCGATTGCGGTGCTGCGGCTGGAGGGCGCCGGCAAACCGGTGCACGTGAACCGGCCCCGAGGATTGAGGTCTGGGATTGCCGACGGGCTGCGTTTCGTGTGGAGTCTGCGGGTGCTGCGCACGTTGGCGCTGATCGACCTGACCGTCACAGCGCTGTATCTGCCAATGGAGACCGTGCTGTTCCCCAAGTACTTCAGCGACCGGCATCAGCCCGGGCAGCTCGGTTCGGTGTTGATGGCGTTGTCCCTGGGCGGCTTGCTGGGTGCGCTGGGCTATGTGGCGCTGGCGAAACGAGTACCGCGCCGGGTGATCATGCTGACCGCGGTGCTCACCTTCGGGGCCGCCGCCACCGCGATCGCGTTGCTGCCGCCGCTGCCGGTGATCCTGTTGCTGGTCGCGCTGGTCGGCCTGGTGTACGGGCCGATCCAGCCGATCTACGCCTACGTCGTGCAGACCCGGGCGCCGGCGCACCTGCGCGGTCGGGTGGTCGGGGTGATGGCGTCACTGGCCTATGCCGCGGGCCCGCTGGGACTGTTGCTGGCCGGTCCGTTGGCCGATGCGGCGGGCCTGCACGTCGCGTTTCTGGTGCTCTCGCTGCCGATCCTGGCGACCGGGTGGCTCTGCATCGGGCTGCCGTCGTTGCGAGAACTGGATCGCGCACCGGAGTTCGCTGTCGGCTCCTCAACGTAGGATCGGCCCGGTGAGCGTGCTAGACGGCCTGATCTCCGAACTGCCCGAGGGGATGGTGATCACCGACCCCGCGGTGACCGAGGGCTACCGCCAGGACCGCGCCCTGGACCCGTCGGCGGGCAAACCGCTAGCCGTAGTCCGGCCGCGGTGTACCGAAGAGGTGCAGACCGTGTTGCGCTGGGCTTCCACCCACAAGGTGCCGGTCGTACCGCGCGGGGCCGGCAGCGGGTTGTCCGGCGGGGCGACGGCGGTGGACAACGGAATCGTGCTCTCGACCGAGAAGATGCGCGACATCACCGTCGACCCGGTCACCCGTACCGCGGTGTGCCAGCCCGGGCTGTTCAACTCCGAAGTCAAAGCCGCCGCCGCCGAGCACGGACTCTGGTACCCGCCGGACCCGTCGTCGTACGAGATCTGCAGCATCGGCGGCAACATCGCCACCAACGCCGGCGGGTTGTGCTGCGTCAAGTACGGAGTCACCACCGACTACGTACTGGGCATGCAGGTGGTGCTGGCCGACGGCACCGCGGTGCGGCTTGGCGGCCCGCGGGTGAAAGATGTTGCGGGACTTCCCCTTACCAAGCTGTTCGTGGGTAGCGAAGGGACGCTCGGTGTGGTCACGGAGGTGACGCTGCGGCTGCTGCCGGCCCAGCACACCTCGAGTGTGGTGGTGGCCAGCTTCGCCTCGGTGGAGACGGCTATTGATGCCGTGCTCGGGGTCACCGCACGGCTGCGACCGTCGATGCTGGAGTTCATGGACCAGGTCGCGATCAACGCCGTCGAGGACACCTTGCGGATGGACCTGGACCGGACGGCGGCCGCGATGCTGGTAGCCGGCTCCGACGAGCGGGGTCGCGCCGGCACCGAGGACGCCGCGATCATGGCCGAGGTGTTCGCCGAAAACGGTGCGGTGGAAGTGTTTTCGACCGACGACCCCGACGAGGGCGAGGCTTTCGTGGCTGCGCGGCGATTCTGCATCCCGGCGGTGGAGGCCAAGGGATCGTTGTTGCTCGAGGACGTCGGCGTGCCGCTGCCCGCCCTCGGATCGTTGGTGACGGGGATCGCCCGGATCGCCGACGAGCGGGACCTGATGATCTCGGTGATCGCGCATGCCGGTGATGGCAACACACATCCGCTGTTGGTTTTCGACCCCTCCGATGCCGCGATGGCCCAGCGCGCTCAACTGGCCTACGGCGAGATCATGGATCTGGCCGTCGAATTGGGCGGCACCATCACCGGTGAGCACGGTGTCGGCCGGTTGAAGCGGCCCTGGCTCGAGGGGTATCTGGGACCCGAGGTGATGGAGCTGAACCGGCGGATCAAACAGGCGCTGGATCCGTTGGGGATTCTGAACCCGGGGTCGGGAATCTGAGTGGCTCAGAATGAAAATCGGTTGATCACATCGTAATTGCGAATCGGTGTGGCGTTGACCAGCCGCCAAACCAACCGCAGTGACGCCGACGGGATGCGTCCCGACAGTGCCCCAACCGGCGACTGCTCAAGGAATCGCAGCCGCGGGTTCCAGCGCTCAATCTCTCGGGCGTCCCGGATGCCCCACTTGGTGATGCCCCGGGTGAGCACCTTGGACAGTCGCGGCCCCAGCGGCGAGGTGGTGTCGAAGATTAATTCGCCGCTGCTGAACCGATCCGTGAGCCGCTGCAACAAAGTGCACACCTCGGAACCAGTCAGATACATGAGCAGCCCCTCGGCGACCATCAGCAGCGGCCGATCGGTGGGTATCTCTTCCAGCCAGCCCTCGTCGGTCACTGTTGCGCCGATCATCTGATGCTCGGCCGTGTCGTGATAGAGCTTGCGCCTCAGCGCGATCACTTGCGGTTGGTCGACGTCGAACCACCGCACGGTTTCGGCGGGTTTCTCCTGTCTGAGCGGCGCGCTGTGAGGAGGAGCCGGGTACCCGGGCTTCAGCCGGAACGCGCGGGTATCCATGCCGCAGCCGAGGTGCAGTACGACGGCATTCGGGTGGCGTCGCAGAAAGTCGGCACACCAGTCGTCGAATTGCCTGGCGCGCATGGCGACCAGGTACTGGTTGGACCGGGGAAACGTGGCGCGATGTACCCGGGCCCAGTCGTATTCGATGCGGTCCACCGCTTCAACTGCCGCGTGGTCCCCCAGAATCGGCTCCGGCGAGCGGCTCTCGTATGCCCGTAGGTACAACGTGCACAGGTTGGTCCATTCCACCGAGCCCCACTGCACGCCGCTGAAGTCGACTTGGTCGGGCGTGGTCATGCTGTTGTTTGGCCTCCGACACTCGAGTGTGCACCGTGGGCGTTTGCGAGTGAAGCCAGGGCGGGACCTTTCTTTCCCCGCCCAGGATTCACCGGCAACGCTCAGGCGAACGCCACCGGTGCTTCGTTGACAAATACCGGCGAATGTCGTAGATATAAGACATGACCGCTGTTATGTCTCACGAGGCGCCCGCGAAGTTCGTGCTTGCCACCGCAGAGACCTGGCCCAACCCCTGGCCGATGTACCGGGCGCTGCGCGACCACGACCCGGTTCACCACGTCGTGCCATCCGGGCACCCGGAAAACGACTACTACGTACTGTCCCGGCACGCGGACGTCTGGGCCGCCGCGCGCGACCACCAGACGTTCTCCTCGGCGGAGGGCCTGACCGTCAATTACGGTGACCTGGACATGATCGGGCTGCGGGACAACCCGCCGATGGTGATGCAGGATCCGCCGGTGCACACCGAGTTCCGCAAGCTGGTCTCGCGCGGGTTCACCCCCCGTCAGGTCGAGGCGGTCGAGCCCAAGGTGCGCGAGTTCGTGGTGCAGCGGATCGAGGCACTACGCGCCAACGGCGGCGGCGACATCGTCACCGAGTTGTTCAAGCCGCTGCCGTCGATGGTGGTGGCGCATTATCTTGGTGTGCCCGAAGAGGATTGGGCCCAATTCGACGGGTGGACCCAGGCCATCGTCGCGGCCAACACCGCCGAGGGCGGTATCGCCGGGGCACTGGAAACCGTCGGCGATGCGGTGGGGACCATGATGGGCTACTTCACCGCGCTGATCGAACGCCGTCGCACCGAACCCGAGGACGACACGATCTCGCATCTGGTGGCCGCGGGCGTCGGTGCCGACGGCGACATCGCCGGCGTGCTCTCGATCCTCGGCTTCACTTTCACCATGGTCACCGGAGGCAACGATACCGTCACCGGAATGCTCGGTGGCTCAATGCCTTTGCTGCATCAGCGACCCGATCAGCGCCAGCTGCTGGTCGACGATCACGACCTGATTCCGGAAGCCGTCGACGAGTTGTTGCGGCTCACCTCCCCCGCGCAGGGCCTGGCCCGCACCGCCACCCGGGACGTCACGATCGAAGACACCACCATTCCGGCCGGACGTCGGGTGCTGCTGCTCTACGGGTCGGCCAACCGCGACGAGCGCGTGTACGGGCCCGATGCCGGCGAACTCGACGTGCGGCGCCGCCCCCGCAACATCCTGACTTTCAGCCACGGTGCACACCACTGCCTGGGCGCGGCCGCGGCGCGGATGCAGTCGCGGGTCGCACTGACCGAATTGCTCAGCCGCTGCCCGGATTTCGAAGTCGACCCCGAGCACATCGTGTGGTCGGGCGGCAGCTATGTGCGGCGCCCGCTGTCGGTGCCGATCCGGATGCGATCCTGATGGACTGGCTGGCCGAACGGCGCACCGAGGTGGCCGCCGACCGGATTCTGGACGCCGCCGAGAGGCTGTTCACCGAGCACGGGCCCGATTCGGTCGGCATGAACGAGATCGCAAGGGCGGCAGGGTGTTCGCGCGCAACGTTATACCGGTACTTCGACAGTCGGGAGGCACTGCGGACCGCGTACGTCCACCGCGAGACGCACCGGCTGGGCAGCGAGATACTGCGGCGGATCGAGCGGGTTGCCGATCCCCGCGAACGGCTGATCGACGGCATCATCGCCACCCTGCGGATGGTCCGCGAAAACCCCGCGCTGGCAGCCTGGTTCGGGGCCACCCAGCCGCCGATCGGCGGCGAGCTCGCTGGGCAGTCCGCGGTGATCGTCGCGCTGGTGTCCGGCTTTCTGAGTTCGCTGGGCCCTGACGACCCTGTGGCGGTGCAACGGCGGGCCCGCTGGGCGGTACGGGTGATCATCTCGATGCTGACGTTCCCCGGCCGCGACGAGGCCGACGAGCGAGCGATGATCGAGGAGTTCGTGGTGCCGGTGGTGACGCCGGTGTCGGCGCGTCGCTAGTTTTTCCTTCGCTATCTTTTTCGCGGTCAGGGTCTGACCCGAAAAGGCGATCGCCTAGACCCGGGTCAACCGGTTCAGTAGCCAGGCCAACGGAATCGTCACCACCACCGTTGCGACGTAGAGATACAGCATCGGACCGGTGTACACGTGCGCTCGCACGATGTAGACCATCGCGAACTCCATGGTGATCAGGTGGATCAAGAAGATCTCGTAGGAGATCTCGCCCAGCCACACCATGGGCCGGCTGGCCAGCAGGACCGAGTACCAGCCCTGATTCCCCAGCGCCAACGGCGCCACCGCCAGCGTGGCGATCACCGTGTAGAAGACCGTCTTCCACAGCGCCTCCGGCAGCGACGCCGGCGAGGTGGTGGGCGCCCCCGCGATCGGCGTGGAGACGATGAAGTAACAGACGACCGCCAGGGGGATCGCGGCGAATGCATAGCAGCGCACGCGCTCCGCCTGCAGCACCGTCAGCAACATTCCGCCCAGAAACCAGGCCAGATAGGTCGGCAGCCACAATCGGGCGCCGTCGGGAATCTGATGATTACTGTGCACCAGGATCAGCCATCCCGGACTGATCAACATCAGCGCCAGGATTGTCGCGATCACCAGTTTGGGCCGCCAGCGCCGTCGGCTTATCGACACCAGCAGCAGGTAGGACAACAGCGGCAGCAGCACATAGAAGGACGCCTCCACCGCCAGGCTCCACATCTGCGTCAGGCCCTGATGCAGGTACTTTCCGAGGTACCCGTCGGTGTAGATCTGGGTGAGCGTCAGGTTGCGGATCAAGCCGAGCCAGCTGTGTCCGGGGTTGGGTCCGGCCTCGCGGAAGTGGTACAGCACGTAGGCAACCAGCACGGTGATCACATAGGCGGGCATGATGCGCCGAACCCGGTGCCGCGCATAGCGAGTCAGCGACGGCGGTGGACCGCCGGTCTGCGCCGCCTTGACCCACGGACGGAACAGCAGGTAACCGGACAGCACGAAGAAGATCGGCACCCCGATCTCCATCCTGGCTCCCACCAGACCCCAGTAGCCGTGGGTGTACTTGCCGGTGGTGTAGGCGGCGTGAGTGCCCACCACCAGCAGTGCCGCGACGGCGCGGACACCGGTCAGCGAGGCCACCCGGTCGACACCGGAGACCTGCTCGAGTCCGCCCTGATCCTGCTCCTCGGAGACCGTCATCCGGCGGGTTTCCGGCGCGGTCTGCCACCGTCGTTGCGGGGCGCCCTCTTGTCGGACTGCCGGTCGGGCCGAAGGTTGATCAGCACACCCGAGATGCGGGTATTTTCAAGCTTTTTCAGCACCGCCCTGGGCAGCTTTGCCGGGAGTTCGACCATCGAGAAATCGGGTCCGATGGCGATATGACCGAAGTCGCTGCGGTGCAGACCCCCTTCGTTGGCGATGGCTCCCACGATCGCTCCCGGACCGATCTTGTGCCGCTTACCCACATCGATTCGGTAGGTGGTGAAAGGCTTTGTCTGCCTGGGCCTTTCGGTACGATCCTGCGGGCCTCGTTTTTCGCGATCGCGTCGCTCCGGCGGCGGGTCGGGCGCCAGCAGGAACGCCTCGCCGTCGCGGGACTGCAGCGCCAGCGCGGCGGCGATGTCGGCCATCGGAACGTCGTGCTCGCGTTCGTAATCCTCCACCAACCGCCGGAACAGCTCGATGCCCTGGCCGCCCAGCGCGCTGGTGATCGAGTCGGCGAACTTGGCGACCCGTTGTGCGTTGACATCCTCGACGGTGGGCAGCGCCGCCTCGGTGAGCGGCTGCCGGGTGGCCTTCTCGATCGCCTTGAGCAGGTGGCGTTCTCGTGGCGAGACGAACAGCAAGGCCGAACCTTTGCGTCCGGCGCGGCCGGTGCGCCCAATGCGGTGCACGTAGGACTCGGTGTCGTGCGGGATGTCATAGTTCAGCACGTGCGAGATGCGCTCCACATCCAGTCCGCGCGCCGCCACGTCGGTGGCGACCAGGATGTCGATGTTCCCATCCTTGAGTGCGGCGATGGTGCGCTCCCGCTGACCCTGCGGGATGTCACCGTTGATGGCGGCGGCGGAAAACCCTCGGGCACGCAGCTTTTCGGCGACCTCCTCGGTAGCCTGCTTGGTGCGCACGAAGACGATCATCGCCTCGAACGGCTCCACCTCGAGCACCCGCGTGAGCGCGTCCATCTTGCGCGGGCCCGCCACCTGGATGTAGCGCTGTGAAATATTCTCTGCGGTAGCGGTTTTCGCCTTCGAGGTGACTTCCAGCGGGTCATGCAGGTACTTGGTGGTGATCTTGCGGATGGCCGGCGGCATGGTCGCTGAGAACAGGGCGACCTGCTTGTACTCCGGGGTCTCGGACAGGATGCGGTCCACCTCTTCGGCGAAGCCCATGGTGAGCATCTCGTCGGCCTCGTCGAGCACCAGGTAGTCCACCCGGGACAGGTCCAGCGTGCCGCGCTCGAGGTGGTCGATGACCCGGCCGGGGGTGCCGACCACTACCTGTGCGCCCCTGCGCAGCCCCGCCAGCTGGACGGTGTACGACGCCCCACCGTAGATGGGCAGCACGTTGAGCTGCGGCAGATGCGCCCCGTAGCGGCCGAAAGCCTCGGCCACCTGCAGCGCCAGCTCCCTGGTAGGCGCTAGCACCAGCGCCTGAGTCGCCTTGCTGGTGGTGTCGATCTTGGACAGGATCGGGATCGCGAACGCCGCCGTCTTGCCGGTGCCGGTCTGGGCCAGCCCGACGACGTCGGTGCCGGCGAGCAACGCCGGAATGGTGGCCGCCTGGATGCCGGTCGGCGACTCGTAGCCGACGTCTGCGATCGCCCGCAGGACCGACGGGTGAATCTGCAGGTCGGCGAAGGTTTCGGGAGGGGTGTCCATCGGTTAGGGAGTCTAGTGGTCGGTAAGCCGGCGCCGTCGGGCGCAGGAGGTTAGCGGCCGGTCGGCGGTGCGCAGCATGACGCGGCTCCGGCCAGGCCGCAGCCCGGCCGGAGCCGCGTTCCTCGGTTACGGGTGGTTGGCGCCGTTCATACCAGTGGGGTTGTTCTCGTAGATCGCGTTGTCGACCATGATCACGTCGGCCTCACCGCCGTTGCCACCCGTTCCGATGGTGGTGGCGTTGCCGCCGTTACCGCCGTTACCACCGTGGACTGTCTGGTTGACCAGGTGCGAGGAGTTGCCGGGATCCCCGCTGGGGGAGAGTGCCGCGATGATGTTTCCGTCGGCCGGGCTCCCGCCGACACTGCCGGCACCGGTACCGGTGCCGCCGCTGCCGCCGGTGGCGCTACCGCTCGCGAAGGTGTTCTGACCCAGCGCGCTGATCCGGCTGGCACCGGGAGAGCCTGTGTTGCTCCCCGTTCCGCTGACATTGGCGCCGCCGCCGGTGCCGCCGTTGAGGCCGTCACCGCCCCGGCCGCCCTGCGACGTGCCCGTGGCCTCGGCGTTGGCCCCGCCGGCGGCGATGGACGCGCCTCCTCCGTTGCCACCGTGGCCACCCACAGTCCCGTTACTGGTGGCGTCGCCACCGGCCCCGCCGGTCGACGTACCATGAGCCGTCCCACCGGGGCCGCCCACCGAGATGTCGGGGCCGCCGCTGGGATTGACGACCACGGTCGTCTTGCCGCTCTGGATGTCGGACTGTCCACCCAGACCGCCGACGCTGCCGGTGCCGGTGCCCTTGCCGCCGGCACCGCCGGTTGAGTTTCCATATGAGGTGCCTTGCGGGCCGGCCTCGAGTTCGCCGAAGCCGCCTCGACCACCGGTCCCGCCGCTGACACCTGCTCCGCCTGTGCCGCCGGTTGCGACGGCCTGGAGCCCGGCGCCACCGATCGTGCCGCCGGCGACGGTCGTACTTCCCGTGCCGTCGACGACGACGAGGCCGGAACCGCCCGCGCCGCCGGTTCCGCCGGTGCCTGCGCCACCCTCGCCACCTTGGGCGGTCGCTCCGAAGATGGTGCCACCGTGAACCGTGCCGGTAGTGGGGTCGAAGCCAACGAGGGCCGCGCCGCCGCTTCCGCCGGTGCCGCCGCCGGTGCCGCTGCCGCCCAAACCACCCAAGGCATTGCTGTTGGTGATGTGCCCGCCGCCGCTAGCGGAGACGATGGCCGCGCCGCCGACCTGGCCCGCACCGCCGTTGCTACCGCCGGCACCGCCCTGGCCACCCTTGGCGGTGGTCCCACTGACGGAGCTGCCCGTATCGGACGCGGAGATAGTCGCGGCACCGCCACCGGCGCCCCCACCGGCGGCGGCGGTGCCGCTGCCGTCGCCGCCTCGACCACCGAGCCCGCCAATGGCAGAGCTGTCGTTGACCGTGCCGCCGCCGGCTGTGGTGATCTGCGCCGCTCCGCCGGCACCACCATTCCCGCCTTTGAAGCCATCACCGCCGGTGCCGCCGGCCCCGCCGCCGCCGCTTTCGATGTAGTTGCCGGACATGTTCTCGCCGGTGACATCGACTTCCTGGGCGGATCCGCCGTTGCCGCCGATGCCGCCAACGCCGTTGCCGCCCGCGCCGCCGGCGCCGCCGTTGCCGCCGTGAACGGTCATGTCAGTGGAGTGGGTGCCGTTCAGAGGTATCAGCCTGGCGACCGCACCGTCACCGCCATGTCCACCCACGGCGCCGTTCGTGCCGTTGGCGCCGCCGTTTCCGCCGTTGCCGCCGATCGAGGTGCCGTTCACAATCTGTGTGCCGAGCGGACTGGTGTCGGTGTTGTTGGTGACCCACGCGTAACCCCCGTTACCGCCGCTGCCGCCGAGGCCGTCGCCGCCGTTGCCGCCAGCGGCGTGGCCGGTCGCAGAACCGTAAATACCGCCGACCTGGGCATCGCCGGCCAGGCCACCGCTGGCATTGGACGCACTGGCGCCGCCGCCGTTACCACCGGTGGCAGTGCCGGACGCCGACCCGTCCAGCCCCGCAGAGAGCACCACCCCATAGCCGCCGGTGGCGCCGTGTCCGCCGTTGCTGGCATCGCCGCCGTTGCCGCCGGTCGCAAAACCGGAGGAGTTGCCACCGGTGACACTCCCGTAGCCTGCCTGTACTTCGCCGCCGCTGCGGGCTGGGTTGTACGCGTTGCCGCCGACGCTGTCGGCGCCGGTGGCCTTGCCGCCGTTGCCTCCGGTGCCCGTGCCGCTCGCGGTGCCTCCGGCACTCGCATTCACGTCACCCAGGCCGCCGTAGCCGGCTGTGCCTCCGTCGACGCTGTCGCCGCCCCTGCCCCCGTTGCCGAAGCCGCTGGCGTGACTGTCCGCGCCGCGGGCCACGATCGCGCCCTGCCCGCCGGCACCGGCGGTGCCACCGGTGCCGAAGGCGTTGCCACCGTCGCCGCCCTTCGCGGTACCGCCGGCGGTGCTGGTTGCGGTGTCGGCCCAAATGGTCGCGCTACCACCGGTCCCCCCGGTGCTGCCGGCCGCACTGGCGCTGCCGTCGCCGCCGTGCCCGCCGTAGCCGCCGGTCGCGGTACCGCTGACGGTGCCGGTGGGTCCCGAAATGAGGGCACCGCCGCCACCGCCGCCACCGCCGCCGCCGTAACCGGGGCCGGCTGCGGTACCGACCGCACCGGCACCACCCGATCCACCAATCTGTCCGGTCGCACCGCTACCGATGCCGGCACCGGTACCGCCGGCCCCACCCGCGCCGCCGCTGCCGTTGGCGCCGCTGCCGTGACCGAGGCCACCCTTGCCGCCGGTACCGCCCGTTCCACCAGCCTGTGCCTCATTTGCGCCACCGAAGCTGGGGTTGCTGAACTGGTTCTGGCCGGCGCCGCCCTTACCGCCGGCGCCGCCGGTGCCGCCGGTGCCGTTGACGCCACCGTCACCACCCGTACCACCGTTGCCGCCGTGGCCCGCCTGTTGACCGGTACCACCGTCGGCGCCGGCACCGCCTTTCCCGCCATCCCCGCCGTGGCCGAACGCAGTGCCATTGCCGCCGGTGCCACCATTGCCGCCCGTGCCGGTGCCGCCGGCGCTGAAGGTGCCGGTTGCGCCGTCACCGCCATTACCCCCGTCGCCGCCGCTGGTGGCCGCGGCACCACCATGACCCGCCGATCCTGCAGTTCCGGTGCCGGCCAGCCCGCCGGTGCCCGCTGCGCCACCGGTCCCGCCAGTGGCGTGAGCGGTACCGGCGTTGCCGCCGTTGCCGCCGTGACCGCCGTTGCCGGCGCTCAGGGCAGCGCTCCAATCGCCTGCCGCGCCGGCGCCACCCGTGCCGCCGATTCCAGCGTCACCGCCGTTACCGCCGCTGCCGCCGTCGCCATTGGCGCCCAGGGAGCCGAACAATCCGCCGGCGCCGCCCGCGGCACCCTTGCCGCCGTTGCCGGCGAGGCCGCCGTTACCACCGTCGCCGCCGTCGCTGCCGAGACCGGTACCGCCGCTGGCCCACGTGCCGGTCGTGCCGGTGGCGCCGGTGCCGCCCGCACCGCCGTCGCCGCCGACACCTCCCGCGCCGCCGGCACCGCCGGTGGAGAACAAGGCGCGTCCCGCGCCACCCACGCCACCGTCTCCGCCGAGACCGCCGTGCCCGCCATCTCCGCTGGTGCCGGCCGTGGTGACGCCGATGCTGCCGTTACCACCCGCACCGCCGACACCGCCCGCACCGCCGTTGCCCCACAGCAGGCCGCCCGCGCCACCGGCGCCGCCGGTCCCGCCGGACGTGCCGGCCGCGCCATTCGTCCCGGTCCAGCCGATTCCACCGGCCCCGCCGGCACCGCCGTGGCCGAACAGGAATGCGGATCCACCGGCCCCGCCGGTGCCGGCGGCGGTGGTAGCCGTTCCGGCCACACCCGACCCGCCCTTGCCTCCGTTACCCCACAACCAACCGCCGTCGCCACCCTGCTGTCCTGTCCCGGCCGCGCCATCCGCACCGTCGCCGAACAGTGGACGCCCGGTCAGCGCCTGGCTTGGTCCGTTGATCAGGCCGGTCACCTCCTGGGCCAACGTGTCCAGCTGCGATGCCGCGGTCGCTTCGGTCAGCGAGTAGGCCCCGGCGCCGGAACCCAGCGTCTTCACGAACTGGTCATGGAACACCGACGCCTGCGCGCTGAGCGCCTGAAATTCCTGTCCGTAGGTGCCGAACAGCGCTGCTATCGCCGCCGACACCTCATCCGCGGCCGCGGCCGCAACCTGGGACGTCGACCCCGCCGCCGCCGCTCTGGCGGCCTCGACCGCCGTGCCGATGTCGGTCAGATTTGTTGTTGCTGCAGACAATGCACTAGGCGAAACCAACAGGTAAGACATTTGAGAGCCCCCATCCGAAATCTGCACGCTCAAGCCACCGCTCCGCTCCCGCCGCGGAGCTTTCAATGGATTAACTAGTGATTGCCAGAGCTCGGTGTGAGTTTTACACAGAAACTTTCGCAGTAGGTCATATTGAAAAAGTAATTTCAACAACTTTTCAGCCGCCGAACGACTCCACCTCATATGACCGGTGGTCATCATCTGCGAGGCAGCAGCAACGCAGCACGGTCACACGCCACATGGTGGTACGGCCGCGCCTGCCACACCCGGCAGCCCGGTGCCGGTACGGTGCCCGATGTGTGGTCGCTCCGTTGTCGTGCCGCTGCACTGACAGCTTTGTCAGCCGCGGCGGGGGCCGCGACATTGGCTGGATGCGGCTCGGGGGACTCAACCGTCGCCAAGACGCCACAGGCCACAAAGCCCACCGCTGCGTCGGCTGTCACCACCGCGCCGACAGCCGCGGCGGGCCCGCCACCGAGCACTAGTGCGGCCCCGCCCGATCCCTGTGCAGTCAATCTGTCCGCACCCACCATCGCCAAGGTCGTCTCGGAACTACCCCGCGACCCGCGCAGCCAGCAGGCGTGGAACCCCGAACCGGTGGCCGGCAACTACAACGAGTGCGCCCAACTGTCGGCGGTGATCATCAAGGCCAACACCAACGCCGAGAATCCGACCACCCGGGCGGTGCTGTTCCATCTCGGCAAGTTCATCCCTCAGGGCGTCCCGGACACCTACGGGTTCAACGGGATCGACCCCGCGCAGAGCACCGGCGACACCGTTGCGCTGACCTACCCCAATGCGCTCGGGGTGGGCAGCGTGGTGAGGTTCCGGTGGAACGGCAGCGGCGTGGAGCTGATCGGCAACACCGGCGGCCGCTGAGCTGCCCGATCATCGCTCGGAGGACGCTCAACGGCGAGCGGATACTCCTCCCCTGACTCGCGCGCCACAGGTGATTGCCAACTAGGGACAGATGGGGCCGCCGGGTCGGGCTTGTCGGCGTCGCCTCGTGCTCCGTCGGCGGTGACGCAGGTAGTGCCGTAGCTGCGCCGGGTCCCTCCGGGATGCGACACACAAAGACGACGGCAAAGACGACTGCGCATCCCGCCACAGCTAGCGCGGACCCCACTCGCAGTAGCTTCCGAAAAATGGTGCGAACGGTTCTCGGCCTCGAGCTTTGCATCAAATTATCTAAAGATTCCCGCCAGAACAGCTATTTGCTAACTCGAACCATAAGGATTTATGGAAGTACATATATGCATCAATATGCGAATGCAAGAACGCTTTTTACAAAGATACTGAATAGTTAAGCAGATGACTATTTAAATAGTAGTGCATTATTTGCCAGATGGCTGGCTGAATCACGTGGTGGCAACTGGGCATCGCGAGCCACCGCTGCGCGCGGCGCGACGACGACAAGCTGAGGCGACTCGGGGACGGAGCTAAGCGGCCACTGGCGTGGCCGTACGGCCTCTAGCCAATCAACGCAGGTCAGGGTAAGTCTGAACGATTGCCGCCATGACAAGCGCTTGCAGGCTCGTCGCCTCATCCGCCACGACCCGCTTGAGGGTACGGTGCATCGCCCGGGGCAAGTCGAGCGTGGTCCGCACACCACCGCCCGCGCCTCGATGAGTCACGGATGCGCGAGCCAACCCAACGGGATCCTTCAGCCCCAAATTGATAGCAGTACGGATGAGTTCGCCCATGGTCGTTTCCTGGTCTAACGCCCGACGCTTGAGTGCGGTACGCATCGTCTGCTGCAGGAGCAATGTGGTCCGCATGGCCTCGTGGCCCACCGGTGCTGGCATGGGTGTGAGCTGCGAAGCCTCGTCGTAGCCCTGAAATGCACTCGCCGCGCGCGCCGTGGCGGCCGCTCCGGTAGGCCGGCGGATCACGGCCTCCCGCACGGCTGCGGACATCGAAGACTTCTCCGTCATACCGTCGCGGCCTTCCCGTCGGTCCACGCTGCAGCAATGAGTTCGTCGAACACGTCGGCGTAGTCTCCCAAATCTTGCGGTATGTCGCGACCGAACGCACGCTCGATCGCACTGTGATGCCGTACCACGCTGTGCATGACCGGGGCGTTGGCAGCAATTAACGCCTGCGGCATTTCCACTGCCTCGACCTTCCGCGCATCCACCAGGGTCAGCAGTATCGTCGTGGGACGGTGCTGCGTGACGTCCAGCGTGGGCCAGACTCGGTCGATGTCCGCCGCGCGGGGGCCGGTCGGAATGATTACCAGGTCGGCTACGTCGATCGCGGCATCGATCGCCGCCGCCACTGCGGGCGGGCTGTCCACCAATATCAGTTCGCCCGGTTCACTCGCCAAGGCGCGCACGGCCGCCGCTGTCCCGGGAACGACATCAAAGGGCAGCGGCGTCCCCCGGTGCGCGGCCCGATCGGCCCACGAAGAGGCTGATCCTTGCGGATCCGCATCGACGACACGCACCGCAATCCCCCGCCGCTCCGCAGCCGCGGCCAAGAACATCGCCGTCGTCGTCTTCCCGACGCCGCCCTTTGTCTGCACTAGCGACCAGATCACAGCTCTGCAAAATCCCCCAAGTAAAGCCCGTATGACGCCGACACCTCGTATTGCGTCGGCACAGCAATCTAGCTGGTGAAACACACCACAGAGTCGACCGCGGCCCGGGGCCGTGGACCGCTGACCGGAGGTGAGTCCAACCCGCCGGCACAGCCCACGGTCAGGCGATATGGGCAACTCTCGCGCAGGAGGTGGATCGACACCGGGACCCCGACCCCTCCTCCCGAACGATCGATGACATTACGCACGATTATGTGCGTTCTGCATGAGTTTCCACAATCTTGTGTGGACGATTCAGAATTCACTTGGCCCGGCGATCGGTTGCACCGCGGGATTTTCAGACCCTCGATGCTCGCGGTCGTCGCGGCTAGCTGCAGCGAACAGAAGAGCCGGCCACGCCTGTCGTACCCCTGACCTACAGTTGCGGCTGTGTTCGTCACCGGCAACAGGATCGTCTACAGCGCTTCGGATCTCGCGTCCGCCGCGCACTGCGAGTACGCGCTGCTGCGTGACTTCGACGCGCGGTTGGGTTGGGGACCCGCCGTCGCCGCGGAGGACGACCTGCTCGTGCGAGCGGCGGTGCTGGGCAACGAGCACGAACGCCGCATGTTCGGGCAGTTGCGCACCAACTACGGCGACGAAGTGGCCGTCATCGGCCGGCCCGCGTACACCGATGCCGGGTTGACTGCCGCCGCGGCGGCCACCATGCGGGCAGTCACCGACGGCGCCCCGGTGGTGTACCAGGCGGCGATGTACGACGGGCGCTTCGTCGGGTTCGCCGATTTCCTGATCCGTGACGGCGAGCGGTACCGGGTCACCGACACCAAGCTGGCCCGTTCCCCAAAGGTCAGCGCGCTGCTGCAGCTGGCGGCCTACGCCGACGCCCTGACGTCGGCCGGTGTCCCGGTGACCGAGCATGCCGAGCTGATTCTCGGTGACGGCACGGTGGTGCCTTACCCGGTCGACGACCTCATCCCGGTCTACCGGTCTCAGCGCGCCCATCTGCAGGAGTTGCTGGACGCCCATCACGCCGCCGGCCGGGCGGTGGACTGGGAAGACGAAGGCGTGCAGGCCTGCCTGAGGTGCACGCTGTGCGCTGAGCAGCTGCGAGACCGCGACGATCTGCTGCTGGTCGCCGGGATGCGGGTCAGCCAGCGCGAGAAGCTGATCGGCGCGGGCATTACCACCATCGGCGAGCTGGCCAACACGGGCGGTCCGGTGGCCGGGCTGTCCCCCAGCTCACTGAGCACGTTGTCCGCGCAAGCCAAAATTCAACTGCTGCAACGCAATACCGGTACTCCGCAGTTCGAGATGGTGAACCCGCAACCGCTGGCTTTATTGCCGGAGCCCGACCCGGGTGACTTGTTCTTCGATTTCGAAGGTGACCCGCTGTGGACTGCCGACGGAACGAACTGGGGCCTGGAATACCTCTTCGGCGTGTTGGAAGCGGGTCCGACGGGCGCTTTTCAGCCGCTCTGGGCGCACAACCGGGCTGACGAGCGTGAAGCTCTCAAACAGTTCCTGGCCATGGTGGCCAAGCGCCGCAAACGCCGCCCCAACATGCACATCTACCACTACGCGCCCTACGAGCGAACCGCGCTGCTGCGACTGGCCGGGCGCTACGGCGTCGGCGAGGACGAGGTGGACGATCTGCTGCGCAACGGTGTGCTGGTCGACCTGTATCCGTTGGTGCGCAAGAGCATTCGGGTGGGCGCGGAGTCGGTCAGCCTCAAGGCGCTGGAGCCGCTGTACATGGGTGCGCAGCTGCGGTCCGGGGACGTCACCACCGCCGCCGACTCGATCACCGGCTACGCCCGGTACTGCGAGTTGCTCTCGCAGGGTCACGCCGGCGAGGCCGCCACGGTGCTCAAGGAGATCGAGGACTACAACCACTACGACTGTGTGTCCACCCGCAACCTGCGCGATTGGTTGCTGATCCGGGCCTGGGAAGCCGGAGTCACCCCAGCCGGAACCCAACCGGTTACCAACCAGGACACCATCAAGGACCATGATGAGCTGGCGTCGAAGCTCGCGAAGTTCACCGGCGACGCCGCGGCCGACGACCGCACCCCGGAGCAGACGGCGGTGGCCCTGGTGGCGGCGGCGCGCGGCTACCACCAGCGCGAGGACAAGCCGTTCTGGTGGTCGCATTTCGACCGCCTGAACTATCCGATCGACGAATGGTCGGACAGCACAGACGTTTTCGTGATCGACAACACAACGGTCGCCGTCGATTGGAACACCCCGCCCCGGGCCCGCAAGCCGCAACGGCGCCTGAAGCTGACCGGTGAACTTGCGCGCGGCGAACTCCACTCGCAGGGTGCGTTCTGGACCCACCGGCCCCGCCCGGCATGACCGACGACCCGGATCGTCGTGCCGCGGCGCACGCCGAAGTCATCGAGGTCGACGATCCGACGCTGCCCACCACGGTCCTTCTGTTGGAGCGAACCGGCAGCGACGGCCACCCTTTCGACCAGGTGCCGTTCGCGCTCACCCCGGGCCCGCCGGTGCCGACGACGGCGCTGCGGGAATCGATCGAGTCCACGGCGCAGGCAGTGGCTTCGGGGTTGCCGGAGCTGCCTCGCACGGCGATCACCGACGTGCTGCTGCGGCGCCCACCGCGCACACCGGGCGCGCTGCCCCGCACCGGCGATACCGTCGCCGACATCACCGCCGCGACACTGAGCCTGGACTCGTCCTACCTGGCCGTGCATGGACCACCCGGCACCGGCAAGACGCACACCGGCGCCCAGGTGATCAACACACTGGTCACGGACCACTCGTGGCGCGTCGGCGTGGTCGCGCAGTCACACGCGGCGGTGGAGAATCTGCTGGACTGTGTGATCGACGCCGGCCTGGACCCGACCCGAATCGCCAAGAAGCGCCACGACGGCAGCCCCAAACGCTGGCAGCAGATCGACAACAGCGCCTACCCGGCGTTCATCGCCGACAATGCGGGCTGTGTGCTGGGCGGCACCGCCTGGGATTTCGCCAATGCGAACCGGGTGCCGCCGGGTAGCCTCGACCTGCTGGTGATCGACGAGGCTGGACAGTTCTGTCTGGCCAACACCATCGCCGTGGCGCCGGCGGCGGCCAACCTGCTCCTGCTCGGCGACCCCCAACAGCTGCCGCAGGTCAGTCAGGGCACCCACCCGGAACCGGTCGACGTGTCCGCACTGGACTGGCTCGTCGACGGCCAGCGCACCCTGCCCGACGAGCGCGGATACTTCCTCGACCTGTCCTACCGGATGCATCCGGAGGTGTGCGCGGCCGTCTCGAAGCTGTCGTACGAGGGCCGGCTGCACTCCCATTCCGAGCACACCACCGCACGCCGGCTGGCCGGATTCCGCCCCGGCGTCCAGGTGCTTCCCGTTGCGCACCAAGGCAATTCGATCGACAGCCCAGAGGAAGCGGCGGCGATCCGGGCCGCGATCCAGAAGTTGATCGGCAATGCATGGTCCGACGGACACGCCACCCGCCCGCTGGACCCCGCCGACGTGATGGTGCTCGCGCCCTACAACGCGCAAGTGACGCTGATCAGACATGAGCTGGCCGCCGTCGGGCTCGACCGGGTGCGGGTCGGTACCGTCGACAAATTCCAGGGCGGTCAGGCGCCGATCGTGTTCATCTCGATGACGGCGTCCTCGATCGAGGAAGTACCACGCGGAATCTCGTTCCTGCTCAACCGTAATCGGCTCAACGTGGCAATCAGCCGAGCGCAGTACGCGGCCGTGATCGTGCGCTCCGAACAGCTGACCCGCTACCTTCCCGCCACCCCGGCCGGCCTGCTCGAGCTGGGTGCGTTCCTGGCGTTGACGCACGCGGACTAGGCGTGTCCGGCCAGTGCCTAGCTAGGACGCCCCGGGGCCCCCGGGCCGGCGTGGTGGAGCCGTTTCGCCGCGCCGGAACGGCACCCGTTGCCGCACACCGACCTGCGGCCCGTGCGGGGCGCCGCCGCCGGGCACACCAGGCCGGGGGCCGGCGGCCGGCGCAGCACGCCACGGCTCGCCGGGCTGCCTTGGCTCGATATGCCCTGGCCCGACACGCCTTGGCTCGCCGGGATGCCTCGGCTCGCCGGAAAGCCTCGGCTCGACGGGACGCCGTGGCTCGACCACGGACCGGCGCGTCTCGATGGGCGGCGCGGGTCGCACTGCGGTAGGCCGGGGTTCGGGGTCGGGTTCACGGCACAGCACGTACTCGACATACGCGTCATCAGTCGAGTCCGGGGTCGAATTCTGGTTCGCCGGTGTCGTCACCCGCCCCAAAACCCCGCCGGTCGTCGCCCGCCCCCGACGCCAGCCCTGCGCCGCCCCGACCAGAAACAGCGACGCGACGACGCCGAACAACGCGATGAACGCCGGTAGCAGCATCGACTGCGACATCGCCGCCGCGAACGGCCCCCGCAGGAATTCCGGCAGCTGTAACCCCTCATCTCCTGTTGGATGTGCCGCACCGCCCGAGCCGGGCAGTTCCGCGCCGATCCGTGAGGTCATGAACGCAGCCATGCCGGCGCTGCCCAACACCGCGCCGAGCTGCCGGGTGGCGTTGTAGGCGCCCGAGCCGGCGCCGGCCTGCTCATGCGGCAGGTTTCGGGTGGCGGTCGCTGCCAACGGTGACCAGATGAACGCGTTCGCCACCCCCAGCACTATGAACGGAAGCACCAACCGCCAGATCGGTGTGGCCGGATTCAACTCGATCGAGATCCAGGTCAGCGAGATCGCCAGCGCCGAGAAGCCGAAACCCAGCAGCGGCACCGGGTGGGTCCGGTCGATGAACGTGCCGACGATGGGCGCCAGCACACCGCTGGCGATGGCCACCGGCGCGATCAGCAGCGCCGAACGGGTCGGCGACAACCCGCACACCAGCTGCGCATAGAAGGTCAGCGGCAGCATCATCGCGGTGGACGCGAACGAGATGATCGCCACGCCGATGTTGCTGAGGCTGAAGTCGCGGTCACCAAAGATGCTCAGCGGCACCAGCGGCGCGTGGCGATTGATGGACTGCCAGTAGACGAAGGCGGTCATGAACCCGACGCCGGCGACCAGCACCGCCCAGATCCACGGCGCCCAATGGGCGGATTGGCCTTCCTGCAGACCGAAGACCAGCAGAAACATGCCCGCCCCCGACAACGCGACGCCGATCAGGTCGAAGCGCTGGTCGCGGATCGGCAGCACCGGAACCAGCCAGACCGCCAGCGCCACCGCGATCACGCCGACCGGCACGTTGACGAAGAAGATCCACTGCCAGCCCAGACTGTCCACCAGTAAGCCGCCGACCAGCGGCCCGATCAGGCTGGCGACGCCGGCGGTGGCGCCCCACATGCTCATCGCGGCGCCGCGCCGGTGCGCGGGGAAGATCCGGGTGATCGTCGACAACGTCTGTGGGGTGAGGATCCCGGCGCCGACCCCCTGCACCATCCGGGCCGTGATAAGCATCGCCGCGGAGCCGGCCAGACCGCACCACACCGAGGCGACGGTGAAGATCACCAACCCGACCAGGTACAGATTTTTCGGGCCGAACCGGTCGCCCAGCCGCCCGGCGACCAGCAGCACCACCGCATAGCCCAGCAGGTAGGCGCTGGTCACCCACACGACGGTGCCGTACCCGATCTGCAGGGCCTTCATAATTGTCGGGTTCGCGACGGCGACGATGGTCGAGTCGACCATGATCATGAAAAAGCCGAGCATCATCGCCCACAGCGCCGCCCAGGGGTTCGCGGACAAGCTGCCCGCATGCTCCCGACCGGTCGCCGTGCTCATGTTGCGCACCTCGTTTCGAATCCAGCCCGCATTATTCCCTCCCGGTTGCCGCCGCGCTGCCCGCCGCCCCCGCCGCCCTTCCCGCCCGCCCGGGAACACCTCGAAGTGCCTGCCGCGTTCCCCAGTGGAACATGTGCAGGTTTGCTGCCCGAACCGCGTCCGGCCGCCCGGACGCTAGCCTGGGGAGAGGCCCTTCCCGAGAGAGGCACCATGAGCTTTCGACGAAACAAATCGGCCCCGGACCAGCGAGCTGCCGGCGAGGGAGATACCGGAGGCCGGCCCAAGGCGTCAACCCGCGCCCTGGCACAGGTGCTCGAACGCAGCTCGCACATCCAGGGCCCGGCTGCCGATGCGTACGTGTCGCGGTTGCGTCGCACCTATCCCGGCGCCGACCCCGCCGAGATCGTCGGCAAGCTGGAAAAGCGGTTCCTGTCGGTGGTGACGGCCAGCGGCGCTGCGGTCGGAGCGACCGCGACATTCCCCGGTATCGGCACGCTGGCCGCGCTGTCGGCGGCCGCCGGAGAGACCGCGGTCTTCCTTGAGGCCACCGCCCTGTTCGTGCTGGCAGTGGCTTCGGTGTACGGCATCCCGCTCGACCATCGGGAACGGCGCCGGGCGCTGGTGCTGGCGGTGTTGGTCGGCGAGAACAGTAAGTCGGCGGTGGCCGACCTGATCGGCGGCGGCCGCACCAAAGGCGCCTGGGTCTCCGAAAGCGTGGCCTCGCTGCCCCTGCCGGCCATCTCGAAGCTGAACACACGGATGTTCAAGTACTTCGTCAAGCGGTTCGCGCTCAAGCGCGGGGCACTGATGTTCGGCAAGCTGATGCCGGTGGGCATCGGGGCGATCATCGGCGCGATCGGCAACCGGATGATCGGCAAGAAGTTGGTCCGCAATGCGCAATCCGCTTTCGGCCCAGCTCCGGCACGGTGGCCGGTCACCTTGCACCTACTGCCGCCGGTGCGGGATGCCGGCTGACGGGCGCCCCGGTCTCGCTGGCTAATCACGGCCGAAGCGATAGCCTTTACTGGGTCGGTCGGGACCTTCAACCCGCCAGGGTGACGCAGGACTCACGCGAGAAAAAGAATCGAGGCGAACAGCGGCCGTGGCCAACATAAGTTCACCATTCGGGCAAAACGAGTGGCTGGTCGAGGAGATGTACCGCAAGTTCCGCGACGACCCCTCGTCGGTGGACCCCAGCTGGCACGAGTTCCTGGTCGACTACAACCCCGAGTCGACGCACGACGCCGCTGCCGAGACCAAGCCGGCCCCGGCGGCCAAGCCCGCCGCGACCAAACCCCGGTCCCCGCGGGAGCAAGCCGGTACCCCCGGCCAAGCCTGCCGTGGAACCGGCCAAGAGCACCGCGGCCGCGGGCAACGGCGCGCCGACCAAGACGGAAACCACGGCGGCCGAGCCGGCCAAGTCGAAGGCGACCGGCCCCCAGCCCGGGGAGGGTGAGGACGTCCAGGTGCTGCGCGGCGCCGCCGCGGCGGTCGTCAAGAACATGTCGGCGTCGCTGGACGTACCGACGGCGACCAGCGTCCGGGCCATCCCCGCCAAGCTGCTGATCGACAACCGGATCGTCATCAACAACCAGCTCAAGCGGACCCGCGGCGGCAAGATCTCGTTCACCCACCTGCTGGGCTATGCGCTGGTTCAGGCGATCAAGCAGTTCCCGAACATGAACCGGCACTACGCCGAAATCGACGGCAAGCCCAATGCCGTCACCCCGGCGCACACCAATCTGGGGCTGGCGATCGACCTGCAGGGCAAGGACGGCAAGCGCGCCCTGGTGGTGGCCGGCATCAAGCGCTGCGAAGAACTGCGGTTCGCCGAGTTCGTGTCCGCCTACGAGGACATCGTGCGGCGTGCCCGCGACGGCAAACTGACCGCCGAAGACTTTGGCGGCGTGACGATTTCGCTGACCAATCCGGGGACCATCGGAACGGTGCACTCGGTGCCGCGGTTGATGGCCGGCCAGGGCGCGATCATCGGTGTGGGCGCGATGGAATACCCCGCGGAGTTCCAGGGCGCCAGCGCCGAGCGGATCGCCGAACTGGGTATCGGCAAGCTGATCACGCTGACCTCCACCTACGACCACCGCATCATCCAGGGCGCCGAGTCCGGCGACTTCCTGCGTGCGATTCACGAGATGCTGCTCTCGGATGCCTTCTGGGACGAGATCTTCCGCGAGTTGGGCATCCCGTATCTGCCGATTCGGTGGAGCACCGACAACCCGGACTCGATCGTCGACAAGAACGCACGGGTGATGGAATTGATTGCGGCATACCGTAATCGCGGTCATCTGATGGCCGACATCGACCCGCTGCGGCTGGACACCACCCGGTTTCGGAGCCACCCTGACCTGGAGATCCTCAATCACGGCCTGACGCTGTGGGACCTCGACCGGGTGTTCAAGGTCAGCGGCTTCGCCGGCGCCGAGTACAAGAAACTGCGCGACGTGCTCGGGTTGCTGCGCGACGCGTACTGCCGCCACATCGGCGTGGAGTACACCCACATCCTGGATCCCGAACAGCAACGCTGGCTGGAACAGCGGGTCGAGACCAAGCACGTCAAACCCACCGTGGCGCAACAGAAATACATCCTGAGCCGGCTCAACGCGGCCGAGGCGTTCGAGACGTTCTTGCAGACCAAATACGTTGGGCAGAAACGATTCTCGCTGGAAGGCGCCGAGAGCGTGATCCCGATGATGGACGCGGCGATCGACCAGTGCGCCGAGCACGGTCTGGACGAAGTGGTGATCGGCATGCCGCACCGCGGCCGGCTCAACGTGCTGGCAAACATCGTCGGCAAGCCGTATTCGCAGATCTTCACCGAGTTCGAGGGCAACCTGAACCCGTCGCAGGCGCACGGCTCCGGCGACGTCAAGTACCACCTCGGTGCCACCGGGGTGTACCTGCAGATGTTCGGCGACAACGACATTCAGGTGTCGCTGACCGCCAACCCGTCGCACCTGGAGGCCGTCGACCCGGTGCTGGAGGGCCTGGTGCGGGCCAAGCAGGACCTGCTGAACCACGGCTCGGAGGACACCGACACCGAGAAGGCGTTCTCGGTGGTGCCGATGATGCTGCACGGCGACGCGGCGTTCGCGGGCCAGGGCGTGGTCGCCGAGACGCTGAACCTGGCGCACCTACCCGGCTACCGGGTGGGCGGCACCATCCACATCATCGTCAACAACCAGATCGGCTTCACCACCGCGCCGGAATACTCGCGATCCAGTGAGTACTGCACCGACGTGGCGAAGATGATCGGTGCCCCGATCTTCCACGTCAACGGCGACGACCCCGAGGCGTGCGTGTGGGTGGCGCAGCTGGCGGTCGATTTCCGGCAGCGGTTCCACAAAGACGTCATCATCGACATGCTCTGCTACCGGCGCCGCGGCCACAACGAGGGCGACGACCCGTCGATGACCAACCCCTACATGTACGACGTCGTGGACAACAAGCGCGGCGTCCGCAAGAGCTACACCGAAGCCCTGATCGGCCGCGGCGACATCTCCCTCAAAGAGGCCGAGGACGCCCTGCGCGACTACCAGGGTCAGCTCGAGCGGGTCTTCAACGAGGTCCGCGAGCTGGAGAAACACGGCGCCCAACCCAGCGAGTCGGTGGAATCCCACCAGATGCTCCCGGCCGGCCTGGACACTTCGGTGGACAAGGCGCTGCTGGCCCGCATCGGCGACGCCTTCCTGGCCGTCCCGGAAGGTTTCACCACGCACCCGCGGGTGCAGCCGGTGCTGGACAAGCGCCGCGAAATGGCCTACGAGGGCAAGGTCGACTGGGCCTTCGGTGAACTGCTGGTGATCGTGGTCGCAACACTGGTAGTTGGACCAACTGGTGCGGCTGTCAGAAAGACACCCGCCGCGGACCTTCTCATCCTCATTACGGTTTTAAACTGCTACTGCTGGAACACCCCGGTCGGAGTACCTGGTCTGCTGGTGTTGCTTTTCGGCTAACAAACACCGTCAACCCGGACGCGGTGGTGCTGTGGGAGGCGCAGTTCGGCGACTTCGTCAACGGCGCGCAGTCGATCATCGACGAGTTCATCAGCTCCGGCGAAGCCAAATGGGGCCAGCTGTCGACCGTGGTGCTGCTGCTGCCGCACGGCCACGAAGGGCAGGGCCCCGACCACACGTCCGGCCGCATCGAACGCTTCCTGCAGCTGTGGGCGGAAGGCTCGATGACGATCGCGGTGCCGTCCACACCGGCGAACTACTTCCACCTGTTGCGTCGGCACGCGATGGACGGGGTGATGCGGCCGCTGATCGTGTTCACGCCGAAGTCGATGTTGCGCAACAAGGCCGCGGTCAGCGACCTTCGGGATTTCACCGAGATGACGTTCCGCTCGGTGCTGGAAGAGCCCACCTACGAAGAGGGCATTGGCGACCGCGGCAAGGTCACTCGGATTCTGCTGACCTGCGGCAAGCTCTACTACGAACTGGCCGCCCGCAAGGCCAAGGACAACCGCGACGACATCGCGATCGTCCGCATCGAACAGCTCGCGCCGCTGCCCCGGCGCCGGCTGGCCGAGACGCTGCACCGCTACGAGAACGCCAAGGAATTCTTCTGGGTGCAGGAGGAGCCAGCCAATCAGGGTGCGTGGCCGTCGCTGGGGCTGACGTTGCCCGAGGTGCTGCCCGATCTGCTGGCTGGGATCAAGCGGGTGTCGCGCCGCGCGATGTCGGCGCCGTCGTCGGGTTCGTCGAAGGTGCACGCGGTGGAGCAACAAGAGATCCTCGACTCCGCTTTCGCCTGACGACGATGCGCGCCGCGCAGCGGGGTGCGGAGGAGTCAGGCAGTCGGACCCCGCCTGACGACGATGCGCGCCGCGCAGCGGGGTGCGGAGGAGTCAGGCAATCAGGCCCCGCCTGACGACGATGCGCGCCGCGCAGCGGGGTGCGGCGTCCAAGGTTCACTCTGCGCCGAGGGCGCGAAAGTTCGAGTAGAGCCCACCGCCAGCGCAGAATGAACGCCCCTGCAGATCCCCGGACCGGCGGTACCGCTAGCCTCGAGCCCGGGCCAACACGAGGGGAGCACGCTCATGCAGGGATTCGCCGGAAAAGTAGCCGTGGTGACCGGCGCGGGTTCGGGCATCGGGCAGGCACTCGCCCTGGAGCTGGGCCGTTCGGGCGCCAGCGTGGCGATCTGCGACGTCGACGCCGAGGG
Source organism: Mycobacterium kiyosense (assembly GCA_021654635.1). Classification (NCBI taxonomy): domain Bacteria; kingdom Bacillati; phylum Actinomycetota; class Actinomycetes; order Mycobacteriales; family Mycobacteriaceae; genus Mycobacterium; species Mycobacterium kiyosense. The sequence continues at coordinate 4,911,296 of AP025179.1, forward strand.
GCTGGCCCAGACCGAGGAGCAGCTCAAGGCGATCGGGGTGCAGGTCAAGGCGGATCGCCTCGACGTCACCGAACGCGAACGCTTCCTGCTCTACGCCGACGAGGTCAAGGACCACTTCGGCAAGGTGAACCAGATCTACAACAACGCCGGCATCGGCCACACCGGTGACGTCGAGGTCGAGCAGTTCAAAGACATCGAGCGGGTCATGGACGTCGACTTCTGGGGGGTGGTGAACGGCACCAAAGCCTTTCTCCCCCATCTGATCGCCTCCGGCGACGGACACGTCGTCAACATCTCCAGCGTGTTCGGCTTGTTCTCGGTGCCGGGCTACTCCGCCTACAACTCGGCCAAGTTCGCGGTTCGCGGCTACACCGAGGCACTGCGCCAGGAGATGCGGCTGCACGGTCACCCGGTGGGCGTCACGACGGTGCACCCGGGCGGCATCAAGACTGCGATCGCTCGCAACGCCACCGTCGCCGAGGGGCTGGACCGTGACGAGCTGGCCCAGCTGTTCGACAAGCGGCTGGCCAACACCAGCCCGCAGCGGGCGGCCAAGATCATCCTGGCTGCGGTGCGCAAGAACAAAGCGCGCGTGCTGGTGGGTCCCGACGCAGTCGTGCTGGATCTGATGGTCCGGGTCGCCGGTCCCGGTTACCAGCGGATCGTGGAGTTGGTGACCGGCCGAATTCTGCCTAAGCCCTGACTCGGCGCTGCACCAGCCGTACTAGAAGCGGACTCAATGGGTATACGAACCGTCATGACATCCCCGCAACCAGGAACCGACCCCGTCGAAGAAGAAGTTCTCGCGCCGGCGACGCCCACCGCGCAAGGGCTGCCGCTGGGCGACGAGGACGAAGATCCCGACACCCTGGGCAAGTAACGCATCAGCGCCCCAGCGGATGCTCCCCCAGCCACGCATCCGCCACCACCTGCGGGTCGGCGCCGGTAGCCACCTTGCGGCGCATCTCGGCCAGGGCTTCGGTGTCCAGCACGCCGGCGATCTCGTTGATGGCCAGCAGTTGCCGGGTGCTCAGCACGTTGCGCCGGTAGAGCGGCACGACGTTCTCCGCCTGGATCAGTGCGGGTTTGTTGTCGGCCAGCGAGACCACGTCCGCTGGGATGGCCGGGTCAGCGGTGGTGGCCCAGGCCGCGGTCAGCTCACCTGATCGCAGGGCCGCGAACATCGTTGCGTCATCGGCGAATTCACGCGTGGCGGACAGCCGGCACGAACCCACATTGACCGGGGGCCGACGGCCGGCCACACTGCCGACCCGCAACTCGGCGCACCGGCCCGGCACCAGGCTCAGATCGTTGCCGCCCCACGCCGCGGCGGTGGAGCCGGTGACGATCAGCACGGGTTTGTCCTCGGCCGCGGTGGCGTAGTCGCCCGCCGCAATCCCTTCGGGCAGGGCCGCGTTCAGCGCGCGGTAGACGGGGCCGTCCGCGTTGGGCGAGTCGTCGGACCGATCCGCGGCACCCGGGTGGGCCGCCGGGCCGGGTTGTCCGGCGGCCCCGGGCTGCAGCGTCTGCAACACCCTGCCGGTGTAACCGGGGACGATGGTGAAAGCCCCCGCATCCAGCTTGGCCATCGGGTCCTCGGCGGTTTCGCTGTGCGCGGCAAAGCCATAGGACCTCAGCGCCGAAACATAAAGAGCAGCAAGAATTTTGGCGTCGCCGTCAGGTCGGGAGCCAACCACCAGGTCCCGATTCCCAGTGCTGCGCGAACACCCGGCCAGAGCGAGCACCAGGGCCAGCAGCAGCGCGGCCGGCCGACCGACGCTCACCCCTAGTCGGAGAAGTCGGCGGCCAGCGCCACCGCGGCGGCCACCGCATCCCCGACACGGCGGTCCAGCGGGCTCGGCACGATGCGGTCGAGCGCGAGGTCCTCGCTGGCCACCGCGTGAATCGCCGCGGCGGCGGCCACCATCATCTGCTGGGTGATGCGGCGCGCTCCGACGTCCAGGGCGCCGCGGAAAATGCCCGGGAAGGCCAGCACGTTGTTGATCTGGTTCGGGAAGTCGCTGCGCCCGGTGGCCACCACGGCCGCGTACTTGGCCGCGACATCGGGGTGGATCTCGGGGTCGGGATTGGACAGCGCGAACACGATCGCATCCGGTGCCATGGTGGCGATCAGCTGTTCGGGCACCAGTCCGCCGGACACGCCGAGAAAGACGTCGGCGCCGTCGAGCGCCTCGACGAGTCCGCCGGTGCGGCCGGCCGGGTTGGTGCGCCGGGCCAGCTCGTTTTTGACGCTGTTCATGTCGTCGCGGCCGCTGTGCACGATGCCCCGCGAATCGAGCACCGTGATATCCGAAACCCCCATGGCCAGAAGGAGATTCGTGCATGCGACACCCGCCGCGCCAGCCCCGGAGACCACCACCCGGACCGAGGACATGTCCCGGCCGAGCACCTTGGTGGCACCCATCAGTGCGGCGAGCGCGACGATCGCCGTGCCGTGCTGGTCGTCGTGCATCACCGGGCAGTCCAGCGCCTCGATGACGCGTCGCTCGATTTCGAAGCAGCGCGGCGCCGAGATGTCCTCGAGGTTGACCGCACCGAAGGTGGGCCGCAGCCGGATCAGCGTTTCGACGATCTCGTCGGGATCCTTGGTTTCCAGCACGATGGGGATCGCGTTGAGGCCGCCGAACTCCTTGAACAGCGCGCACTTGCCTTCCATCACCGGCAGCGACGCCGCAGCGCCGATGTCACCGAGCCCCAGCACCGCGCTGCCGTCGCTGACGACGGCGACCAGCCGGTTGGCCCAGGTGTACCGCGCGGCCAGGGTGCGGTCGGTGGCAATCGCGCGGCTGACCTGTGCCACGCCCGGGGTGTAGGCCAGCGACAGCGCGCGCTGGGTGTCGAGCGGCGAGGTCAGGCCCACCGAAAGCTTGCCGCCTTCGTGTGCCGCGAAGATCTCGTCGTCAGTGATGTCGACCCGGGGGCTTTCAAGCGTTTCCGACACGGCCCCAGGGTACTGACTACTGATTAGTAGACCTAATTCGCTTCTAGATCAGCTTCAGCTCTGTGACGGCGCTGCGCTCGTCGACGAGTTCGGCGGTGGTCTTGTCGATGCGGCTGCGGGAGAAGTCGTCGATCTCCAGCCCCTGCACGATGGACCAGTTGCCGTCTTTGGTGGTCACCGGGAACGACGACACGATTCCTTCCGGCACGCCGTAGGAGCCGTCTGAGTACACCGCCATCGACACCCAGTCGCCGTCCGGGCTGCCCAGCAGCCAGGACCGGGCGGCGTCGACGGTGGCCGACGCGGCAGAGGCGGCCGAGGAGGCACCGCGCGCGTCGATGATCGCCGCCCCGCGCTTGGCGACGGTCGGGATGAAGTCGTTCTCGATCCAGTCCTGGTCGTTGACCACCTCGGCAGCGTTCTTGCCGCCCACCTCGGCGTGGAAGATGTCGGGGTACTGAGTGGCCGAGTGGTTGCCCCAGATGGTCATCTTCTTGATGTCGGTGACCTTGGCGCCGGTCTTGCGGGCCAACTGGCTGATCGCCCGGTTGTGGTCCAGGCGGGTCAGCGCGGAGAACCGCTCCTTGGGGATGTCGGGGGCGTTGCTCAGCGCGATCAGCGCGTTGGTGTTGGCCGGGTTGCCGGTCACGCCGATGCGGACGTCGTCGGCGGCCACCTCGTTGAGGGCCTTGCCCTGCGCGGTGAAGATCGCCCCGTTGGCCTCCAGCAGGTCACTGCGCTCCATGCCCGGGCCGCGGGGACGGGCGCCGACCAGCAGCGCCAGGTTCACGCCGTCGAAGATCTTGTTCGCGTCGGCGCCGATCTCCACCCCGGCCAGCAGCGGGAAGGCGCAGTCGTCGAGTTCCATCACCACGCCCTCGAGCGCCTTCAACGCGGGCTCGATCTCGAGCAGACGCAGCTCGATCGGGCGGTCCGGGCCCAGCAGCGAGCCACTGGCCAGGCGGAACAACAGGCTGTAGCCGATCTGGCCGGCGGCACCGGTGACGGCGACCTTGAGTGGACTTGCGCTCACGTCGGTTCTGCTCCTTTGACGGATTCTTTTAGGTGGATCCACGAGACGGGGTTCGGGGTCGAAACTAGCGCACCGGCGCAGCCGCCAATTCGCCTGGTCCGGCCCGCAGCCGAGAACGTCTCCTGTTGTTGCCGCAAGACGCGTACGATGAACCACCGCTCAGCAGGGCCGCACTGCGATCGGAGGTGGACGTGTTTCCTGGATTCGACGCTTTGCCCGAAGCACTGAGGCCGGTCGCGCGACAGCGCAACCAACACGTGCACCCGGTGCCCAATCCGCCGACCGAGACGCTCGTCGACTGCGCTGTCTACCTGGACGGCAATCGGCTGCCCGGCAAGTGGTCGCCCGCCGACGCCCTGGCCAAGGTGAAGGAGCTGCGCCTAATCGGCCAGAACGCCTTCGCGTGGGTGGGTCTGCACGAGCCGGACGAGCTACAGATGCAGGAGGTCGCCGACCTCTACGGCCTGCACCCGCTGGCCGTCGAGGACGCTGTGCACGCCCACCAGCGACCCAAGCTGGAGCGCTACGACGAGACCCTGTTCCTGGTGCTCAAGACGGTCAAATACGTACCGCACGAGTCGGTGGTGCTGGCCCGCGAGATCGTGGAAACCGGCGAGATCATGATCTTCGTCGGCGCCGATTTCGTGGTCACCGTCCGGCACGGCGAGCACGGCGGGCTGCACGACGTGCGCAAGCGGATGGACGCCAACCCCGAGCACCTGCGGCTGGGCCCATACGCGGTGATGCACGCGATCGCCGACTATGTGGTGGACCACTACCTCGAGGTCACGGAGTTGATGGAGGACGACGTCGACGCGATCGAGGTGGTGGCGTTCGCGCCCGGCCGCAAGATCGACGTCGAGCCGATCTACCTGCTCAAGCGCGAGGTCGTCGAGTTGCGCCGCTGCGTGGCCCCGTTGTCGGGCGCGTTCGGGCGCATGCAGACCGAGAACAAGGACCTGATCTCCAAGGAAGTGCGGCGCTACCTGCGCGACGTCGCCGATCACCAGACCGAGGCCGCCGAGCAGATCGCAGCGTACGACGACATGCTGAACTCACTGGTGCAGGCCGCGCTGGCCCGGGTCGGCATGCAGCAGAACATGGACATGCGCAAGATCTCGGCGTGGGCCGGCATCATCGCGGTGCCCACCATGGTCGCCGGGATCTATGGCATGAACTTCCACTTCATGCCGGAATTGGACGAGAAGTGGGGCTACCCCACGGTGGTCGGCGCCATGGTCCTCATCTGCGTATTCCTGTACTTCCAGTTCCGTAAGCAGGACTGGCTGTAGCGGCGCGAGTCTCCGACCGCCGGCCCGAGCCTGAAATCGGGCGGTCAACTGGGTTGTGCAGCAGGACGATTCGGGTCAAACACGTCGACTCCGTCGTTCTGCCAGGCCTGGCGCATGGCCTCGGCGCCCTTGAGCCGAACCCACGCCGCCTCGGTGGCCGTCAGAGGAGTCGCGGACAGAAACTGCACCGGGGCGCGCGGCGGATCCAGCGCCAGTTCGGCAATATCGCTGCGGCCCAACAACACCGCGGTGAACGGCGCCGCGGCCCACAACGGCGCGCCGAGATCGATCAGCGCGTCGGGCACCAGCACCATGCCTTCCACCGCAGGCGTGGCCGCCACGATCGCCAGGCTGCGCGCCAGCCCGGCGACCGGACCCGTATCCCGCAGCCGGCACACCACTTCGGCGCGCGGTCCCGGATTCGTCGGTGACGATCTCGGTCGGGTCGGTCATCGGATGACGCGAGCAACCCAGGGTCACATAATGCGTCAACCCTTCGGAGCGAAAGCGCAGCACCTCGATAGGCTCGGCGCCCAGAAACGTCACGCTCGCCGAATCGGGCTCCCGAACCGGCGAAATGGTCACGCAGCCAAGCACGTACCCGATCCAGCGTCATTGTTCGAGAGGTACTGTGAGGTTGACTCCGGAATCGGCGTCGAATACGGCGACCTTGGCGGTGTCGAACGCCAGCTCGACCTGCCCGCCGGCTGCGGCCTTCGACTCGGCGGAAACCCTTGCCACGAATTGGTTTTCGTTCACCTCCGACTCGGCCGCCACCTCGTCCAATAGCGCCGAGTGCACGTCGGGGCCGGCGGTGGTGAAGTAGACGTACTTGTCCGAGCCCAGCGACTCGACGAGGTCGACGTCGACCTGGAAGATCAGCGACCCGATCCGCTGGTAGCCGTCGATCAGCGCAGCATCGTGAATGTGCTCGGGACGCACCCCCACCAGCACACTCTCTGGTTTCGGGTGCTGCGCTATCACCTGCACAACCTCGGGCGCCAACGTCACCTCGCCGAAGGACAGGCTCAGGCCGAACGACGTCAACGTGGCCGGGAAGAAGTTCATCGCCGGAGAACCGATGAAACCGGCCACGAAGAGGTTCGCCGGCCGCTCGTAAAGCTCGGTGGGCGTGCCGATCTGCTGGGCGACTCCGGCATGCATGACCACCACCCGGTCGCCCAGCGTCATCGCCTCGGTCTGGTCGTGGGTGACGTAAACGGTGGTGGTGCCCAGCCGCTTCTGCAGCCGGGCGATCTCACCGCGCATCTGTACGCGCAGCTTCGCGTCCAGGTTGGACAGCGGCTCGTCCATCAAAAAAGCCTTGGGTTGACGCACGATTGCCCGACCCATCGCGACCCGCTGCCGCTGACCGCCGGACAATTGTGCGGGCCGGCGATCCAGCAGGTCGGTCAAGTCCAGGATTTTGGCGGTCTCCTCGACCTTGGCCGCGATGTCCGCCTTCTTCATCTTGGCCAGCGTCAGCGGGAAGGCGATGTTCTGCCGGACCGTCATGTGCGGATACAGCGCATAGGACTGGAAGACCATCGCGATGTCACGGTCCTTGGGATCCTTCTCGTTGACCCGCTCGCCGCCGATACGCAACTCGCCCGACGAGATATCCTCAAGTCCGGCAATCATATTCAGTGTGGTGGTCTTGCCGCAGCCGGATGGTCCGACCAGGATCAGGAATTCACCGTCGGCAATGGTGACGCTCAGGTCCCGCACCGCGGTGTGGCCGTCCGGGTAACTCTTGTGGAGGTGTTCGAGCACAATCTCGGCCATCGGGCTATCCCTTCACGGCGCCGGAGGTCAAGCCGGCGACGATGCGTCGCTGGAAGATCAGGACAAAGACAATGATCGGGACGGTGATCACGATCGCACCCGCCGCGATCGATCCGGTCGGCTCCTCGAACTGCGAGCTGCCGGTGAAGTTGGCGATCGCCACCGGTGCGGTGATGGCCGCCTTGGTGGCGGTCAGGGAAAGGGCCAACAGCAAGTCGTTCCAGGCGAAAATGAACACCAGAATGGCCGCCGTCACCAGCCCCGGCGCGGCGAGGGGGGCGATCACCTTGAGCAGGACCTGAGCCGGGGTGGCGCCATCCATCTTGGCCGCCTTCTCCAAATCCCATGGAATTTCCCGGAAGAACGCCGACAGAGTGTAGATGGCCAGCGGCAGCGCGAAGGTGATGTAGGGCAGAATCAAGCCCGGCCAGGTGTCGAACAGCCCCACCGCGCGCTCTATGTCGAACAGCGGCGTCACCAGCGAGATCGCCGGGAACATGGTGATCAGCAACGTCATCCCGACAAGCAGCCGCTTGCCCGGGAAATCCAGTCGCGCAATCGCATACGCTGCCATCGCACCCAGCACCACGGCGATCACGGTGGTGATCAACCCGATTCCGATCGAGTTGATCAGCGCCGAGCTGAAGAAGTCGCCCCGGAAGATGCCGCGATAGTTTTCCAGCGTCATCGACGACGGGAACAGCTTGCCGTCCTTGGCATTCGACGACGGTTTGAGCGACAGGCTGAAAATCCACAGCACCGGAAGCAGCGCGTACACCAGCACCATCGCGTCGACAACGACCCAGAATGCGGCGCGCCTCGGCGTCAACGTTTCACCGCGCATCGACGTCGCTCCCGGGAGCCGAGGCCCCGAACACCTTGACGAACACCAGCGCGATAAGTCCCACACACATGAAGATCAACACGCTGATCGCCGACCCCAACCCGAGGTTGAAACCCTTGAACAGGTTGTCGTAACCCAGAATCGACACCGACCCGGTGTTGTTGGCGCCGGCGGTCAGCACGTAGATGTTGTCGAAGATGCGAAAGGCGTCCAGCGTCCGGAACAGCAGGGCAACCAGCACGGCCGGCTTCATGATCGGCAGGACGACCTTCGTCAGCCGCCGCCACGCGCCGGCGCCGTCAACCTGCGCCGCCTTCACCAGATCCTCGGGCACCAGCGCCAACCCGGCCAGCAACAGCAAGGCCATGAACGGCGTCGTCTTCCACACCTCGGCGAGCACCACCACGCCCAGCGACGGAATCTGTTGCGTCAGTGGCGCACTGCCGTCCGGTAGCAGGTTAGCCAGATAACCGGTGCCCGGTGTCCACGCGTAATACCAACTGTAGGAGGCGACTACGGTGACGATGCCGTACGGGATCAGCACCGCGGTGCGCACCAGCGCGCTGCCGAGCAGGGTGCGGTGCATCACCAGGGCGAGTGACAATCCGACGACGAACTCGATGGTCACCGACACCACGGTGATCTGCATCGTCGCCGGCGCCGCTCCCCTCATCAGTCCCTCTGCATCGTCGCCGGCGCACCACCATGGCGCCGCTCCTCCTCATCGCTGCGCTCTGCATCGTCGCCGGCGCACCACCATGGCGCCGCTCCTCCTCATCGCTGCGCTCTGCATCGTCGCCGGCGCGTCACGGCAGCAATCCCTTGCCCTCGATCGCCTTGCGCACCTGAACGCTCAGCTCATCCGCCGTGCGCTCCGGGTCGATTGCCGTGATGGGGCTCAGCGCCGCCGCCAACCGCAGCGACACCGCCTGGTAGACCGGTGTCGCCGGCCGCACCGCAGCGTCGGTGAGCTGCTGGCGGATGATGCCGTACATCGGGTACTTCGCCTGGAACTGCGGGTCGGAGTACAACGAGGTCCGCACCGCGGGCAGGCCCCCGTCAATCGACACGAACCTCTGGTTACCGATATCCCGCAGGCACCGGACGGCCTCGAACGCCTCGGCGCGATGGCGGGTGCTCGCAGCCACCGCCAGGTTCAGCCCACCGATCGTCACCTTGGCCGGACGCCCGGCCACGCCGGGGTACCGCGCGAAGTCGAACACCTTCTGGCTGGCCGCATACGCGAGGGCGAACTGCTCGTCGGTCGGCGCGAACGTGCCGAATTTGTCGATGCTGCCGGCCAATTCGGGCATTTTGTTCAGCGGCAGAAACGCTACCGCGCCCTTGACGGCGTTACCGAGCATGGACGGCAGCACGTGCGGCCAGTTGACTTCGAGCGCGGCCTTGCCCTGCTCGACCGCCAGCCGCGCGGTGCCCTCGTCGCTTCGGGTGATCGACGGGTCGGCTCCCGGCGCGGTGGCCACGGCCCGCAGGACCCGCAGCGCGGTCACGGTGGCGGCACGGTGCTCTGGGGTATCGGTCAGGGTGACCCGTTTGCCGTCTTCGGACAGCACCTCTCCGCCCGCACTGACCAGCAATGTGTTGAACCACACCACCAGCCCTTCGGCCTCGTTGGCCTGCACCGCGATCCAGCTGGGCTGCCCGGCCGCTGCCAGTCGTGCCGCTTCGGCCACCATGGCGGACCAGTCCCGCGGCGGTTGTGGAACCAAATCTGCTCGGTACCAAAGCAGTTGAGTGTTCGTAGTGAGCGGTGCGGCATACAACCGGTGGTTCCAGGTAGCCGTTTTCAACGGGCCCGGCAGGGTGTCGACGGCAGCGTCGGACTCGGTCAATCCGGACGGATCCTCCGACAACGGCAGCGCCCACCCCGCCTCGGCGAACTCCGCGGTCCACACCACGTCCAGCGCCATCACGTCCAGCGTGCGATCGTTACCGGTCAGCCGCCGGGCCAGCTGCAGTCGCTGCTGATCGGGCGAGCGGGCCAAGCTGATCTGGGCGACGCGGTAGCGACCATCGGCCGCGGCCGTGCAGCGCGCGGCCACCGCGGCGAACGTCGCGCCGTCGGTCGCGGGCGTATAGAAGGTGATCACCAGCCCGGAGCGGCCCGAGCCGCAGCCGCACATCGCCCCGGCGATCAACAGCGCCGAAATCAGCGCGGTCAGCCTTCGCTGCGTTCGCCGCAAGCGTCCGCCCTTGTCAGATCGCCAGCCGGGCCAGCAGGTCGCGCGCCTTCTCCGCGTTCTGTGGATCGCAGAGGACGTCGTAGCGCCCGGCCACCAGTTGCATGGTGGAGCTGAAGTCCCGGGTTCCGCGGGCCATCGCGTAGGGCACCGCCGAAGTGATCAGCCCGAAGAAAATGCCGGCGACCAGGCCGGTGACCAGCGCACCCCACGGGTTCGGGCTGAAGAAGCCGAGCACCAGCCCGATGAACAAACCCAGCCATGCGCCACTGAGCACGCCGCCCCCGAGCACCTTGCCCCAGGTCAGCCGACCGGTGACGCGTTCCACCTGCATCAGGTCGACACCGACAATGGTGACCTGCTGGACCGGAAACTCCTGGTCGGAGAGGTAGTCGACGGCGCGTTGCGCCTCGGCGTAGGTCGGGTAGGAGCCGACCGGCCAGCCTTTGGGCGGTGTCGGCAAGGCGGGGACATTGCGCCGGCCCGCGGCGGCCCCACCGCCCGCGGTCGGGCCGGGCTGTCCGGGCTGGAACGGGCTAGTCATTAGTGCTTATTCTCCTCTGGCCCTCTTGCTGCACAAGCCATCGTTTCACGTCCCGGACCCCCGCACTATCCTGGGCAACCCGCAAACCACCGGGCTGCGCGCATATCACCAGGCCAGCCGCCCTGGCAAGGGTGCCGGTAGCGCAGTTATGGGTTAGGTTGTCGGCATGACAGATCCTCGCGACGAGGGTTCTTGGCAACCTCCGATCGGTGACCAACCGACCTGGGCCGCGCCGGTGTCGTCCCCGCCACCGCCGCCGCCACCCAGCTACCCACCCCTTACCAGCCCGGCCCGCAGCCCTATCCGTCCGAATACCCCGGACTCCGCAGCCCAGCTACCCGCCACCGCCCGGCCAGCAGCCCTTCGGGGCGCCGCAGTATCCGCCGCCTCCACCGGTTCCGGCCTACCCGGGCGCCGGCTACCCGTACACGGGCGCGCCGGGCAGCCCGTACTACGGGTCACAGAACAGCACCAACAGCCTGGCCGTCGCGTCGCTCGTCACCTCGGTCGTCGGCATCCCGCTGTGGTTCCTCTGCTATACCGGCACGTTGCTCTCGATCGCGGGAATCGTGCTGGGCATCGTCGCGCTCAACCAGATCAAGCAGACCCAACAGCCGGGCCGCGGCATGGCCATTGCCGGCATCTCGGTCGGTGGCGGAACGATCGCGCTGGTCGGCATCTTGACGATCGTCTTGGTGGCCGTGTCCAACCATTGACCCGGAGTCCGCCCCCGGCAAGGGTTTCGGCGGACTCGGCAGGCGTGCGGGACGGCGAGGCTCCTACGCTTTCCCGTATGGCATCGGTCAACAGGGTGTACGTCGCGCGACTGCCGCGAATGATGGTGCTGGGCCCCATGGGCGAGTCGTTCGGGCGCGTCCGCGACGTGGTGATCAGCATCAGCATCGTGCGTCAACAACCCCGAGTGCTGGGCCTGGTCATCGACCTGGCTACCCGGCGCAGCATCTTCATCCCGATCCTGCGGGTGGCCGCGATCGAACCCGATGCGGTGACGCTGCGCACCGGAAACGTGTCGTTGCGGCACTTCGAACAACGCCCCGGCGAAGTGCTGGCCATGGGCCAGGTGCTGGACACCCCGGTTCGGGTCAACGATCCCGACCTGCCCGAACTGGCCGGCGTCGACGTCGTCGTCACCGATTTGGGCATCGAACAGACCCGGACCCGGGACTGGGTGGTGAGCCGGGTCGCCGTCCGTACCCACCGCCGGTTGCGCCGCCGCGGCCCGGTGCACGTCGTGGAATGGCAGAACGTGCACGGCCTGACGCCGTCGGCGCTGGCGATGCCGGGCCAGGGGGTGGCGCAGCTGCTGGACCAGTTCGAGGGCCGAAAGGCCGTCGACGTGGCCGACACCATCCGCGGCTTGCCGTCCAAGCGCCGCTACGAGGTGTTCAAGGCCCTCAGCGACGAACGGTTGGCCGACATCCTGCAAGAGCTCCCCGAACTCGACCAGGCCGAGGTGTTGTCCCAACTGGGCACCGAACGGGCCGCCGACGTGCTGGAGGAGATGGATCCCGACGACGCCGCCGACCTGCTGGGCGTGCTGAATCCGACCGAAGCCGAAGTGCTGCTGACCCGGATGGATCCCGACGACTCCGACCCGGTGCGACGGCTGCTGAAGCACTCGCCGGACACCGCGGGCGGGCTGATGACCTCCGATCCGGTGGTGCTCACGCCGGACACCTCGGTCGCCGAGGCCCTGGCCCGGCTGCGCGATCCCGACCTGACGCCGGCGCTGAGCTCGATGGTGTTTGTGGCGCGTCCGCCGACGGCCACCCCGACCGGGCACTATCTGGGCTGTGTGCACCTGCAACGGCTGTTGCGCGACGCGCCGAGCGAGCTGGTCGGCGGAATCGTCGATTCCGACCTGCTCACCCTCACCCCGGAGACCCCGTTGGGTTTGGTGACCCGGTATTTTGCCGCCTACAACCTGGTGTGCGGACCGGTCGTCGACGATCAGAACCATCTTTTGGGCGCGGTAACGGTAGACGATCTGCTCGACCACCTGCTCCCGCATGACTGGCGGGTGGATGTGCCGCAGCTTGACCCTGCCGGCCGGCCGGCACGACCCGGAGGATCATCGCTTTGAGCAAGTCTCCAACGTCTCGGCGCCTGTACACGCCGCGGACGTCGCGCAACATCTCGGTGCGGCTGGATCCGGAGACGGTAGGTCAGTTCACCGAGTCGATCGCAAGGTTTTTTCGGCACCGGCCGTTACCTGCTGCTGCAGACGATCGTGGTGCTGGTGTGGATAGCGCTCAATCTGGTGGCGGTGCGCTGGCGTTGGGACCCTTACCCGTTCATCCTGCTCAACCTGGCCTTTTCCACCCAGGCTGCCTACGCCGCGCCGCTGATCCTGTTGGCCCAGAACCGTCAGGAGAACCGCGACCGGGTCGCCCTGGAAGACGACCGGCGCCGTGCCGCCCAGACCAAGGCCGACACCGAGTACCTGGCTCGCGAACTTGCCGCGCTGCGACTGGCCATCGGCGAAGTCACCACGCGCGACTACCTGCGTCACGAATTGGAGGGCCTGCTCGCCGATCTGAGAGCGATGACGCAGGGCGGCGGCCCGGTGCTGGTACCCGACAGCTCCCCCAGAACGGCGTACTAAGAAATCGAACTGATTACCCAAATGGGGCATTGCGCAACTCGTGTAACAAGAGTTATGTATGGTGATCTAGTTCACGAAGCTAACAAGACGCTAACAATACGGTCAGTTTCCCGGCGGCTCACATAATTCGAGGACGGTTCGAGGTGCACATTGGGGGACGCTGGGGTGTTGGCCCGGCCGTCGCGAAGGTGCGGCAGGGTGCACTTCGCGTAACGCGAGCGCCGGTTTTCGGCGTCTTCATGATCTCCCCGTTGATCTTCGCCGGCGCGGTCAGCGGCGCGGCACCCACGTTGCACGCGAAGATGCCGAGCCGTACCGCCATTGCCCCGGTCGCCGCGGTGGGCCCGGCCCCGCACGTCGACCTGTCCGGACCCACCGTCATCTCGGTGCGGCGGGTGCCCAGCAGCTTCCACGTCGCAGCCGCCACCAGTTCCGCCCCGCCTCCGCCGACTGTCGTGAATTCGCCTGGGGCCCTTGGTATTCCGATCATGGCGTTGTCGGCCTACCGTAATGCCGAGCAGAAGATGGCCGTCGCGCAGCCGGGCTGCGGAGTCAGCTGGAACCTGCTCGCCGGCATCGGCCGCATCGAATCCGGTCACGCCGGCGGCGGCGCCGTCGACGCCCGCGGCACCGCGGTCAACCCCATCTACGGCCCCGCGCTGGACGGCACGCTGCCCGGCAACGAGGTGATCGTCCAGGGCAGCCAGGGCAATCGGGTGACCTACGCCCGCGCCATGGGGCCGATGCAGTTCCTGCCCGGCACCTGGGCGCGCTACGCGGTCGACGGCGACGGCGACGGCATCCCCGACCCGCAGAACCTGTTCGACTCCACGCTGGCTGCCGCGCGCTACCTGTGCAGCGGCGGGCTCAACCTGCGCGACCCGTCGCAGGTGATGGCCGCCATCCTGCGCTACAACAACTCGATGTCCTACGCCCAGAACGTGCTGGGATGGGCCGCGGCGTATGCAACCGGTGTGGTCCCGGTCGATCTGCCGCCGATCACCGGGCCGCCGCCGCCGATCGGCGACGCGCACCTCGAGCACACCGAGGGTCTCGGGCCGAACCTGCCGCTCAACGTCACCGGTCTAGGCGTCACCGACCCGCTGGGACAGCACATGCCGCTGATCGACTTCGGGCCGCCGCAGCTCATCGCCCAGTACCCCGCCTTCGGGTCACCGGACTTCCCGCAATCACCGGCATGGCCCTGGCTGCCACCGACTCAGCAGCAGACGACGATCCCGTCGAACACCCCGGGCTGCACGCTGATCTGCATCAGCTCGCAGAATCCCGACGCGGTTGCGCCGGGGTCGCTCCAGCCCGGGCTGCCGCAGCCCGCGGCGCCGCCCGTCCCCAACGGGGGCATCGTGATCGCGCCGGCGCCCGCTCCTGTCGCGCCGGCGCCGCTGGACCCGTTCGCTCCCCGGCGCCGCCCGCGCCGGTGGCTCCTGCTCCGGCGGCCCCGGCTCAGCCGGCCCACCCGGCCGCGCCGACGGGCCCGGCCAACCCGGCCCCGAAGCCGCCGACCGGCGCGACGGCACCAAGCCGGCGGGACCCGCTCAGCCGATCCCGCCCGCCCCCGGTGAGCCGGCGCTGGCCCCGGTCAGCTACCGTCCGGTAGCCCGCACGCAATGCCGCCTAGACTCGGCGGTGATGTCTGCAACCCACGATGACGCCGCCGGTCTGACCACAGCGATCCGCACCGCATTGGCCAAGGTGATCGATCCTGAGCTGCGGCGACCCATCACCGAGCTCGGGATGGTCAAGAGCATCGACATCGGCGCCGGGGGCAACGTGCACGTCGGGATCTACCTGACCACTGCGGGCTGCCCGAAGAAGTCCGAGATCACCGAGCAGGTAACGCGGGCGGTCACCGACGTTCCCGGCACCGGGAAAGTCACCGTCAGCCTGGACGTGATGAGCGACGAGCAGCGCACTGAGCTGCGCAAACTGCTCCGCGGCCCCAATTCTGGAGCGGCCGAACCCGTCATCCCGTTCGCCCAACCCAGCTCACTGACCCGGGTGTACGCCGTCGCATCCGGTAAGGGCGGTGTCGGAAAGTCCACGGTCACAGTGAATCTGGCCGCCGCCATGGCCGCCCGCGGACTGTCGGTCGGAGTGCTCGATGCCGACATCCACGGTCACTCCATTCCGCGCATGATGGGCAGCACCGACCGGCCCACGCAGGTGGAGTCGATGATTCTGCCGCCGATCGCCCACGAGGTGAAGGTCATCTCGATCGCCCAGTTCACCCAGGACAACACCCCGGTGGTGTGGCGCGGGCCGATGCTGCACCGGGCGCTGCAGCAGTTCCTGGCCGACGTGTACTGGGGCGACCTGGACGTGTTGCTGCTCGACCTGCCGCCGGGCACCGGCGACGTCGCCATCTCGCTGGCCCAGCTGCTGCCCAACGCCGAGATCCTGGTGGTCACCACACCGCAGCTGGCCGCGGCCGAGGTGGCCGAGCGGGCCGGCAGCATCGCGATCCAGACCCGGCAGCGCATCGTCGGCGTGGTGGAGAACATGTCGGGGTTGACGCTGCCGGACGGCTCCACGCTGCAGGTGTTCGGCGAAGGCGGCGGCCGTCAGGTCGCCGAACGGCTGTCGCGCGCGGTCGGCGCCGACGTGCCGCTGCTTGGTCAGATACCGCTGGATCCGGCCCTGGTGGCCGCGGGCGACGCGGGTGTGCCGGTAGTGCTCAGCGCGCCCGACTCGGCGGTCGGCAGGAGCTCGGCCGCATCGCCGACACCCTGTCGTCGCGGCGGCGCGGCCTGGCAGGCATGTCACTCGGGCTGGATCCGACCCGGCGATAGCCGCCGGTGCAATCCGGCGGTGCTTCTCGTCGCCAGATTTCGCAGCCTGGTTACGCTCGCGGCAACTGGTTACGTGGCGTCGGTGTCGAACGGGGTGCGCTCGGGCGGCGGGGGCGGATCGGCCGGCGCCGGTGGGGCGGGCGGCTGGGCCGGCGGGTCGAAGTTGCCGGTGAAGATCGAGTCGTCCCCGTCGAGCAGGTGTTTGGTGAGTGCGGCCCGCGGCGTCATGCCCCGCAACTTCTGCAGCTCGCTGAGTTGCCCACGGATGTCGTCGAACTCCGGTCCGATGTCCTCACGCAGCTGGTTGGTCATCCCGCTGAGGTAGTCACGGGCTTGCCGCAGCGCGCTCGTCGTCCAGTGAATGGCTCCCGGGAGTCGCTCCGGACCCAGCACCACCAGCCCGACCACGACGAGTACGAGCATCTCCCCCCAGCCGACGTTGGCGAACATTAGCTGGTATCCGGGTCGGGTTTGACCGTCAAGGTGACGTGGCGGCCGTCGCGGACCACCTCGATCTGAGCGTCCTGGCCGATGGTCAGCTGGCGCACCGCGACGACGGCTTCGTCGGAGTCGGCGACCTTGCGGCCGCCGATCTTGACGATCACGTCGTTCTCCAGGATGCCGCCCTTCTGCGCGGGCCCCCCGGCCTTCACGTTGGCCACCTGCGCACCCGAGGCGATCGCGTTGCTCACCGACCGGGTGCTGATGCCCAGCGTCGGGTGCACGATCTTGCCGTCCCTTATCAGTGCCTCCGCCACCAACTTCATTTCGTTCACCGGAATGGCGAAGCCGAGCCCGCTGGCGCTGTCAGACAGCGATTTGCCCGCGCTGTTGATGCCGATGACCTGGGAGTCCATGTCGATCAGCGGGCCGCCGGAGTTGCCGTGGTTGATCGAGGCGTCGGTCTGGATCGCGTCGAGGACGGTGTCGGTGTCCGAGCCCTCCCCTGACAACGGAACCGGCCGGTGCAGCGCGCTGATGATGCCGTGCGTCACGGTGCTGCGCAGGCCCAGCGGAGCGCCCGCCGCGATCACCTCGTCACCCACCCGCACCTTGTCGGAGTTACCGAGCCGGGCGACGCTGAGGTTCTCGACGTTGTCGACCTTAAGGACGGCGAGGTCGGTTTTGGGGTCGCGCCCGACCAGGCTGGCCGGTACCTCCTTGCCGTCGTTGAACACCACCGTGGTCTTGAACTTGCTGGGGTTGGCGGCAGCCTCGGAGATGACGTGGTTGTTGGTCACGATGTAGCCGCGACCGTCGATGACCACACCGGAGCCCTGCATACCCTCCTGGTCGCTCTTGGACTCGATGGTGACCACCGAATCGGCGACGGCGGCTGCCACCTTGGTGAATCGACCGGCCGGCTCCTCGGCGTTGCCGGAGGTCGACAGCGTCACTTTCGAGGTGGTGAACGCCTCGACGACCTCGGCGGTCTTGCGGCCGATCACCCCGCCGATGGCACCGATCAGCAAAGCGATGATCAGCAGGATCGCCAGCGCAAGGTAGGAGACCTTCCCCCCGAACAGCACATCGCGCACCCCGAGCTTGCCGCTGTGGCGCTGCTCGCCGTGCGCCACCACCGCCGGTAATGCGGGCGTCCCCAGGGCCGCGGCGGCACCGGGATCGCGCCACGGGTCGTCCAGTTCCTCGGCCTCGTCCTCGTTCTTCTCGGCCTCCAGCGCGTCGGCGTCGATGGGGTGGCGTTGCAAAGTCTCGGTGGCGCCGTACGGGCGGCCGAACGCGTCGGCGAGCACCGGGTCGGCCGGCTTATCGTGCGGACGGAACTCCGACTGCTCCTGGAACTTCTGTGGGCGCACCCGGTCGGCCACGAAGGATCCCTGCTGCCCGAAAGGACGCCCGAACGTCTGGCGCGAGGACGGGTCGACCGGTGGGCGGTAGATGGGCCGCGGCGCAAGCCGTTCGGTGTCCTGGCCCCTGGGGTTGCCTTCGTCGGAGGTCACAGTTCCTCTTCTAGATCCATTGCTTAACCGGCGTCCGTGTCCACCCTAGTATCCACAGACACTCCGACGGCCGAAGCGCGAGTTAGCGGCGCTTCCGCTGTTCGGGATCGGGGTCGGCGAGGGCGTCGGGAAGCTGCGTCGCATCCTGGTGCGGGTAGTGCGGGATTTCAGAGAGCAGCCCGAGCAGTGAGCTGGGGATGCTGATCGGGTGCGAGTCGCGCAGGGCGGCTCGGGCGCGACTGTGGTCCTCGACCTCGGCCGCACACTCGGGGCACAGCGAGAGATGGTGCGCGGCGCGCAGGTGGGCGTTCATCCGCAGCTCGCCGTCCACGAACGCCGCGATGGCCTCGATCGAGAGGTGCTCGGTGGACCCGAAGCGCCGCGGCGCCCCCACCGGGGCGTCACTCTGCGAGGCGAATTGGGCGGGAAGCCAGGAGAACGCGCGCCGAAACACATGTCCCCGCTCGGCCATCACTGGATCCTTCCGCGTGCGCTGTCCCACCTTGTCGAGCCATCTGTATCTCGAATGTAGCGCGGTGCGGTGCTCGAGAACCGTGTTCAGCCTTTTTAAACCGGAGTATTTGGGATCAGTTGGCAACCCTGCAGTGGCCGAAACGATGGCTCGACCGTCCGCAGGATGGCTCAGCTGGCCGCCGCAACCGATCGGATCTCGGGCTGCAGCCCATGGCCCGGATGGGCGGCCAGGTAGTCCCGCAGCGCCTGACGGCCGCGGTGAATCCGGCTGCGCACGGTGCCCAGCTTGACTCCCAGGGTGGCGCCGATCTCCTCGTAGGACAGGCCTTCGATGTCGCACAACACCACCGCGGCGCGGAACTCCGGCGGCAGCGAGTCGAGCGCAGCCTGCAGGTCCGGCCCGAGCCGCGAGTCGTGGTAGATCTGCTCGGGGTTCGGCTCGTCGGCCGGAACCCGGTCGTAATCCTCGGGCAGCGCTTCCATCCGGATGCGGGCGCGCCGACGAACCATGTCGAGGAACAGGTTGGTGGTGATGCGGTGCAGCCAGCCCTCGAACGTTCCCGGCTGGTAGTTCTGGACGGACCGGAAGACCCTGATGAACGTCTCCTGGGTGAGGTCCTCGGCGTCGTGCTGGTTGCCGGTCAGCCGGTAGGCGAGGCGGTACACGCGGTCGGCGTGCTGACGCACCAACTCGTCCCAGGACGGCATGGTGGCCTTGTCCCCCGTCGCGTCGAAAACCGCTGTGCCCAACGGGGTATCGGACGGTTCCACCCAATCCTGGTCACGCACTGGTTGTGGGTGCGACATGCTGGTCGGGCTCAATGTGGTGATGGTGAGTTCCTCCGGACTTCCCCTGCCATTCAAGGTCGGCAGTTCGTCATTCGCGGCAACGCGAAGTTGCCATTTGGTATTCCCGTCGTCGTTCCCGTCGTCCCGGCCCCAACGTGCTCCGCGTTCCATGGGACTCACCGTCGCCTACCCGAGTGTGGGCGAGGTATGAGCAATCTGAGCTTTGGCTGAGAAACCATACTGTTACCCACATTTCCCAGCCCTTATGCAATCGCGGTGAGCTTGGTCGCACCGCGGGCCCCCGGGCGTGTCGTCCCCTCCCGCACCGGGCGCGCCTGAACAACCACGCCACCGGTTCGGCATACTCTGCGGACATGTCCACTTCCGACGAGCCACCCGGCGCTGACGGCTCGCCCAGCCAGGAGACGCCCAGCAGGGCCGATGCCTTATTGGCGCACGCCGAGAGGTCGATTTCCGAGGACGCGATCCTGGCCGGCGCCCGCGAACGCGCCATGGACAGCGGAGCCGGGGCTGTCACCCCCGCGGTCGGCGCGCTGCTGAGCCTGCTGGCCAAGCTCAGCGGCGGCAAGGCGGTCGCCGAGGTCGGTACCGGGGTGGGCGTCAGCGGCTTGTGGCTGTTGTCGGGCATGAGCGACGACGGCGTGCTGACCACCATCGACATCGAACCGGAGTATGCCCGGCTGGCCAAGCAGGCGTTCACCGAGGCACAGGTCGGCCCGTCGCGTACCAGGTTGATCAGTGGTCGCGCCCAGGAAGTCCTGACCCGGCTCGCCGACGAGTCCTACGATTTGGTGTTCATCGACGCGGACCCGGTCGACCAGCCGGACTATGTCGTCGAAGGGATCCGGCTGCTGCGCTCGGGTGGGCTGATCGTGGTGCACCGGGCTGCTCTGGGCGGCCGCGCCGGTGATCCTGAGGCGCGCGACGCCGAGGTGGCCGCGGTGCGCGAGGCGGCGCGACTGATCGCCGAAGACGAACGGCTGACCCCGGCGTTGATCCCGCTGGGCGACGGCCTGCTGGCCGCCGTCCGGGATTGAGCGCGCCGGTCAGAGCGCGCCCAGCAGCGTCTCGGCGATCGCGAACGGGAAGTGCACCGTGGCGGTGGCCACCTCGCGCGCGCCGTCGCGGACCGCGTTGACGATGGTCGCCGGGTCGCCGGTGAACAGGGCTGAACCTACGTCGTAGCCCGCGAACTGGGGCGCGGTGATGAAGTTGCGGACGTCGACGAACAGCTGGGTCGGCAGGTTCGCCGGTCCGACGGGTGTCCCGTTGTAGCTCAGCATGGTCCAGCCAGTCGCCGGGCTGCCTTGCACCACCACCACCCCGGTGTTCGACAGCGAGCCGGTGACCAGCAGCAACGGGTTGGGGTTGTCGACCATCATCATCGTGCCGGTCTCGATGGCAAGAGCGCTGGAATATGCCGCGACCTGGTGACTCGAGCTGCTCAGCGCGGTGTTGTACATGGTCTGCACCGCGTTGTTGAAGCCGCTGGCGAAGGTCAGGCCGGTGGGGTTGACGGCGGAGATGCCCAGCATCGGGAAGGCGGGCAACCCGAGTGTCCACACCACGGGTCCGGCCAAGTAGATCAATCCCGCGGGAATCTGCCCCATGCCTTCCAGGAGCCCGGCGTTGATCTCGTTGAGCCCGGGCAACACGACGGGGGTCAGGCTCGGCTGCAGGGTTGCGAGGTACGAGGCGGTCTCTTGCGTCCTGATCATCTGCGAATCGAAGATGCCGGCGAATGCGGGCTGCTGGGCGTGCAGGACGGCGGCGACATTCTGCGCCTGCGTCACACCCAACGCCGTGAGCGGAGGTCCGGGCACCGCCGTGTCGAGCAGGTTGGCCACGTTGCTGGCGGTCTGCCCGTGCCGGATGAAGTCGATGGTGACGATTTCGCTGCTCGGCGGGATGTACGTGGGGCCGCCCTGGCCGATGAACAAACCGGGGTAGCCACGCGTTCCGACGGCCCCGGTCGGGACGCCGGTGCCGCCCATACCGCCGTATCCGCCGTCCCCGAACAACAGCGCCTGGCCGCCGGCGCCGCCGGACCCGCCTGCCAGCACCGTCAAGGCGGCGCCTCCGAGCCCGCCCCGGCCGCCGTTGCCCATCAGCCAGCCGCCGACGCCTCCGCGGCCGCCGGTGCCGCCGTCGTAACCAGCACCGCCGATGCCGCCGGTGCCGATCAACCCGGCATTGCCGCCGTTGCCGCCGGAGGCCAGCCAGCACGCCGCCGGTGGGGCTGTAGCCAGCGCCACCGTCACCGAACAGGATGCCGCCCGCGCCCCCGGTCGGGTTCGCCAACGTGCCGGTGGTTCCGTTACCGATCAGCGCCCGCCCGAGCAGCGCATTGGTGGGCGCATTGATGATCGGATCGATCGCCTGGCCGAGCGGGCTGCCAATCCACGCTTGTCCGGCCGTGTGAACCGGCTTGTAGACGAGCGCCTGAAATGCGCCGGACGCAAATTCGTTCAGTCCCTCCAGCGCAGGGGCGGCGATGCCGCCGCCGAGCAGCGTGGCCTCGAACTGCTGCAGGATGGCCGCCTCGGCGCCGCCGTACGACGCTGCTGCAGCGCCCAGATTGCGCACGAACTCCTGGTGATAGGCGGCCGCTTGAGCCGCCGCGGCCTGGTACTCGCCGGCGTGCGCGCCGAACAGGGTCGCGATGGCGACAGACACTTCGTCGGCGGCCGCGGCGGTCACCTGGGAGGTCGGCAGGAGCGCGGTCAGGTTGCCGGTGCTGATTGCCGAGCCGATCTGGGCCGCATTCGCGGTCGCGGTTTCGATCCCATCCAGTGCTGCGACGACAAATGACATTTCGCTACTCCTCGCTGCGTAATTAGGCCGGAGCCATCATGGCACCTCGCCGGATGAATAGCGGGTAAATCGACGAAAAATTCAAAGCATCGCCGATTCGTGTCCGAGCGGCGAGACCTGCGCGTTCGCCGCAGCGCCGGGCCGCGATGCCGCACGTGTCGGGAGCGTCATGCGACCGATGCGTCCGATACTCGCTCAGGAGACCCTTGACGCGGGATTGAACGCCTGTTTAATGTGTTGAACATGCGTTCAGCCGATTTGACCGCAGCCGCTCGGATCCGGGACGCGGCCATCGCGCAGTTCGGCGAGCACGGATTCGGCGTCGGGCTGCGCACCATCGCCGAGGCGGCCGGAGTCAGCGCCGGCCTGGTCATTCATCACTTCGGCTCCAAAGAAGGGCTGCGTAAGGCCTGCGACGAATACGCGGCCGAGGAGATCCGCGGCGCCAAATCCGAGGCAATGAAGTCCAGCGACCCCGCTACTTGGCTGGGGCAGATGGCCGAGATCGAGTCCTACGCGCCCTTGATGTCCTACCTGGTACGCAGCATGCAGTCCGGTGGTGAACTGGCGAAAATGCTGTGGCAGAACATGATTGACAACACCGAGGAATACTTGGCCGAAGGTGTGCAAACCGGCACCCTGAAGCCGAGTCGCGATCCGCACGCCCGAGCCAAGTATCTGGCCATCACCGGTGGCGGCGGATTCCTGCTCTACCTCCAAATGCACGAGACGCCAACCGATCTGCGCGCAGTCCTGCGCGACTACGCCCGCGACATGGTGCTGCCGGCCCTCGAGCTCTATTCCGAGGGCCTGCTGACCGACTACACCATGTACGAGGCATTTCTGGCCGATGAGAAACGAGGAGAACCCGATGTCAGCTGACAGCCAGACACCCATCGAAGTCCGGGGCCTCACCAAGAGCTTCGGCGCGACCCGCGCGCTCGACGGCCTGGACCTGCGGGTGCGCGAAGGCGAAGTGCACGGCTTTCTGGGACCCAACGGCGCCGGCAAGTCGACGACCATCCGCATCCTGCTGGGCCTGGTCAAAGCCGACGGCGGCACCGCCCGGCTGCTGGGCGGCGACCCGTGGACCGACGCCGTGACATTGCATCGCCAGATTGCCTATGTGCCAGGCGATGTCACGCTGTGGCCCGGTCTGACCGGTGGCGAGACCATCGACCTGCTGGCGCGGATGCGCGGTGGCATCGACCCGGCGCTGCGCGCGCAGCTGATCGAGCGTTTCGAGTTCGACCCGCACAAGAAGGTGCGGGCCTACTCGAAAGGAAATCGACAGAAGGTGTCGTTGATCTCGGCGTTTTCCTCGCGGGCCAGGCTGCTTCTGCTCGACGAGCCCACCAGCGGACTGGACCCGTTGATGGAGAACGTATTTCAGCAGTGCGTTGCCGAAGCAAAAGACCGCGGTGTGACGGTGCTGCTGTCCAGTCACATCCTGGCCGAGACCGAAGCGCTGTGCGAGCGGGTGACCATCATTGCGGCCGGCAGGACGGTGGAAAGCGGGTCGCTGGAATCCATGCGGCACCTCAGCCGCACCTCGATCAAGGCCGAGATGATCGGCGATCCGGGCGATCTGGCCCGGATCAAGGGCGTCGAGGACGTCAGCGTCGAGGGCAACACAGTGCGTGCGCAGGTCGACGGCGAAAGCCTGGGCGAATTGATCCGGGTGCTCGGTACCGCCGGGGTACGCAGCCTCATCAGCCAGCCACCCTCGCTGGAGGACTTGTTCCTGCGCCACTACAGCATCAACGGTGCCGGCACGCAGGACCGCGCGGAGGTGCCGGTGCGATGAGCACCACACTTCTGGATCGTCCGGGAAGCCCTGCCAGGCAACGTATTTCCCAGTTTGTCGGCACCCTGGGGTTGCTGAGGCTGTACCTGCGCCGCGACCGGGTGGTGCTGCCGCTGTGGGTGCTGCTGCTGTCGATCCCGTTGGCCAGCGTCTATATCGGCAGCATCGACAAGGTCTACCCGACCGCGGCCGACCGGGCCGCCTTCGCAGCCTCCGTCATGGCCAGCCCGGCCCAGCGGGCGCTCTACGGCCCGATCTACAACGACGGCCTCGGCGCGGTCGGTATCTGGAAAGCCGGGATGTTCCACCTGCTGATCGCGGTCGCCGTCGTCCTCACCGTGATCCGGCACACCCGCGCCGACGAGGAGACGGGCCGGGCCGAGTTGCTCGACTCGACTGCGGTAGGCCGCTACGCCAGTCTGAGTGCCGTACTGCTGCTGTCCTTCGGTGCGTCCGTGGCCACCGGCGTGATCGGTGCCGCCGGACTGCTCACCACCGAGGTGGCACCGAGTGGATCATTGGCGTTCGGGGCAGCATTGGCCGGCTCCGGGTTGGTGTTCACCGCTCTGGCCGCTCTGGCCGCAGTGGCCGCTCAGCTGTCGGCGAGCGCACGGGTGTGCCGCGGCTACGCGTTCGCCGCTTTGGGCGCCGCTTTCACCCTGCGGGCGGTCGGCGACGCCGGATCCGGTGCACTGTCCTGGTTTTCGCCGCTGGGGTGGTCACTGCAGGTGCGGCCGTACGCAGATGAGCGCTGGTGGGTGCTGCTGCTGCACCTGGCCACCACGGCCGTGCTCACCGCGGTCGCCTACCGGTTACTGGCCGCCCGCGACGTCGGTGCCGGGTTGATCGCCGAACGCCGCCGCGGCGAACATCACCGTGGAAGCGGATCAACAGGTGGTATCCACCGGCCTCTACGGCCTGGTGCGACACCCGATGTACGTCGGCAACCTGATCCTGATGCTGGGTTTGCCGTTGGCGCTCGGCTCCTACTGGGGCCTGGTCCTCTACGTTCCGTTGTTAGCGGTGCTGGTGCTGCGAACACTCGACGAGGAGCGGGCGCTGGCAGCCGATCTGCCCGGCTACCGCGACTACCAGCAACGCGTGCGATACCGTTTGGTCCCCAACATCTGGTAGTCGCGGCGCTTAAAGTATCTGGCGTGAACCGCAACTCGGCACCCGCCCTGGATCGGCCGTGGCGCCGTCCGAACGCCCTGGGCTACGCGCGGGACCGGATCGCCGGTGTCGTCAGGCCTCGCATAGCGATCACCGAAGCGCCGGCGGAGGTCATCGTCGATCGCGACGTGGAGGTACCCACCCGCGACGGAACATTGTTGCGGATCAACGTTTTTCGACGATCCGGCGAGTCTCCGCGGCCGGTCATGCTGTCCATCCACCCCTACGGCAAGGACGAACTCCCGCGTCGAAAACGAAAGCGATGGACCTTCTCACGTCAGTACCGCATGATCCGCCAGCCCAGCAGGGTCCAGTTCTCGTCGTTGACCGGCTGGGAGGCGCCGGACCCGGCGTTCTGGACAGCGCAGGGCTTCGTGGTGGTCAACGCCGACGCCCGGGGCTGCGGCCGCTCCGACGGCACCGGCAACCTGCTGTCGCGGCAGGAAGCCGAGGACACCTACGATCTGGTGCAATGGCTGGCCGGCCAACCCTGGAGCGACGGCAACGTCGTCATGCTCGGCGTGTCCTACCTGGCGATCACCCAGTACGCCGTCGCGGCGCTGCGACCGCCCGCGCTGCGGGCCATCTGCCCGTGGGAAGGCTTCACCGACGCCTACCGCGACCTTACGTTTCCGGGCGGAATTCGGGAGACCGGCTTCACCGCCCTGTGGTCGCGCAACTTGGCCCGCAGCACCCGGCAGGCCTACGTCCTGACCGAAGAACAGGACAGACACCCACTGCGCGATGACTTCTGGCGCTCAATAGCACCCGACCTCGCAGCGATCGACATCCCGATGCTGGTCTGCGGCAGCTTTTCGGACAACAACCTGCACAGCCGCGGATCGATCCGGGCCTTCACCCGAACCGGCTCTGAGCACGCCCGCCTCTACACGCACCGCGGCGGCAAGTGGGCGGTGTTCTACTCCCCGGACGCGCAGGCCGAACAGTTGAAATTCTTCCGCGACGTGCTCGACGGCGCGCGGGCCTCGCGCAGCGTTCGGCTGGAAGTGCGGGAGGACCGCGACACCGTTGTGAGCGTGCGGGAGGAGGGCCACTGGCCGCTGGTGCGGACTCGCTGGCAGCCGATGTATCTTGCCGGAGGCGGTGTGTTGACGGCTGAACCACCGCGGCACGCGGGCAGCATCACCTTCGAAACGAGCTCCCGCGCAGCAGCGTTCAATTGGACGGTGGCGGAGGACATCGAGCTCACCGGATCGATGGCCGCGAAGTTGTGGGTACAACTGGACGGTTGCGATGATGCGAATCTCTTTGTCGGCGTTGAGAAATGGCGCGACGGTCGCTACGTCGGCTTCGAGGGGTCCTATGGCTACGGCCGCGACCGGGTGACCACCGGATGGCAGCGCGTCGCACTGCGCGCCCTGGACCCCGAGCTGTCCCAACCCTGGGAACCGGTCCCGGCCTGTGCCGAGCCGGCCGCGGTGTCGCCCGGCGAGGTGACGGAGGTGCAGGTGGCGCTGGGACCGTCGGCAACGCTGTTCCGGGCCGGCGAGCAACTGCGCTTCGTGGTGGCCGGGCGCTGGCTCTCGCCGCGCAATCCGCTGACCGGTCAATTCCCGGCTGCCTATTCCGATCCGCCCCGAGGCCAGGTGACGCTGCGCTGGGGCCCCCGCTACGACGCGCACCTGCTGATTCCGGTGATTCCCCAGCGGACCAGCTAGACCCAGACGCCCTTACCCACCGCGACCACGCCACCGGCGCTGATCGCAAAGCGTTCCCGGTCTTTCTCCAGATCCACGCCAACCATCTCGCCCGGCCCGACGACGACGTTCTTGTCCAGGATCGCGTGCCGCACCACCGCGCCGCGGCCCACCCGCGCGCCCGGCATGACCACGCTGCCCTCCACGATCGCGCCGTCGTCGACCACCACGTTGGACGACAGCACCGAGTTGCGCACCGAGGCCGCCGAGATGATGCTGCCGGCACCCACCACCGACTCCTGCGCCGAGCCGCCGTTGACGAACTTCGGCGGCGCCAGGTTCTCGGTGGCGCCCAGGATCGGCCAGCGCCGGTTGTACAGGTTGAACACCGGATGCACCGACACCAGGTCCATGTGTGCGTCGTAGAACGCGTCGAGCGTCCCGACGTCACGCCAGTACGCGCGGTCGCGCTCGGTGGCGCCCGGCACCTCGTTGTCGCTGAAGTCGTAGACGGCGGCCATGCCGTCCTCCACCAGGTAAGGGATGATGTCGCCGCCCATGTCGTGGTCGGAGTGGTCGTTGTCGGCGTCAGCGCGGATGGCGTCGATCAGCACCTTGGTGGTGAAGATGTAGTTGCCCATCGACACGAAGGTGCTGTCGGGGTCGTCGGGGGTGCCGGGCGGGTTCATCGGCTTTTCGACGAAGTTGCGGATCCGCCCCGACTCGTCGGCGTCGATGCAGCCGAACGCGGTTGCTTCGCTTCGCGGTACCCGGATGCCGGCGACCGTCGCACCGGCGCCGCTGTCGATGTGAAAGCGCACCATCTGCTCGGGGTCCATCCGGTACACGTGGTCGGCACCGAAAACCACGATGTAGTCCGGATCTTCGTCATAGATCAGGTTCAGCGACTGGTAGATCGCGTCCGCCGAACCCGTGTACCAGCGCGGGCCGAGGCGCTGCTGGGCCGGCACCGGGGTGATGTACTCACCCGCCAGCCCGGACAACCGCCAATTCTGCGAGATATGGCGGTCCAGCGAGTGCGACTTGTACTGGGTGAGAACGCAAATCCTCAGGTAGCGGGCGTTGACGAGGTTGGAGAGCACGAAATCGATCAGCCGGTACCCGCCGCCGAAGGGAACCGCAGGCTTGGCCCGGTCGGCGGTCAAGGGATACAGCCGTTTGCCCTCGCCGCCGGCCAGCACGATGCCCAGCACGTGTGGCGCTTCCCTCATGCGCTCAAACCTATCGGCAGCCGCAAGTGGTTGCCACCGGTAGGCCCATGATTGGCGGCGCGGCGGACGGGCTGCCGGTCAAGGTGTTTGGCTCGACGGGCCCGTTCCACACCAGCCCGACATGCGGGCTGCCTCGTCGGCGAACTACGGTGCGGGTATGCGGGTGGCGATGATGACTCGGGAATACCCTCCGGAGGTTTACGGCGGAGCCGGTGTCCACGTCACCGAATTGGTGTCCCAGCTGCGCAAGCTGTGCGCGGTCGACGTCCACTGCATGGGCCGCGCCCCGTCCCGGCGCGATCACCCATCAGCCCGACCCGCGGCTGCGCAGCGCCAACGCCGCGCTCTCGACGCTGTCCGCGGACCTGGTGATGGCAGACGCCGCCAATGCGGCCACCGTCGTGCATTCGCACACTTGGTACAGCGGCATGGCCGGACATCTGGCCAAGCTGCTCTACGACGTCCCGCACGTGCTGACCGCGCATTCGCTCGAGCCGATGCGGCCGTGGAAGGCCGAACAGCTCGGCGGCGGCTACCAGATCTCCTCCTGGGTGGAGCACACCGCGGTGCTGGCCGCCGACGCGGTGATCGCGGTCAGCTCCGGCATGCGCGACGACATCCTGCGGGTCTATCCCACCCTGGACCCGAATCTGGTGCATGTGATCCGCAACGGCATCGACACCGAGTTCTGGCATCCCTCCGGTGCCGTGCACACCGGGTCCGTACTGCAAGAGTTGGGTGTCGACCCAAACCGGCCCATCGTGGCGTTCGTCGGCCGCATCACCCGGCAAAAAGGCGTCTCGCACCTGATCGCGGCCGCGCACCAGTTCAACCCGGACATTCAGTTGGTGCTCTGCGCCGGCGCGCCCGACACCCCCGAGATCGCCGAGGAGGTGCGCTCCGCGGTGGCTAACCTCGAACGCAGCCGCACCGGGGTCTTCTGGGTGCGCGACATGCTCCACAAGACAAAACTGCGCGAAATACTTTCCGCGGCAATAGTTTTCGTGTGTCCGTCGATCTACGAGCCGCTCGGCATCGTCAATCTCGAGGCGATGGCCTGTGCCACGGCGGTAGTGGCGTCCGACGTCGGGGGCATACCCGAGGTGGTCGTCGACGGAGTCACCGGCTCACTGGTGCACTACGACGCCGACTTCCCGGACGCGTTCGAGGCGAGGCTGGCCGAGGCGGTCAACGCGCTGGTCACCGATCCCGCCAAGGCACACCACTACGGTCGGGTGGGGCGTCAGCGCTGTATCGACGAATTCTCCTGGGCACACATCGCCGAGCAGACGCTGGACATCTACCGGAAAGTGTGTGAGTAGCAGCCCCGTGACGGGCAGGTTCAGCTGGTGACGCCCTTGAGTTCATCGCCCAGCGCGGCGGCTTCGTCGGGAGTCAACTCGACCACCAGCCGACCGCCACCTTCAAGTGGTACCCGCATCACGATGCCGCGCCCCTCCTTGGTTGCTTCGAGTGGACCGTCGCCGGTCCGGGGCTTCATCGCCGCCATCGAGTGCTCCCTCCAGATTCGATCTGGCCCGCTGCCGCGGACCTGGTCGGCGCCGAGCATGCCCCGCCAGTGAATTTCCCGCCATACCCGACTTTGAACTGCCAAATCACCCCCCTATTGTTCCCTATCGCGGGGACCAGGTGCACAAAGACCCGCATCTAGTGCCAACTGAGGTTGTCAATTCTCGGTTGGCCGCACCCAGCAGGCGCGGACGTGGTCGTCGACCATGCCGGTCGCCTGCATCAGCGCATAGGCCGTGGTGGGTCCGACGAAGCGGAACCCGCGACGTTTGAGTTCCCGCGCCATCGCCTTCGATTCCGTGCTCGCTGAGGGGATTTCGCTCAGCTCGGCGAACCGGGGCCGCGGTTCGGGAGCGAACGACCACAGCAGGTCGGACAGGTCCTGAGGCGAACCGAGCTCTGCGGCTGCGCGGGCGTTGGCGATCGTCGCCTCGATTTTGGCCCGGTTGCGCACGATAGACGCGTCGGCCATCAGGCGTTGCACGTCGGCATCGGTGAACCGGGCGACCTTCTCCACATCGAACCCGTCGAAGGCGCGCCGGAACTCGGGTCGTTTGCGCAGGATGATCAGCCACGACAGACCGCTCTGGAACGCTTCCAGGCTCATCCGTTCGAACAGTGCCACCCCGTCTCGCACCGGGCGGCCCCACTCGTAGTCGTGGTAGTCGCGGTACAGCTCAGCGTCGGGTCCGGGCCGCGTTTCGGCCCAGCCGCAGCGAACCAGGCCGTTCTCGGTCACGTCGGGCCCGAGCGCTCGGCGTCAACGGGGTCGACGCCAGGTTCGGCCACTGGCGCTTCGGCCGGCGTCTCGGCTCCGGAAGCCTGCAGTGCGGCCACCTGCCCGCGCAGTATCTCGATTTCGCGGGCCAGCCGGTCCAGCACCCAGTCCACTTCGCTGGTCTTGTAACCGCGCATCACCTGCGTGAACTTGACGGCGTCGATGTCGGCGCCGGTAACCCCGAAGGCCGGCAGCACGGTGGCCGTCGTCGCGCGCGGCAACGGCGGCAGCGGCTCGCCGCGGCCGAACAGCAGGCTCGCCGCGCCGAACAACACGATCGCCACCAGAACCAGCACCACCAGGTACAGCAACACCAACGCCACGAGAGTCGATCTTGCCCTACTGCACCGACAAGTCGGGGTCGGCCTTTAACGCGGCCGCAAAGCGTTCATCGGCGGCCGGTCGGCCAACGACACCGGCCAGGTGTGCTGGGTGTATTCCTCCGAATCGGGGCCGACGGGGAAGAACTGGGTCAGCCCCACCCCGGAGTCGGGAATACCGCACCGCGACAGCAGGGTGGCAATGACCTGCCGGCTCATCGCGCCGAGCTCCTCGAGCGGGCGGTTACGATGTTGGCGGACCCCGAGGTTGACCTGCGTAATCGCATCCAGACCCAGCCGGTCGAAGGTGTCTACCAGCAGGCCGATCTCCACGCCGTAGCCCGGCGCGAACGGCAGCGACGCCAACAGCTCGCGGCTGGCCGCATACTCCCCGCCCAACGGCTGCAGCACACAGCCCAGCTCCGGGCGCAACGCCGCCAACAGCGGCCGCGCCACGAGTTCGGTGACCCGTCCCCCGCCGGTCGCGTTCGCGGACGCGTCACCGGAGTTCAGCGGCCGCCGATAGAAGCCCTTGACCAGGTGAATCCCGTCACCGGTGAGCAGTGGGCCGACGAGATGCGGCACGAACATGGGATGCGGGTTGACCAGGTCGGAGTCGATGAACACCACGATGTCGCCGCTGGTGGCCGCCAGCGAGCGCCACAGCGCCTCGCCCTTGCCGGGCCGGGTGGGCAGCTCGGGCAGCGCCTGCTCGCGACTGACCACGCGGGCGCCGGCGGCGATGGCACGGATCTCGGTGTCGTCCGTGGACCCCGAATCGAGCACGAGCAACTCGTCGACCAACCCGCCTCGGTCCCGGACCAGCGGCGAGACGCTGTCGATGACCGATCCGATCGTTTCTTCCTCGTTGAGCGCCGGCAGCACGACCGAGATCGTCCGCCCGGCTTTGGCGGCGACCAGCTCGTCGATCGTCCAGCGCGGACGGTTCCAGCTGCGGTCGGCCAGCCAGGTGTCGCCGGGGCGCGCCGAGAGCCTGGCCAGATCCAGCTCCGAAGCCGTCATGCCAGTCCTCTCACGGTGCGCGCCGGGGCACGAATGCCCTGGATCGAGGCCACCATCTCCAGCACCCGCCGGGTGGCGGCGACCTGGTGGACCCGGAACATGCGTGCTCCGGCGGCCGCGGCCAGCGCGGTGGCCGCCAGCGTGCCTTCCAGTCGTTCGGTCACGTCCACACCCAGAGTCTCCCCGACGAAGTCCTTATTGCTCAACGCCATGAGCACCGGCCACCCGGTCTCGACAAGCTCGGCCACGTGCCGCAACAGGATCAGGCCGTGGAACGTGTTCTTGCCGAAGTCGTGGGTGGGGTCGATCAGTATCCGGTCGCGGGCCACTCCGACCGCGACGGCCCGCTCGGCGGCGGCGGTGACCTGGCAAATCACGTCGTCGACCACACCGCGGGTAGTCGTACCGTAACTGACTCGGAAGGGTCGTGTCCTGGGCGCGGCGCCGCCGGTGTGCGAGCAGACCAGCCCGGCGCCGAATTCGGCGGCCACCTGCGGCAGGCCGGCGTCGATACCGGCCCAGGTGTCGTTGACGATGTCGGCGCCGGCCGCGCAGGCCAGCCGGGCTACCTCCGAGCGCCAGGTGTCGACGGAGATCAGCTGATCGGGATAGGTAGCGCGCAGCCACTCGATGAAGGGCACCAGCCGGGCGACCTCAGTGTCCGGATCCACGATCTCGCCGGGGCCGGCCTTGACCCCGCCGACGTCGATGACGTCGGCGCCCTCGGCGACGGCGCGGTGCACGGCCTCGCGGGCGGCGTCGTCGCTGAACGTCGCTCCCTTGTCGAAGAACGAGTCCGGGGTGCGGTTGATGATCGCCATGATCAGCGCGCGATCGGCCGCCACCGGGCGACCGCACAGCGTCGGATGGCCGGCTGACGCCGGCGGTGTCGACTGCACGCTCCCATAGTGCCTGGTGTGCCCTTTTACCGCGCGAGCGTGACGGTTCGGCTCACCGGAGTCACCGATCCCGGCGCAACATTTACGGACCCGTGGCGATTCGCTCAGAGCTCCAAATGGCCGGGATCGCGCTAGGCACTTCTTCAGGATTCGCTAATTGAAGAATCCCGACTGGTGATCGCCCGTGTTGAACCCACCCGAGTTGAAAGACCCCGAATTGCCGATTCCGGAGTTGCCGCCAATCAGGCCACCGTTGAAGAAACCCACGTCGCCGCCGGATCCTTGTGGCGCGTTGCCGAACCCGATGGCGCCGTCGCCTTGGTTGGCAATGCCGACGCCATTGGAACCTGAATTCCAGAATCCGGTGTTGTCGTTCCCGGTGTTGAGGACCCCGGCGTTGTGTGCGCCGATGTTTCCGACGCCTTCGTCGAAATCGCCGGTGTTGCGGAATCCCGACGTCCCGCTACCCACATTGTTGAACCCTGACGTCCCCACGCCCACGTTCCCGAATCCGGAGTTGACCGATCCCGTGTCGTAGGCACTGCCGAAACCGGTGTTCGTATTGCCCGCATTCCCAGCACCGGTGTTCGTGTTGCCGGAGTTGCCGAATCCCGTATTCGTGTTACCTGAATTCAGGACCCCGGTGTTGGCGGCACCCGAATTTCCAATGCCTACGTTCGCGAGACCGGAGTTCGCCAAACCCACGCCATTACTGCCGGCGTTGAGCGCACCTATCGTGTAATTGCCGGAGTTGCCGAAGCCGACGGTGTCGTGTCCGGCATTCCAGAACCCGACGTTGGCGCCATACCCGGTGCCGTCGCTGACCGGCGGACCAGAGTTGGCAAATCCAACGTTGGTGCTGGCGGAATTGTTGAAACCGGTGTTGATGTTGCCGGAGTTCCAGAACCCGGTGTTCACATTACCGGTGTTCGCGAATCCGGTGTTGAAGTCACCCGAGTTGCCGAAGCCGACATTGCCGTTACCCGAATTGAAGAATCCGATGTTGTTGTTACCTGAGTTGAAGAGGCCGATGTTCCCACTACCAGAATTCAATCCGGCGAGATTGATACCGAATTGATTGTCGCCGGTGAGCCCGATCCCGAAATTGTTCGTCCCGGTATTGCCAAACCCGAGGTTGTTCGTGCCGGTGTTCCCGAGCCCAATGTTGAAGTTTCCTTTGTTGCCGACGCCGATGTTGCTGTTGCCCAGGTTTCCGTTGCCGAAGTTGTGCATCCCGTTGTTGCCGAAGCCGACATTGGCATCACCGATATTGCCGCTACCCAGGTCTTGGCTGCCCAGGTTCCCACTACCCAGACTTCCGTTCCCATAGTTCCCGCTGCCGACGTTGTCTTTGCCGATGTTGCCGACGCCGAGGTTGAAGCTGCCGGTATTGCCGCCACCGAGATTGATACTACCGAGGTTGCCTAAGCCGACGTTGGAATAGCCATTGTTGCCGATGCCGATGTTCGTGTTACCGCCGCTGTTTCCGGCGCCGAAGTTCAGATTTCCATTGTTGCCGAGTCCTATATTGAGATTGCCCGTATTTCCGGCACCGATGTTGATGTTGCCCTTGCTCCCATTGCCGAGGTTTGCGTTCCCCACATTGCCGCCGCCGACGTTGAACTGGCCGGTGTTGTTGAACCCGATATTCGGGAAGCCATTATTAGCCAAGCCGCTTAGGGCAGCACCCAGACCCGGGAGGCTCGGCAGCGCCTCGGCCCAAGGCACCAGCTGCGCAACCGCGGATGACGCGCCGCCGTGATATCCCAACATTGCCATTACATCCTGAGCCCACATCTGCTCGTATTCGCACTCGGCGGCAGCGATCGCCGGCGCGTTCTGCCCGAACACATTCGACACCACCAACTGCACCAGCTCGTTGCGATTCGCGAGCACGGCAACCGGGTGCACGATCGCTGCCCGTGCGGCGTCGAAAAGGCTCACCAACGTCCGCGCCTGGCCCGCCGCCCCGGCCGCCTGGTCTGCTGCGGCAGCCAGGAATTGCGCGTACGGACCGGCGACAGCGGTCATCGCCGCTGCCGCCGGGCCCTGCCAGGCCTGCATCGTCAGATCCGACGTCACCGACGAGAATGATTTCGCCGCGCTACCGAGCTCCGACGCCAGCGACTCCCAGGCGGCTGCGGCAGCCAGCATGGGCTCCGACCCCGCCCCGGTGTGCATCAACACTGAGTTGAGTTCAGGTGGATTCAGCACAAAGTTCATGGCGAAAGTCCTCCCCCGCACGATGGCGTGATGTTGCACGTGTATTTCTCACGCGTGCAACCAGGACTTATCGAACCCCACGGCACGTGGCTAAGTCAATAAGTAAATGGTCGTTCGGAGCGTCAGCCCTGCGGGCGCTTCCCTGCCGCGACCTCGGCAGGGTATTCGTCGTAGAACGGCACATAACCCTCTTCGCGCCCGGCCAGCACGTAGAGCGGGTCCTCGACGTCAGAGCCGTAGCCCTGCTTACGCAATTCGACCTTGCGGCTCTTGAACGTCGTGGTGTGCTCCAGCGATTCCACCACCCGCACAAACAGCGGCAGCGCATACGACGGCAGCTGGTCGTAGACCGCGCGGGCCAGGGCGGCACCGTCTAACTCCGCCCCCTCCCGCAACTTGATCGCCGCCATCCCGGCGCGTCCGCCGGTGTCGGGCACCTCCACCCCGAACACCGTGCATTCCTCGACCTGCGGATCGGAAGAAACCGCACCCTCCACCTGGGTGGTGGCCACGTTCTCGCCCTTCCACCGGAACGTGTCGCCCAACCGGTCGACGAACGCGGCGTGGAACAGCCCCTGCGGGTTCATCACGTCACCGGTGTTGAACCAGGTGTCGCCCTCCTTGAAGGCGTTGCGCACCAGCTTCTTCTCGCTGGCCGACTTGTCGGTGTAGCCGTCGAACGGCTGCAACCGGTTCACCGGGCTGAGCAGCAGGCCCGGCTGGCCGGCCGGCACCCGTCGCACCCGGCCAGCGTGGTCACGCACCGGTTCGCCGGTATCGGGGTCGTACTCGACGTAAGCCAGCGGCATCGGCGAAATCCCGGTGCTGCGTGGCACATTGAACACGTTGATGAACGCAGTGGTGCCTTCGCTGGCGGCGTAGAACTCGCACACCCGCGGGATGCCGAACCGGTCGGTGAATTCGTCCCAGATCTCCGGACGCAGCCCGTTGCCGGCCACCACGCGCACGTCGTGGGCTCGGTCGGTCGGCTTGGTCGGCTGGTTGAGCAGATACCGGCAGAGTTCGCCGATGTAGATGAACGCGGTGGCCTCGCTGGCGATCACCTCGTCCCAGAACCGCGACGCCGAGAACGACTTGCCCAGCGCCAGCGTCGCCCCGCTGTTGATCACCGAGGACACCGCGACCGTCAGCGCGTTGTTGTGGTAGAGCGGCAGGCAGCTGTACAGCGTGTCGGTGGCCTTCAGCCGCAACCCCAACCCGCCGAACGCACCCAGCGCCTTGAGCCACCGGTAGTGCGTCATCACGCTGGCCTTCGGGTAGCCGGTGGTGCCCGAGGTGAAGATATAGAAGGCGGTGTGCTTCGCCCGCACCGCGGATACCGACGCCGGGTTGGTGGCGGGGGGTGGTGGCGAACCGTTCCAGATCCTCGATGGTCAGCACCTCTGCCGCCGATCCGCCGGATTCGCTGATGGCGCTGACCAGGTCGGATTCGGCGACGAGCACCTTGCTGTCGAGCACGCCCAGACTGTGCGCCAGCACGTCGCCGCGCTGGTGATAGTTGATCATCCCGGCGATCGCGCCGCATTTGACCACGGCCAGCATGGTGAGCACGGCGTTGGGCGAGTTGCGCAGCATGACGCCGACGACGTCGCCGGGCCCCACCCCGCGGGCGGCCAACACCGCGGCGTACCGGTTGGCGGTCGCGTTGGCTTCGCGGTAGGTCAGTTGCTGGTCGCCGAACTTCAGAAAGACCCGGTCGGCGTAGCGCGCGGCGCGGTCCTGGAACACCGAGCCGATCGACGTCCTGGAACCCGGGCGGGCCAGCAGACCGGTCTGCACACCACGCACAATCGACGGCACATCGGCAATCAGGCCGGGAACACGTAAGGCGAGGTCGGTGAGTTTGATCCGGCCGCGCGCGCCTTGCTCGGACACGTGATCCCTCGATTCGTTATCTGTCTGGCGTGCAGGCTTGTAGCGCCTCGCTGACCTTATCGACCACCGTGAGCCGGTCGACCGCGGCCCGCGAGATATACCCGCTGTCGAGCAGCCCGTATATCCAGGCCCGCACGGGTTCGTAGTGCCCCCAGGGATCCAGTATCACAATAGGTTTGTCGTGCACGCCGAGATATCCCTCGGTCCATGCGCTCAACAACTCGTCCAGGGTGCCGACGCCGCCCGGTAACGCGATGAAGGCGTCGGCGCGGTGCTCCATGACCTGCTTCCGCTCGCGCAGGGTGTCGGTGACAATCAGCTCGTCGGCTTGGCGGTCGGCGAGTTCGCGGTCCAGCAGCATGGTCGGAATCACCCCGACGGTCCAGCCGCCGGCCGCGCGCGCCGCCTCGGCGACAGCGCCCATCGCCGAGACGTTGCCGCCGCCCCAGACCAGGGTCCAGCCGCGCTCGGCGATCGCCGTTCCCAGTGTTGCGGCGAGTTCGAGCAGTTCGGGATGGGTCGGCGTGGCGGCGCAGTAGACGGCCACCGCCCGCTGGTCGGTGGGGGGCATATCCGAAACCTAAACCACTCGGCTGCACCCTGCGCACCCTGTTCGCCGGTCGCTGGCCATAGAGTCGACTCGTGCCCATGCGCTGGAACGTCCCTCGACACACGGCGGCGCTGGAGCGGTTGGATGTCGCGCTGAATCAGTCGGGCGGGGCGGTGGTGCTCGGGCCCGACGGGGTCGGCAAGTCGACCCTGGCCCGGTTGGCGGCCGAACGTTACGTCGGTGAGCACCCGGGCACGCTGACCCGGTGGGTGGTCGGGACTCCGACCGAGCGGGTGGTGCCATTCGGCGCGTTCGGGCACCTGATCGAGGTCGCCGAGCTCGGCAAGCCGGCCGCGCTGTTGCGGGCGGCGCGGATGTCGTTGACCCGGGCCGCCCAGCAGGGTGACCTGCTGCTCGTCGTCGACGAGGCGCACGACCTGGACATCCTGTCGGCCACGCTGGTCTATCAGATGGCCCGTACCGGGGCGGCCCGGATGCTTGTCACCGCGCGGGCCGACGCGGCCCCCCAGGCGATCGCGGCGTTGTGGGCCGACGGCCTGCTGGATCGGATCGAGATCGAGCCGCCTGCTGGTGCGACGACGGCGGCCGAAGTCGACGCGTTCCTGGCCGAGTTGCCAGCGCCGGCCCGGGCGGTACTGGACTATCTGGCGCTGGTCGAGCCGCTGACGCTGGCCGACCTCACCGCGCTGGCCGGGGACGGCGCGGTCGATCAGGCCGAGGAGTTCGGCGCGGCCGAAACCCGGGTGCGCAACGACGACGAGCCGGTGGTCTACACCGCGCACCCGCTGTTCGCCGAACGCGCGCGGGCGCAGTTAGGTGCGGACGCTCGGCGCAAGCGCACCGAGTTGGTCGAGTTGCTTTCCCGGCATCCCAGCGAGCATCCCAGTGATCGGCTGCGACTGGCGTCGCTGGCGCTGGACAGCGACGCGTTGCAACCGGCCGACGAGGTCGCTGCGGCCGCGCAGCAGGCGCTGCGGCTGGGTGACTTGCCGCTTGCGCAGCGGTTGGCCCGGGCGGCGGTGGACCGTTCGGGCGCTTTGGAGCCGCGTCTGGTGCTGGGTCAAGCGCTCGGCTGGCAGGGACGTGGACGCGAGGCCGGGCAGGTGTTCGCGGCGGTTGATCCCGCTGGTTTGTCGGAGGCGGAGCTGATCGCCTGGGCGGTGCCGCGGGCCGCCAACCAGTTCTGGATGCTGGGTGAGCCGGAGAAGGCGGCGGCGTTCTTGCAGACGACTCGCGCCCGGGTGAAAGATCCAGCGGCGCAGACCGTGTTGGACGGGCTGACCGCAACGTTCGCGATGAATTCCGGCAATCTGGCGCGGGCGATCGCGCTGTCCACCGAGGTGTTGTCGGCTCCGGCGGCCGGCGATACCGCGGTGGCATGGGCGGGCAGTGCGGCCGCGTTGTCGTCGGCCCGGATGGGACGGCTCGGCGACGTCGAACGCCTAGCCGAAAAGGCGTCGGCCGCAGAGCATCCCGGCCTGCTGCGGTTCACCGTCGGGCTGGGTCAGATCACGTCGCTGGTGATGGCGGGCCAAGTCGAGCAGGCTCAGACGCTGGCCCAGGAGTTCACCGACTTCGCCGAGTTGCAACAACCCGGCCGCGCCATCGGCGAGGTGCTGCTGGCTTACGTGTTGAATGTGCGGGGCGAATTCGCCACTGCTGCTGCACTATTGGAGCCAGCTGCCGCCGAGCTGGAGCGCACCGGCTACTCGTGGGGTCCGCTGTCGTTGATGTTGTTGACGACAGCCATCGCCCGGCAGGGCGACATTCCCGGATCGGCAAAAGCGTTGCGCCGCGCGGAGAATCGGCACGGGACCAAGTCGGCGTTGTTCGCCCCGGAGCTGGGGATGGCGCGGGCCTGGACCAGGCTGACGGCGCGGGATGCTGCGGGCGCGGTGGCCGCGGCACGGGATGCGGCGCGGATGGCCGAGCGCGCCGGGCAGTCCGCGGTGGCGGTGCTCGCCTGGCACGACGCCGTGCGGCTGGGTGAGGTGCGGGCGGTGGAGCCACTCAGTCGGCTTGCAGCCGAGATTCATTGCCTGGCGGCCGATATCGCTCTGCGTCACGCTCGAGCGCTGGCCGCCCGGGACGCGGCCGGGTTGGCATCGGTGGCCGAGGAGCTGGCCGCGCTCGGGATGGGTGCGGCGGCCGCCGACGCGGCCGATCAGGAGCGGCGCTACCCGGCTTGACGGCACCGATTGGGTGTGATGGCGGCGACTGGCGGCGCGCCGCATTGGAAGTCAAACGTGACCAGCCCGTATTGACCGGGTGACTATTACGCCTCACTGTTTCCAGAATGTTCCGTGCGGCAAGGCTGGTGGCAACCGGCCTGCTGCTGATCGCCGGCATGACAACACCGGCGTTCGTGGTCGTCCCCCCGCCGCCGGCGCATGCTGCGGCCGTCGGGCCGACGATGCCTCTTGGCCACAGCGGGCGGTGGATGACCGACTCCGACGGGCGCGCGGTCATCCTGCACGGTCTCAACCAGGTGTACAAGGTGCCACCGTATACACCGTCGGCTGACGGTTTCGGCGATGACGACGCGGCCTTCTTGGCGGACAACGGATTCAACGCGATGCGGATAGGTGTGATCTGGGCGGCCGTTGAGCCGCAACCACTCAGCTACGACGACAACTATCTCGCTTCGATCGCCCAGACGGTGGCCACGCTGGCATCGCACGGGATCATCAGCCTGCTCGACTTCCACCAGGACATGTACAACGAGCTGTTCGGCGGCGAGGGCGCCCCCTGGGTGGGCGGTGCAGAACGTCGGCCTGCCCAATCCGCAACTTGGCTTCCCCGGCAATTATTTCCTCAATCCCGCCGCGGAATATGCGTGGAATGCGTTCTGGCGCAACAATCCCGCACCGGACGGGATCGGCTTGCAGGACCACTACACGCGCGCCTGGGCACATGTCGCCGGCTACTTCCACGGCAACCCAGGGGTGTTCGGCTACGAGGTGCTCAATGAGCCGTGGCCGGGATTCATCTGGGAGGGTTGCTTCAACCCGGTGTTGGGCTGCCCGCTACAGGACCTGAAATTGACCGCCTTCTACCGGAAAGTGGTGCCTGCGATCCGAGCCTCGGATCCGGCGACGCTGGTGTTCTTCGAGCCGAACGTGTTGTTCGCCGAGGGAATTCACACCGACCTCGGTCGGGTGGTCGACCCCGAGCACCGGCTTCTCGTTCCACGACTATTGCGCCGTCGAGTCGATACTGCACAAGAGCATCACCTGCCGACTGGAGGACAGCGTCACCTTCACCAACGCCAGCCTCTATGCCGATCTGCACGGCATTCCAGCGCTGTTGACGGAATTCGGCGCCACCGACGACCTACCGAACCTGCGCGAGGTGCTCCACCACGCCGACCGGCACCGGCTGAGCTGGCTGGAGTGGGCCTATACCGGCAACGACAAGACCAGCTCGTCGCCAAACGGCCAGGCGCTGGTGTTCGACCCCAGCCAGCCGCCGACGGGCGGCAACGTGAACACCGCCAAGCTTGCGGTGCTCGCCGCGCCGTACCCCCAGGTGGTTGCGGGCACGCCGGGATCCTGGTCGTTCCGGTCGGGAACCTTCCGGCTGTGCTATTCGACCGAGCGTCCCGACCATGGTGGCCGCTTCGCTCCCGGCGCGCAGACCCTGGTATCGGTGCCGGCTATCGAATATCCCAACGGGTATCGCGTGAACATCAAAGGCGGACAGGTGGTTTCGGCGCCCAATGCACCGGTGTTGACGGTGGTGGCCAACGCTGGCGCGGACAGCGTCGAAGTCGTCGTGACGCCGTAGCGGCGATCGGCCGGGCCCGCCGATGCCGCACGTGCCGCCCGCGCGGTCGTGACGAGTTCGCCGAGCTAGTTGGTCGCGGGTGGTGGTTGGGGTTGGAAGGGTGGGTACCACCACCAGTGGGCGCGTTCGCCGGTGGGTCCGGTGCAGGGTTTCACCTCAGGTGGTGGAGTGGTGGGGGCCCGGGCCAGCGCTACCGGTTCAGATATCCCCGCAGCATCTCCGTCGCAGCCTTGATCTGAGCTACCGAGACCCACTCGTCGCGTGTATGCGCCAGGTTCGGATCGCCCGGGCCGTAATTCAGCGCCGGAATGCCCCGCGCGGCGAAGCGCGACACGTCGGTCCAGCCGTACTTGGCCCGCACCTGTCCGCCGGCCGCCTCGACCAATCCCGCGGCCGCCGGCGCCGAAAGGCCGGGCAACGCGCCGGCTGCGGAGTCGGTCAATGCGATGTCGACATCGAGCCCGTCGAGCACCTCGTGCACGTGCGCCAGCGCGGCATCCGCCGAGCGATCGGGGGCGAAGCGGAAGTTGACCGTCACCGAGGCCGCGTCGGGGATCACGTTTCCGGCGATTCCGCCGTCGATGCGCACCGCGGACAAACCCTCCCGGTACACACACCCGTCGATGTCGACGCTGCGCGCCCGATATCCCGCGAGCCGGTCCAGCACGGCACCGAGTTTGTGAATTGCGTTGTCGCCCAGCCATGATCGTGCCGAGTGGGCACGGGTTCCGTTGGCGCTGACCACAACTCGCAGGGTGCCCTGGCAACCGGCCTCGACGAAGCCGCCGGTGGGCTCGCCCAGAACTGCTACGTCGGCGGTCAACCAGTCCGGCAGTTCCCGCTCCAGACGACCCAAACCGTTTGCCGCCGAATCGATTTCCTCACAGTCGTACATCACCAGGGTGATGTCGTAGGCCGGCTCGGCCACGGTCGCCGCAAGGTGCAGGAAGACCGCGTCCCCGGACTTCATGTCGGAGGTGCCGCAGCCGTGCAATTGATCGCCCAGCAGCCGGCTGGGCAGGTTATCGGCCGCCGGGACGGTGTCCAGGTGCCCGGCCAGCAACACCCGCGAAGGCCGGCCCAACGCGGTGCGGGCCAGCACCGCGTTGCCGTTGCGAACGATCTCGAAGCCGGCGGTCTGCGCGCGCAGGGCCGCCTCGACCTCGTCGGCGATACGCGCCTCATGCCGCGACTCGCTGGGGATATCGACCAGTGCCGCGGTCAGCTCAACAGGGTCGCCACGCAAGTCCAACACGCGGCCCAGCCTAGTTCTCCGTGCTGGCGATCCAGCCGGCGAGCGGTCAAAGTACCCTTGTCGACCGTGACTGGAGCTGTAGGCATCGGCCTGGCGACGCTGGCCTCCGACGGAGCTGTCCTGGACGCTTGGTTCCCGGCGCCGGAACTGGCCGAATCGGGCGAGTCCGCCACGTCGCGACTGGCGCTCTCGGATGTGCCCGCCGAACTGGCCGCCCTGGTCGGCCGCGACGACGACCGCCGCACCGAAACCATCGCCGTGCGCACCGTGATCGGGTCGCTGGACGACCAGGCCGCCGACGCGTACGACGCCTACCTGCGGTTGCATCTGCTGTCGCACCGCCTGGTCGCGCCGCACGGGCTGAACGCCGGCGGCTTGTTCGGAGTATTGACCAATGTGGTCTGGACCAATCGCGGCCCCTGCGCTGTAGAGGGATTCGAGGCGGTGCGGGCCCGGCTGCGCCGGCACGGTCCGGTGACGGTGTTCGGCGTCGACAAGTTTCCGCGGATGGTCGATTACGTGCTGCCCACGGGTGTGCGGATCGCCGACGCCGACCGGGTGCGCCTGGGCGCGCACCTGGCGCCGGGCACAACGGTGATGCACGAGGGCTTCGTCAACTTCAATGCCGGCACCCTGGGAGCGTCCATGGTGGAGGGCCGCATCTCGGCGGGCGTGGTGGTGGGCGACGGATCCGATATCGGCGGCGGCGCCTCGATCATGGGCACCCTGTCCGGCGGCGGTGAGCAGGTGATCTCGATCGGCAAACGCTGCCTGCTGGGCGCCAACGCGGGACTGGGCATCTCACTGGGCGACGACTGCGTGGTGGAGGCCGGGCTGTACGTCACCGCGGGCACCAAGGTCAGCACGCCCGACGGCAACACGCTGAAAGCCGCCGAACTGTCCGGCGGCAGCAACTTGCTGTTCCGTCGCAATTCGCTGAGCGGCGCGGTCGAGGTGGTGCCGCGCGGCGGTCAGGGCATCGCGCTCAACGAGGACCTGCACGCCAACTGATCACCGTTCCGTTGGTTTCGGGCAGCAGGTAGGTGCATGCCAGGCTGGTGGCGACCAGCCCCGCCAGCAACACTCCCACCGACCAGCTGCCGTAGCTGCCGATCAGCGTCCCGGCGATCAGCGGCGGCACCGCGCCGCCGGCGATACCGCCGAGATTCACTGACAGCGCCGACCCGGTGTAGCGGTAGCGGGTGTCGAACAATTCCGGGATGAACGACGCGGTGGGGCCCGAGCCGATCCCGACCAGGCCGTAGATCCCGACGATTGCCACCGCATAGCCCACCGGGCTGCCGGTGCCGATCAGCGGCATCACCAGCAGCGACCAGGGCAGGCAGGCGCCGTAGCCGAGCAGCATCAGGCGGCGGCGACCGTACCGGTCGCACAGCATGGCCGACGTCGCTACCGACGCGATGCTGACCAGCCCGCCGAGCACCCCGACCGACAGGATGAAGACCCGGGAAAACCCCAGGTGGTTGTGCGTATAACCGGGCAGGAAGGTGCTGGCCATGTACACCAGAGCGAACGGGGTCAACACGCTGCCGGCGCCCAGCAACACCTCGCGGCGCTGCAGTCGCAGCACCTCCGCCACCGGCGCGTCGGGCACCAGGTTGCGCGCCTTCTCCACGGCGAACACCGGTGTTTCCTCGATGTTGAGCCGCACGTAGAGGGCGATCACGATCAGCACGGCGCTGATCAGGAACGGCACTCGCCAACCCCAATCCAGGAACGCCCGGCTGTTCTCGCCGATCGTGAAGCTGACGCCGAGGAAGGTGATGCCGGCAATCACGGTGGCGGTGCCCCCGCCGATCAGGGTGAACATGCCGTACCGGCCGCGTTTGTCGGGTGGCGCGGACTCCACGCTGAGCAGAGCTGACCCGGCCCATTCGCCGCCGACGGCGAAACCTTGCAGCAAACGTAAACCGGCCAGCATCAGCGGCGCGACGGCGCCGACCTCGGCGGTGGTGGGCACCAGCCCCACCGACACCGTCGAGACGGCCATGATCAGCAGGGTGGCCATCAGGGTCTTCTTGCGGCCCAACCGGTCGCCGTAGTAGCCGAACACCGCTGCCC
This sequence comes from Mycobacterium kiyosense, assembly GCA_021654635.1. Taxonomy (NCBI): domain Bacteria; kingdom Bacillati; phylum Actinomycetota; class Actinomycetes; order Mycobacteriales; family Mycobacteriaceae; genus Mycobacterium; species Mycobacterium kiyosense. The sequence goes on from AP025179.1 coordinate 4,955,685, forward strand.
CCAGCGGTCGCGACAGGAATGCCGCGGCAAATGTGCCCATGGAGGCGACGGTGGCCACGGTGGGGCTCAGATGCGGAAAGAACACCACCGGGAACACCAGTGCGGCGGCGGTGCCGTAGATGAGGAAGTCGTAGAACTCAATCGCCGAGCCGACGTAGCAGGCCAGCGCCACCCGCGCCATCGAGTTGGTGCGGGGTTGGTCGGCCGCGGTGACCACGGCGGCGCCGAGTTCATCGTTGCGTCGATTCACGCTGACGACGGTAGGGCAAGCTCCGCGGGAACGCCCGTGCCTGGGGCTACCAAATTGCTGCGAGTCCCGTCACGATTTAGGCACGCCGGGGTGAACAAGGTGATCGTTCCCACCGATCAAACCGGGAGTTCGCTGCCAATTTGCTGTGCGTTTCGTCAGTCGCGTGCCGGGAGGGGTCGTCAACGTCGCCCGAATCGTTCCCGCAGCTCGGGATCCTGCTCCCACCACAGCGTTGACGGTGGGGCGCCGTCGGAGTGGCTCGCGGCCTCGTCCGATGCTGTCGCGTCGTTCCCGCTCATCTCCTGCAGCTCGTCCAGCCGGCTGTCGATGTCGAGAGCGTGAGCTTGTTCATCGCGGGACAACGCACGCATCAGCAACAGCAAAAACGGCCAGGCGACCAGATCGCCCATGATCCACAGCACGCCGGCGCCGATCGTCTGATCGAGCCGCTGATCGGGACCCCAGGTGCGGGCCGCGTAATAGCCGGCCGCGATCAGCGATCCCTGCCAGATGACCAGCCCCAGCACGCCGTCGCCCAGCGCCTCGGCGACGGTGATCAGCAGCGAGATCAGCTGGGAGTATCGCCGCGGCACCGGGTCGGCTTGCAGGCGGGCATAGAAATACCCGAATCCAATGGCTACCAGAAGTATTCGCGTCGGGGCGCCGACCCATTCATGCTGCAGCGCCGCCTCGTACCAGGGTGTCAGATAAAGCAGCCACGGCGTGGCGAGCATTCCCAGCGACGTCGTCAGCGGGTGCGCGAACACTCGCGCGGGCGGGCTGGCCAACAGCTGTTCGAACCGGTCGCGCCCAGCCGGGCGCAGCGCCTCACACACCACGGTCACCGGTCGGCCCAGCGCGAGAAACAGCGGCACCACGTAGAGCAGCAGCAAAACCTGCAGCGCACGCATCCAGAACAGGGCATAGGCGTATGCGCCGATTGCGCTCAGCGTCGCCACCGCCCACAGCGCCAAGCCGACGCTGAAGCACACGGCGTGTCCCGACCGGACCGATCTCGTGCCGTGTCGCCCCTGTCGGTAACAGCGGAGCACCCGGCCGCTACCACGATGGTCAAGACGGACGTGACGTCCACCTGCCCGGTCAACACGCCCGAACTCCACGTCAATGGGCCGGGATCGATACGCACAATCTGCAACGGTATTGCGGATCGCGGCCGTTCTACCACCCCGCTCGGGCGCGCCGCTGCACTCAGTTAACGCTTGTACGATCGAGCACTCGATATCGAAGTGGGGAAACCGCCCGGCTCTGCCGCGGTAACCGACATGCTGGAGGTCAGCCGGATGGTCCTACCCGCCATGGACTCGTGATGACCATTCCGGGATTGGGCCTGGTGTCCGTTTCAGGGTTCGAACGGCCATGGCTGTTCCTGCTGTTGTTGATCCCCCTGGGTTTGGCGGCCCTGTACGTATGGGCCTCGATCAGGCGCCGCCGCCGACTGCAGCGCTTCGCCGATCCCGAGCTGCTGGCGACGGTGGCGCCGCGTCGTCCGTCGCCGTGGCGGCACGTGCCCATGGCGGTGATGCTGGTGGCGCTGGCACTGCTCACGGTGGCATTGACCGGGCCGTCCCGCGACATCAAGGTGCCCCGAAACAGGGCGGTGATCATGCTCGCCATCGACGTGTCCCAATCGATGCGTGCGACCGACGAACCGCCCAACCGCCTCGATGCGGCCAGGCGGCGGCGGCCAAGCGGTTCGCGCAGCAGTTGACCCCCGGGGTCAACCTCGGTCTGATCGGTTTCTCCGGAACGGTCAACGTGCTGGTGTCGCCGACGCCCGATCATGCGGCCACCGTCGCCGCGCTGGACAACCTGCGCCCCGGTGACTCGACGGCGATCGGTGCGGCGCTGACCGCGGCGCTGCAATCGGTGGCGACCGTGGCCGCTGTGCTCCGCAGTGGGGATGCGCCGCCGCCGCCCGCGCGCATCGTGCTGCTTTCCGACGGCAAAGAGAACAAGCCGGAGAACCCGGACAACTCGGGCAGCCCGCCCGGCGCTTACGTCGCCGCGCGATCCGCGAAGGACCAGGGGGTGCCGGTTTCGACCATCGCCTTCGGTACCCGGGCGGGCACGGTGGAGCTGGCGAATCAGCAGGTGCCGGTGCCGGTGGACGACTCGATGCTCAAACGCATCGCCGAACTCTCCGGCGGGCAGGCGTATCGGGCGTCGAACGTCGACGATCTCAACCGCAGCTATAACGCGGTGCAACAGCAGGTCGGCTACCAGACCATCCAGGGCCCGGCCAGCGCGGGCTGGTTGCGGCTGGGTGTGCTGGTGGCCACCATCGGCATGCTGCTGGGCTTGCTCCTCAATCGCCGGTTGCCCGCCTGATGTTCGGCCCGCCGAGGGAAGTCGGTTCTCGATGAATTTGCCAATGCTGGGTCCACTGAGCTTTTCCGGGTTCTCCGACGCCTGGCTGTTCCTCTACTTGGCGGTCGTCGCCGTCCTGATCGCGGCCTACGTGCTGGCGACGTTGGCCCGGCGCAGACGCGTGATGCGGTTCGCCAATATGGCGCTGCTCGAACAAATCGCGCCGGCGCGGCCGCCGGCCCGATGGCGGCATCTGCCGGCGGCACTGCTGGTGGCGGCGCTCGCTCTGCTGACCACCGCGATGGCCGGGCCCACCCACGACATCCGCATCCCACGCAACCGCGCGGTCGTCATGCTCGTCATCGACGTCTCCGAGTCGATGGTCGCCACCGATGTTGCACCGAGTCGCATCGAAGCGGCCAAAGCCGCCGGCAAGGCCTTCACCGATGAGCTCACCCCTGGCATCAACCTCGGGCTCGTTGCATTCGGTGGCACCGCAACGCTGCTCGTGCCACCCACCACCAACCGCGACGCGATGAAGGCGGCGATCGACCGATTGCAACCTGAAGAGCGGACCGCGACCGGCGAAGCGATATTCACTGCGCTGCAAGCCATCACCACCGTCGTCGGGATGATCGGCGGCGGCGACGGCAAACCGCCGCCCGCGCGTATCGTGCTCGAATCCGACGGCAAGGAAACCGTCCCGGTGGATTTGAACGCGCCCCGCGGGGCTTTCACCGCGGCGCGCGCCGCCAAAGAGCAAGGTGTGCAGATCTCGACAATCTCGTTCGGCACCCTCGAGGGAACCGTCAACCTCAACGGGACCGACATTCCGGTCCCCGTTGACGACGAGTCGCTGGCCCAGATCGCCGAATTGTCCGGCGGGCGCGCTTTTCAGGCCCGCAACTTCGAGCAGCTCCAGCAGACGTACGCCGCCTTGCAGCAACAGATCGGGTACGAAACCGTCAAAGGCGACGCCAGCGCGGCCTGGATCGGCCTGGGTGTCGTGTTGCTGGCCGCCTCCCTGGCCGCAGCCGCCTTGCTGAACCGGCGCCTGCCGGACTGACTTTGGCCGAACGCCACTAACCCTCGGCCATCAGCTGCTTTTTCAGCACTTTGCCCAGGGCGTTGCGCGGCAGCTCGTCCACGATGCGTACCTCACGCGGTCGCTTGTGCACCGAAAGTTGTTCAGCGACAAAGGTGATCAGCTCATCCGGAACGGCGGAGCCGACGACGTAGGCGACGATCCGCTGACCCAGGTCTTCATCGGGCAGCCCCACCACGGCGGCTTCGTCCACGCCCGGATGCCCGAGCAGCACGGTCTCGATCTCGCCGGCGCCGATGCGGTACCCACCGGATTTGATCAGGTCGACGGACTCGCGCCCGACGATGCGATGCATTCCCCCGCCGTCGATGACGGCGACGTCGCCGGTGCGGTACCAGCCGTCGGTGGTGAATGCCTCCGCGGTCGCCTCGGGACGGTTCAGGTACCCGTCGAACAGGGTGGCGCCCCGAACCTGCAGCTTGCCGACGGTCTCGCCGTCGTGTGGCACCGGATCGCCGTGGTCGTCCACCAGCCGGGTCTGCACCCCGGTCAACGGGAACCCGACCCAGCCCGGGCGGCGTTCGCCGTCGGCGCGGGTGGACACGGTGATCAGCGATTCCGACGCGCCGTAGCGTTCGATCGGGCGGTGTCCGGTCAATGCCTCGAGTCGCTCGAACACCGGGACCGGCAGCGCCGCACTGCCCGATACCAATAACCTTGCGGTCCTTAATGATTCGGCTGCGCTAGAGTCGGCGACCAGCCGCGACCACACCGTCGGCACCCCGAAGTACAGCGACCCGCGCGCCGCCGCGTACCCGGCGGGCGTCGGTTTTCCGGTGTGCACGAAGCGATTTCCCACCCGCAAGGATCCGAGCAAGCCGAGGACCAGACCGTGGATGTGATACAGCGGCAGCCCGTGCACCAGCACGTCGTCGGCGGTCCACTGCCAGGCCTCGGCCAACGCATCCAGGTCGGCGGCGATCGCTCGGCGGCTCACCTGCACCCCCTTGGGCAGGCCGGTAGTGCCGGAGGTGTAGACCACCATCGCCGGCGCGTCGGGCGACGGCTCGGCGTAGCGATGCCAAGAACGTGCATGCAGCCGCACCGGAATGTGTTGCAGCCCATCGGGATCGTCCGGCTGCGGCCCCAGCCACGCCTGGGCGCCGGAGTCGGTGAGCATGTGCCGGCGTTCGGCCACTCCGACGTCGGCGGGCACCGGGACGAACGGCACACCGGCGATCAGGCAGCCGACGACCGCCAGCACGGTCGACGCCGTGGGCGCGGCCAGCACCGCGATCATCCGGGCGCCGGCCACCCGCTCGGCCACCGACGTCGCGGCGCCCACCAGGTCGCCGCGACTGAGCCGGAACCCGTCGATGCTGACCGCGTCGGGGATGTCGTCGGCGGTCGCCGCCGCGGGATTCAGCGAGGTCAGCAGCACGCCAGTGAGGCTACCGACCCTCGTCCCAGATCTTCATCAGGGTGGCCAGGATCTCCTCGCCGCGGCCCAGCCCGGCCAGATGGCTCTCCTCGGGCAGGTGGAACAGCTCGGCGTCGGGCAGTCGCGCGACCACGTGCTCGCCGTGGGAGAACGGGATGATGTGGTCGTGGTCGCCGTGCCACCACCGCACCGGAACCTTGACTTCGTCGAGCCGGAATCCCCAGTCCCGGGCGAACAGGATGACGTCGTTGAACGGCGCCGCCAGTTGCTTGCGGCTGCCGTTGAGTAGGTCGTCGAGGAACATCGCCTTGAACTCGGGCCGGGTCAGCAGGTGCCGGTCGGCCTCGGGTGAGAGCAGGGCGTACACCTCCAGCGCGCTGGACGCGACGGGCCGGATCGACTGGATCAGCATGCTCGCGCCGATGCGCAGCGGGTTGCCGCCGAACTTCAGCAGCGGCGCGACCCGCAGGCCAAGGGTCATCGCCCCGCCGCTGATCGCGTCGGGCCCCTGGGTGGGCGCCACTCCCCCGAGCACGCCGAGGGCCACCACCCGGTCGCTCAGCCGCGCGCCGCAGGCCAGCGCGTAGGGGCCGCCACCGGACAGGCCGACGACGGCCATCTTCTCGATGCCGAAGGTGTCGGCGATGGTGCGGAGGTCTTCGGCGAACTCCGAGATGGCCTCGTAGCGGTGTGGCGTCGAGGAACCGATGCCGGGACGGTCGATGCCGATCAGCCGGATGTCGTGGTGTTCGGCGTAGACGCGGGCCTCGGTGGGGATCTGCCGCCGGGCGCCCGGCGTGCCGTGCAGCCAGAACACGGCGCGCCCCTGGGGGGCGCCGAATTCGGCGAAACCGATCTGACGGTTCTCGCCGACGGCGATGTTGCCTTCGATCTTGGGGCGATCGATCGCGACAGACATGGCGGGGCGCCTTTCTCTGCGGGTGCGTCTTCGCGGGTGCGTTGACGCGTCCGGAATCTTACTGGTGCGGCTCGACGCGATTCACTAGGCGTTGAGCACTCGTTCACCGATGATCCGCTGCGCGCGCAGTTCGGCCAGTTCGTCGGGGGAAAGCCCCAACGCGCAAAGAATCTCGTCGTTGTGCTGGCCGAGGGTGGGCGGCGGGGTGCGGTGATGCCGGGCGGGTCCGGGGGTGATGCGAAACGGCCAGCCGGGAAAGCGCCGCGGCCCGGTGACGGGGTGCTCGAACTCTTCGTAGAACCGCCGGGCATCGAGCTGGGCGAAATCGCACATCCGGTCCCCGGTGGTGACTTGCTCTGCCGGAATTCCTTGCGCGCGAAGGCTTTCGACGACGGCCGCCGCCGTCTGGGTGCGGGTCCAGGCGGCGACCAGCTCGTCGAACAGGTCGTGGTCGATGCCGCCCGCGTCGGGCAAGGACAGGGCCACCCAGGTCTGGTCTTCGTGGGTCGGATACACGCCCTGCAGCCAGCCGCGCCGACGGTTGCCTTCGCGGGAACGCACTACGCCGTTCATCGAATACTCGATCACCGGTTCGGCGGTCACCGCGGCGGCGACCTCGATCTGGGCGACCTCGATCAGCCGGCCCTTCCCGGTACGGCGGCGGTGTCGCAGGGCGGCCAGCAGCGCGACCCCGGCGTGCACGCCGACGATGGGGTCGGCCGGGCCCTGCAGGTTGCACGGCGGTCCGTCGGCGTACCCGGTGGCGGCGGTCATCCCGGAGGTCTGCTCGATGTTCAGCGCCCAGCCGACGTAGTCACGCCACGGCCCATCCAGTCCGAAACCGGGCATCCGGACCGCGATGACATCGGGCCGCAGTTTCACCAGCGATTCGTAGTCCAGACCGAACTGCTCCACCACCCGCGGGGAGAAATTCTCCACGACCACGTCGGCCTGTGCGGCCAGTCGCTGGGCGATGTCGCGACCGCGATCGGTGGTCAGGTCGAGGGTGATGTCCTTCTTGTTGAGGTTGGTCGCCTGCCACAGAGCGCTGCGCTCGTACCAGTCGTCCCCCTCGAACGGGTAAGCGCCCGAATACCTGTGGCCGTCCGGCCGCTGGATGGATTCGACCTTCACGATGTCGGCGCCGAACGCGCCGAGGTAGCAGGTCAGGTAGGCGCCAGCCCAGAAGGTGCTCAGGTCGAGCACCCGAAGCCCTTCGAATCCCGGCGGCGAGTGCGACGGGGCTGCAACCTGCGGCCCGGGATTTCGCGGTGCGGTTACCTTCGCGGACCGGGAGAACCGGAACGGCGAACCCGGCCGGGTGAAACCACCGGTCGCCACGAAGAATCCGCGTTTGGCGTACTGCGGCGACTCCAACACGGTGGCGCCGTCGTTGACCGGCGCGGCCGGGATCCGCATGGCCTGGCTCAGTTCGACGAGTTCGGCGACGGTCTGCGCGGCGAGCAGCGGCTCCGCCCTGGCGAAGAACTCGGCGCGCTGCGGGCCGCCCATCATGATGGCGAGCTGGTGTTCACCGAACTCCGGCAGGCCCAGCATCGCGCAGACGTCGAGCCAGTGCTGCCCGGTCAGGCAGTTGATGCCCACCCAGCCGTCGGCGGCGCGCACCACCCCAGCATCGGCGCGGCCCGGATATTCGGCGGCAGCCCAAGGCTTTCCATCCGTTCGGCCATCAGCATCGGGTAGGGCAGCGTGGCGAGCAGCGACTCGAATTCCGAGACGTCGACGCACCGGAAGCCGGACCCGGGAAACCGCAGCGCGGTCAGCGCAGCCAGCGCCCCGTAGGCGCCCGGAACATATTCTGAGATTCGGGCGCCGGCCTGCACCGGCGGGCGGTCCGGGTCGCGGGCGCTGATCCAGCCGGATACCGCCTGCATGGTCAGCGGCGACGCCACGCGGTCACGCCAGGGCCCGGACTGACCGAATGCAGAAATGCTCACCAGCACCAGATTCGGGTTGAGGCGGGCCAATTCGCCGGCGCCCAGCCCCCACCCGGCCAGGGTGCCGGGCGGTAGATTCTCGACCAGCACCTGCGCCGACGCGATCAGGGCACCGGCCTCGTCCAGGCCGGCAAACCGTTTGCCCGTGTTGAGGTATTCGAACAACCCCGACCGCTGCGGGTCCGGCACCCCGTCCCGGAAGGGTCCCCACCGCCGCAGCGGATCCCCTTGCGGCGGCTCGATTTTAACGACCTCCGCACCCAGATCCACGAAAAGCTTTGTGGCGTAAGGGCCGGAGATCTCGGTGGCGATTTCGACGACGTGCAGGCCCGCGAGGGGTCCACTCACGCGGGAACCCCGATCGCCATCGGCTCCATGTATTGGTGTACCCCGGTGATGCCGCCGCCCTCGCGTCCCAGCCCGCTCAGCTTGAAACCGCCGAACGGCGCGGCACCCGCACCGCATCCGTTGACCGCGACCTGTCCCGTCCGGATGCGACGGGCCACACCGACCGCCCGGTCCACGTCGCCGCCCCACACCGCGCCGGACAGCCCGTACTGCGAGTTGTTCGCGATCTCGATTGCGTCCCGGTCGTCGCGGTACCGGATCACGCTGAGCACCGGGCCGAAGACTTCCTCTTGTGCGATAACCGAATTCGGTTGCACGCCGGTGAGAATAGTCGGCTCGAAATAGAAGCCGACGTCCAGCCCGGCCGGCCGCCGGCCCCCCGGTGGCGAGCTGGGCCCCCCTCGTCGAGCGCCCCGGCGACGTGCGCCTCGACCCGGCCCCGTTGGGCGTCGCTGATCAGTGGTCCCATCTGCACCTCGGGATCGGCGGGGTCGCCCACTTTGACGGCACGGGCCATCGCCACCAGACGTTCGACGACGTCGTCGTGCAGCGAATCGGGCAGCAGCAACCGGCTTTGCAGGATGCAGGCCTGTCCGGAGTGCAGCGAGCAGCAGTCGAACAGCAACTGCTGCAACATCTCGTCGGTGACCTCGGTGTCGTCCAGGATGATGCACGCCGACTTGCCGCCCAACTCCAGCAGGATCCGCTTGAGCGTGTCACCGGCGGCCGACATCACCTGCCGCCCGACCACGCTGCTACCGGTGAAGCTGACCATGTCGATGCGCGGGTCGGTGGTGAGCAGCCGGGCCGCCTCGACGCTCGACGGCGTGACGACGTTGACCACGCCGGGCGGGATGTCGGTGTGCTCGTCGATCAGCCGCGCCAGCGCCAGCCCCGCCACCGGGGTGAGCGGGGACGGCTTGAGCACCACGGTGTCCCCGGCGGCCAGCGCGTGGTTGAGCTTCATCACGTTGAGGCAGTGCGGGAAGTTCCACGGGGTCAGGATGGACACCACGCCCAACGGCGCGTGCCGCAGCACCGTCTTGCCGGCGCCGATCCCGGTCACCTCTTCGTCAACCAGCTGGGTGGCCAGTTGGGCGGCGTGCATGGACATGAACGCCGCACCGTCGATCTGCATCAGCCGCTCGTTCTCGGTGCATCCCCATTCCGCCCGGGACAGCGCGAAGAAGTCGTCGGCGTACTTCAGCAGCGCCTGGCCGAGTTGGTTGAGGCACTCGGCGCGGTCTGCGGCGGTCATAGTCGCCCAGGGACTGTCGTCGAAGGCGCGGCGGGCGGCGCCGATCGCCGCACCGACCTGGTCGACGCTGGCGTCGGGTGCGGTGGCGATGACCTGTTCGGTGACGGGTGAGATGTCTTGGTAGCGGCCGTCTTCGGGTTCGACCCACCGGCCGTCGATGTAGAGCTGGTAGGTGTCAACGAGCGTCGGTAGCATCTGCGTCCTCACCGAAATGTCGGTCATCTGTCCCCTTGGTGTACACCCGCGCACACCCTGCGTCAATCGTCGATCATCTGAAATTCAAGGTATTTCAGTGTGTTGAGGGCGTATTGACAGAGCATGTCGCCGGGTAGTAGACACGATGCGCAGGACACTTTCCCCAAAAGTGTCGGATCGGAGAATCCTGAGCGTGCGCGCCGATGCTGAGCTGCACTCACCGGAATTCCCACTGCACTCCCCCGACTTCTACGCCGGCGACCCGTATCCGGCCTACCGGCAGCTGCGCGCGACGTCGCCGGTGCTGTGGAACGACGTCACCAATTTCTGGGCGCTGCTCAAGTACGAGGACATCCGCTTCGTCTCCAGCAACCCGGCGCTGTTCACCTCCACCAAGGGCATCAGCATCCCCGACCCGCAGCTGCCGAACCCGGTGCAGGAGGGCAACCTCATCTTCACCGACCCGCCCCGGCACCGGCAGATGCGCAAACTGATCAACGCCGGGTTCACCCGCCGCCGTGTTGCGGTGCTCGAGCCCAAGATCCGTGAGATCGTGCGCGGCATCCTCGACCAGGTCCAGCCCGATTCGGTGCACGAGTTCGCCGAAGAGATCGCCGCCCCGCTGCCCACCCGGATGATCGCCGAGTTGATCGGCGCGCCGCCCGATGACTGGGAGCAGTTCCGCGCCTGGTCGGACGCCGCCACCGGGACGGCTGATCCCGAGATCGAGCTCGATCCGTTCGTGGCCATCGGCCAGCTCTTCGAGTACTTTCAGAAACTGATCGCCGCCCGGCGCGCGGATCCGCGCGACGACCTGCTGTCGGTATTGGCCGAAGCAGAGATCGACGAACACCGCCTCAGCGACGAAGACCTGCTGAACTTCACCTTCCTGCTGCTGGTTGCCGGCAACGAAACCACCCGCAACCTGATCGCGCTGGGCACCTTGGCGCTGATCGGCCATCCCGAACAGTGCCGGCTGCTGGTGGCCGACCCCACGCTGATCCCGGCGGCGGTCGAGGAAATGCTGCGCTTCACCAGCCCGGTGGTGAGCATGTCCCGGGTCGCGACCCGCGACGTCGAGTTGCGCGGCCAGCTGATCCGCGAGGGCGAGGTGGTGTCGATGCTGTACGGCTCGGCCAACCGCGACGAGGACGTATTCGGCAGTGACGCCGAGGAATTCAAGGTGACCCGGCATCCCAACCCGCACATCGCGTTCGGCTGTGGCGAACATTCCTGCATCGGAGCACAACTGGCACGGCTGGAAGCCACCGTGCTGTTCGAGGAGTTGCTGCGCCGCTTTCCCCGCCTGGAACTCGTCGGCGAGGTCGACCGGATGAAGGCCACCATGGTGCCCGGGGTCAAGCGGATGCCGGTACGGCTGGGAGCCTGAGGGATGGATCTGGAGTACACGCCCGAACAGCAGCGGCTGCGCGCGCAGATGCGCGCCACCCTGGAACAGGTCATGACGCCCGAGCGCGTCGCCGCGATCGGCAAGAACATCGAGGGCGGCCCCGCGGTGCGGGAGTGCGTCCGCGCCCTCGCCGCGGCCCACCTGTTGGGTGTCGGCTGGCCCAAAGAATATGGCGGACAAGGCTTCTCGGCGATCGAGCAGTATATCTTCGGCGAAGAGGCGCGCCGGGCGGGGGCGCCGATCCCGCTGGTGACACTCAACACCGTCGGGCCGACGCTGATGCAGCGCGGTACCGAGGAGCAGAAGCGCACGTTCCTGCCGGCGATCCTGGACGGCAGTGTGGAGTTCGCCATCGGGTACTCCGAGCCGGGCGCCGGCAGCGACCTGGCTTCGATACGTACCACCGCCGTGCGCGACGGGGATCACTACGTGATCAACGGTCAGAAGATGTTCACCAGTGGCGCCGCCTACGCCGACTACATCTGGCTGGCCGTCCGGACCGACCCGAATGTCAAGAAGCACAAGGGCATTTCGATTCTAATCGTGCCTACCTCGGCACCGGGATTCTCCTGGCAACCGCTGCACACCATGCCGGGAGTCTCCACCTTCTACACGTTCTACGACGACGTGCGGGTGCCGGTCAGCGCGCTGGTGGGCGAGGAGAACCAGGGGTGGCAACTGATCACCACCCAGCTGAACTTCGAACGCGCCGCATTGGGCAATCTGGGCGCGCTCGAGCCGCTGTTCGAGAAGACGCTGCAGTGGGCTTGCAGCACCGAGCTCGACGGCGCCCGGGTGATCGACCAGCCGTGGGTGCAGCTCGCCCTGGCCCGGGTCGAAGCTCAAGTTGCCGCATACAAATTGGTCAACCTGCGGGTGAACGCTGCGATGACCAAAGGTGTGCTCAGCATGGGCGAAGCCTCTGCGGCCAAGGTGTTCGGCACCGAGCTGACCCAGCAGGTCGCCCGGCAGCTGCTGGAAGTGCTCGACGGCAACGGGGTGCGCCGCGGCACCGACGCACCGCTGCGCGGCGCCCTGGAGACCGCGTACCGTCAAGCCGTCATCAACACCTTCGGCGGCGGCGCCAACGAGATCCAGCGGGACATCATCGCCATGGCGGGCCTGGGCATGCCGCGCGCACCGCGTGACCTACGCGCCACCGCCGACAAAGGAGGATCGAGCTAAGTGACCGACTCAGAGCTTCAGGCCAAGGTGCAGGCATTGGTCGGCAAGCCCACCGGTGGCAGCGGAAAACCCTCGGTGGCACCGGATCCGGTGAATCAGCCGATGATCCGGCACTGGGCGTACGCCATGGACGACCTGAACCCGGTGTACATCGACCCCGACTTCGCGGCGACGTCGCGGTTCGGCGGCATCGTGTCGCCACCGGTGATGCTGCAGACCTGGACGATGCCGTCGCCCAAGCTGGAAGGAATCGGCGACCGCGGCGGCGCGCCGATCGAGATCAAGAGCAACCCGACGGCCTTCCTGGACGAGGCCGGTTACACCAGCACCGTGGCCACCAACTCCGAGTTCGAGATCGAACGCTACCCGCGGCTGGGTGATCTGATCAGCGCGACGACGGTGTACGAGTCGGTGTCGGACGAGAAGAAGACGGCGCTGGGCACCGGGTTCTTCCTGACCTGGCTGACCACCTACACCAACCAGCACGGCGAAGTGCTGGGCCGGCAACGCTTCCGCGTACTTCGATTCAGGCCGGCCCGCTGATGGCGACCCGAATGGCGCCGGCCATCAGCCCGGATACCGAGTTCTTCTGGAATGGCTTGCGGGACAACAAGTTGCTGATCCAGCGCTGCGACGGGTGCGGGGTGCTGCGTCACCCACCCCGCCCGATGTGCCCGCATTGCCGGTCGCTGGAGTGGGAGACGGTGCCGGCGTCCGGCCGCGGCACGGTGTACAGCTACGTGATGCCGCATCAGCCACGCGTTCCGTTCTTCGACTACCCCTACATCGTGGTGCTGGTCGAGCTGGAGGAAGGAGTGCGGCTGGTGTCGAACCTGACCGACATCGACCCGGCTGAGGTGAAAGTCGGGATGCCGGTGCAACTCTACTTCCAGAGTTTCGACAACGACCTGACGCTGCACCAGTTCCGGCCGAGCCGGTAGCCATGGACTTCACCTTCACCGAGGAACAGGAGACCATCGCCAAGCTGGCCCGCGACGTCTTCGAGCGCCGCGCCACGCCGGAGCGGCTCAGCGAGCTGGAAGCCGGCGACATCCGCTACGACGCGGCGTTGTGGCAGGAACTGGCCGCCGCGGACCTGCTCGGGACGGCGCTGCCGGAGTCGTTGGGCGGCAACGGCGGCGGCTTCGTCGAACTGGGGGTGCTGCTGGCCGAGGTCGGGTGGAGCGTGGCCCCGGTGCCGGCGTATCCGACGCTGGTGCTCGGCGCCGACCCGATCGCCCGGCACGGCACTCCCGACCAACAGCAGCGCTACCTGCCCGACATCGTTGCCGGGCAACGTATCCTCAGTGCCGGCCTGGCCGAGCCCGGACGCTCCGACCCGGCACACCCGGCCACCACCGCACGCCGGGACGGGGGAAACTGGCGGCTCGACGGAATCAAGGAACTGGTACCGGCCGGACAATTGGCCGACACGATCCTCATCCCCGCGGCTCTGGACGACGGCAGCGCCGGCCTGTTCCTGGTGGCGACGGACGCCCCCGGTGTGCAGGTCCGGCCGGTCCCGACCACCAACCGCGAACCCCACGCCGACGTATTCCTGGACGGCGCAACCGTTTCCGAGGACGACCGGCTCGCCGGCGATGTCGATTCGCTTCACACCCGGGCGTTGGTGGCGCTGTGCGCCGTCCAGCTGGGTGTGGCCGACCGTGCGCTGCACATCGCTGCCGAGTACACCACCGGGCGGGAACAGTTCGGCCGGCCGATCGGCAGCTTCCAGGCCGTGCAGCAGCGGATGGCCGACGGTTTCATCGACGTCGAGGCGATGCGCTGGACCACCTGGCACGCGGCCTGGCTGGTCGCCCACGACCGGCCGGCCGACCGAGCCGCCCGCATCGCGAAGTTCTGGGCCGCCGAGGCCGGTGCACGGGTCACCGCGACCGCGCAGCAGGTACACGGTGGCATCGGGATCGACGTCACCTATCCCCTGCACCGCTACTTCCTGTGGGCCAAGCACAACGAGCTGAGCCTCGGTCCCGCCTCCCAGCAGCTGGCCCGCCTCGGCGCGACCTATCCGGAAGGACTGTAGATGACGACCACCACCAGCCGAACCAGCACGCTCAATTGGGCGGACATCGAAGTCGGCGACCAACTCACCTCACTCGAAATCCCGATCAGCACAACGAAAATCGTCGCCGGCGCGATCGCGTCCAGGGACTTCATGCCGGTGCACCACGACCGTGACTACGCCAACAAGCAGGGCTCGCCGGACTTGTTCATGAACATCCTCACCACCAACGGCTACTGCGTGCGGTTCCTCACCGACTGGGCCGGCCCGGAGGCGATGGTCAAGAACCTCTCGATTCGCCTCGGCGTGCCGTGCTTTCCGAACTCCACGCTGAGCTTCACCGGCACCGTGACCAAGAAGACGGCGGGTGACCCGGCCGGTCCAGCGGGCGAGAACTTCGTCGAGGTGACCTTCCGCGGCTGCAACGACCTCGGCGACCACGTCTCGGGAACCGCGGTGCTCAGCCTGCTCGACGGAACCCGCGCGTGAGCAGCACGCTGCCGGGCAAGTGCGCAATCGTCGGGATCGGGCAGACCGAGTTCTCCAAGGAGTCCGGGCGCAGCGAGCTCCAATTGGCCTGCGAGGCGGTCAGTGCCGCACTCGACGACGCCGGGCTGGCGCCCAGTGACGTCGACGGCATGGTCACCTTCACCATGGACTCCAGCGACGAGATCGAGATCGCCCGCAACGTGGGCATCGGCGACCTGAGCTTCTTTTCCCGCGTCCATCACGGCGGCGGCGCGGCGGCAGGCACCGTCGTGCACGCGGCGATGGCCGTGGCGACCGGCGTCGCCGAGGTGGTGGTGTGCTGGCGGGCGTTCAACGAGCGGTCCGGCTTCCGGTTCGGCGGCAGCGGCCGCACCAGCGCGGAGACTCCGTTGTTCATGGCGCATTACGCACCGTTCGGGCTGATCACCCCGGCGGCGTGGGTGGCTCTGCACGCCCAGCGCTACATGTCCACCTTCGGGGTCACCAACGAAGATTTC
The DNA here is from genome assembly GCA_021654635.1 of Mycobacterium kiyosense. Taxonomy (NCBI): domain Bacteria; kingdom Bacillati; phylum Actinomycetota; class Actinomycetes; order Mycobacteriales; family Mycobacteriaceae; genus Mycobacterium; species Mycobacterium kiyosense. The sequence goes on from AP025179.1 coordinate 4,971,035, forward strand.
GGCCGGATCGCCGTCGTCGACCGCGCGCACGCGGCCCGCAATCCCGACGCGTGGTTCTACGAGCGGCCGATCACGCTGGAGGACCACCAGAATTCCCGCTGGATCGTCGAACCGGTGCTGCGCCTGCTGGACTGCTGCCAGGAGAGCGACGGAGGTGTGGCGCTGGTGGTCACCAGCGCCGAGCGGGCACGGGACCTGCGCCGGGCGCCGGCGATCATCACCGCCGCGGCCCAGGGCGCGGCCGCCAACGGCGAGATGATGACCAGCTACTACCGCGACGACATCACCGGCTTGCCGGAGATGGGAGTGGTCGCCGACCGGCTCTGGCGTGACTCGGGTTTGAAGCCGCAGGACATTCAAACCGCGTTCATCTACGACCATTTCACGCCGTTCGTGTTCACCCAGCTCGAGGAACTCGGATTCTGCGGACGCGGCGAAGCCAAGGACTTCGCGACGGTGCAGCGGCTGTCGCTGGGCGGCGAGTTCCCGATCAACACCAACGGCGGGCTGCTCGGTGAGGCCTACATCCACGGCATGAACGGCATCACCGAGGGCGTCCGGCAGGTGCGGGGCACCTCCTACAACCAGGTCGAGAACGTCGAGCACGTGCTGGTCACCTCGGGTACCGGAGTGCCGACCAGCGGGCTGATCCTGGGGCGCTGAGCGCAATGACCACCGGGGCCGCCGACTTGAGCCAGGCGAACGACACCCGCGAACTCATCATCGAATCCGCTTACGCCTGCTTCGCCAAGCACGGGCTGCAGAAGACGACGATCGTCGACATCGCCAGAGCGGCGAACGTATCCCGCAGCACCGTCTACGAATATTTCAGCGACAAGCGCGCGATCCTGGAGGCCTGCGCCGAGAACGCGTCGGAGGAGTTCTACCGGGAGATGTCCAAAGCCATGAATCACGGTGATTCGTTGGAGGACAAGCTGTGTCGGGCCGCGGTGTTCGTGACGCAGGCAAGCCGCGCGTTCGCTTCGGAGAAGTTCTTCGACGAAGAGGCACTCAGCCTGCTGCTGACCAAGGACGCCGCCGTACTGCTGCGCGAATGCGCCGAGTTCTTCGCGCCGCATCTTTCCGCCGCCAAGCTCACCGGTGAGGTCCGCAAAGACCTCGACGTGGCGGCGGCCGGGGAGTGGTTTGCCCGAATCCTGTTCTCGCTGTTCAGCACGCCGTCGTCGACGCTGGACATGGACGATCCGGCGGTGGTCGCCGATTTCGTGCGTGCGCACGTGGTGCGTGGCTTCGCCGACGACCGCACCCGAACGCCCAGGGGCGCACCGAAGGTGCGGTGAGCCAGAGATCAGGCTCGATGCCGCAGCGCCCGCAGGAAGAAGCCCAGGTTTGCCGGCCGCTCGGCCAGCCGCCGCATGAAATAGCCGTACCACTGAGTGCCGAACGGCACGTACACCCGCACCTGACTGCCCGCGCCCGCCAGCCGCCGCTGCTCGTCGTCGCGGATGCCGTACAGCATCTGGTACTCGAAATCGTCGACACCACGCCCTGATTCGTGTGCCAGACGCGGGACCTCGGCGATGATCGCGGGGTCGTGGGACGCCACCATCGGATAGCCACGACCGTCCATCAGTACCCGCAGGCAGCGCAGGTACGAGTCGGTGATCGCGTCGGCATCCCGGTAGGCGACCGAGGCCGGTTCGTCGTAGGCGCCTTTGCACAGCCGCACCCGGGCATCGGCGAGGTCGCGGCAATCGCCGACCGAGCGAATCAGATAGGCCTGCAAGACCGTTCCCAGCCAGGGAAAGTCCGCGCGCAGATCACCGGAGATCGACAGCGTCGCATCGGTGGTGCGGTGGTCCTCGGCATCCACCGTGACCCAGGCACCCACCGCGCCGGCCCGCTCGCAGATGATGCGGGCGTTGTCCAGCGCGATCTTCCCGCCGTCCCGCTGCAGCGCCTGACCCAGCGCGGACAGCTTGACCGACACCTCCAGCGGCCGCACACCCGCATGCGCGGTGTCCGCCCGCCGGCCCAGCGCTTCGAGCAACTCCAGGTATGCCCGCACGGTGGCCGCGGCATCCTCGGCGTCGGTGACGTTCTCCCCCAGATAGTCGATGCTGATGTACCTTCCGGAATCCCGCAGTGCGGCAACGATTTCCAGGACGCTGTCCAGGCTGTCCCCGGGGACGAACCGGCGCACCACCCGACGCGTCACGGCCGAGTGCTCGACGAAGCGACGCAACCCGTCGGCCCGGCCGGCCGCCAGCAGCGCCGGGCGCGCGGTGTGGGCGAACACCCCGGACATCAGAGGTCCCCGGCCATGTGCGGGTAGGTGTGCTCGGTGGCGGGCACGAACGTCTCCTTGATGGTCCGGGCGGAGGTCCAGCGCAGCAGGTTCAGCGGTGACCCGGCTTTGTCGTTGGTGCCTGATCCGCGCGACCCGCCGAACGGTTGGCGCCCGACCACCGCCCCGGTCGGCTTGTCGTTGACGTAGAAGTTGCCCGCGGCGAACCGCAGCCGCTCCGATGCGGTCAACACGGCCGCACGGTCGTCGGCGATCACCGCGCCGGTCAGCGCGTACCGCGACCCGCTGTCGACGACGCCGAGAATTCGCTCGTACTGATCGTCGGGGTAGACGTGCACCGACAGCAGCGGACCGAAGTACTCGGTGGCGAACGACTCGTCGGTCGGGTCGTCGGACAGCAGCACGGTGGGGCGCACGAAATAGCCTTCGCTGTCGTCGTATTCGCCGCCGACCGCAATGGTGACAGCCGCCGCACCCTTGGCCCGCTCAATCGCGTCGACGTTCTTGGCGAAGGCGCGGCGGTCGATGAGCGCACCGCCGAAGTTGGTCAGGTCGGTGATGTCGCCGTAGGTCAATGTTGCCGCAGTGTGCAGGAACTCGTCGCCCATCCGCTGCCACACCGAGTGCGCGACGTAGGCCCGGGACGCCGCCGAGCACTTCTGGCCCTGGTAGTCGAACGCTCCCCGGATCAGCGCCGTGGCCAGTACTTCGGGGCGGGCCGATGCGTGCGCGACCACGAAGTCCTTGCCGCCGGTCTCCCCGACCAACCGCGGATAGCTCTGGTAGGCGGTGATGTTGGCGCCGACCCGCTGCCACAGCTGCCCGAAGGTGGCCGTCGAACCGGTGAAGTGGATGGCCGCCAGCCGCGGATCGGCCAGCGCCACATCCGATACCGCGTACCCGTCGCCGGTGACCAGGTTGACCACGCCGGGCGGCAGGCCCGCGGCTTCCAGCAGTTGCATGGTCAGATATGCCGACAACGTCTGCGTGACAGCCGGTTTCCACACCACGGTGTTGCCCATCAGCGCAGGCGCGGTCGGCAGGTTGGCCGCGATCGAGGTGAAGTTGAACGGCGTGATCGCGTAGACGAAACCGTCCAACGGGCGGTAGTCGCTGCGGTTCCACTCCCCCGGGCCGCTGATGGGCTGCTGCGCCAGGATCTGCCGGGCGAATGCGACGTTGAACCGCCAGAAGTCGACCTGCTCGCACGGCGCGTCGATCTCGGCCTGGTACACCGATTTCGACTGCCCGAGCATGGTGGCCGCGGCGATCTTCTCCCGCCACGGCCCGGCCAGCAGGTCGGCGGCACGCAGGAACACCGCGGCACGTTCGTCGAAAGGTGTGGCGGCCCAGCCCGCCTTTGCGGCCATGGCCGCCTCGACGGCGGCGGTGGCCTCAGCGTGGGTGGCGTTGGTCAGCGTGCCCAGCCGGGCGGCGTGCCGGTGTGGCTGGACGACGTCGATCCGGTCTCCGTCTCCCATCCGGTGCCGTCCGGCGATCACGTGCGGCAGCTCGATCGGATCACCGGCCAGCGCGGCCAGTTCAGTGAGCAGTCGGCGGCGTTCGGGTGATTTCGGTGCGTAGTCGTGGACCGGCTCGTTGGCCGGCATCGGTACCTGGGTGATGGCGTCCATGCAGGTCAGAATCCCCGGTGCGGGTCGCCATTCGGTTGGCTGATCGGACAACATTTGCACCAGCTGCTAGTAGAATCAGCCAATGAACGGTGCGGGTGTGGGTCTCGGTCGGCTCTTGCTGGCACTGGACGCCACCATGGTGAGCCTGGTGCAGGCGCCCCGCGGCCTGGATCTTCCGGTGACCTCGGCCGCACTGATCGACTCCGACGACCTGCGGCTGGGCCTGGCCGCCGCCGCGGGCTCGGCCGACGTGTTCTTTTTGCTCGGCATCGGCACCGATGAGGCGGCGCGCTGGATCGCCGGCCAGCACAGCACGCCGATCGCGGTGTTCGTCAAAGATCCGTCCGCGGCGTTGGTGACCGCGGCGGTGCGAGCCGGGTCAGCGGTGGTGGCCGTGGAGCCGCAGGCCCGCTGGGAACGGCTGTACCAGCTGGTCAACCGGGTTCTTGAGCATCACGGCGATCCCGCGGGCGACGACCCGGGCACCGACCTGTTCGGCCTGGCGCAATCGCTGGCCGACCGCATTCACGGCATGGTCAGCATCGAAGACGCGCAATCCCACGTGCTGGCGTATTCGGCGTCCAGCGACGAGGCCGATGAACTGCGCCGGCTGTCCATTCTGGGCCGCGCCGGTCCGCCGGAGCACCTGAAGTGGATCGGCCAGTGGGGCATCTTCGACGCGTTGCGCGCCGGCGGTGAAGTGGTGCGCGTCGCTGAACGTCCGGAACTGGGGCTGCGCCCACGGCTGGCGATCGGCGTCCATCAACCGACCGACCCGCGGGGCTTCGTCGGCACCATCTGGGTGCAGCAGGGCTCTCGTCCGCTGGCCGACGACGCCGACGCGATGCTGCGCGGCGCCGCGGTGCTGGCCGCTCGGATCATGTCCCGGCTGGCCGCCCGGCCGTCCCACCAGACGCGGCAGGTTCAGCAGCTGCTCGGCCTGCGCGACGGTGAACCCACCGACGCCGTGGGCATTGCCCGCGAACTCGGCCTGCCCACTGCCGGCGACGCCGCGCTGATCGGGTGGGACGCCCTCGCGCCGGCTGCACCCGCCGCCCGGTTAGCCGACGTACTGGCGTTGAGCGCCAGCGCTTTTCGCCACGACGCTCAGGTCGCGGCCAACGGCTCGCGGATCTACACGCTGCTCCCGGCGATCTCGACGCCCCGCGCGATCGCATCCTGGGTGCGCGGCACCATCGGCGCGCTGCGCGCGGAACTGGGCGTCGAACTGCGTGCGGTCATCGCCGCGCCGGTCGCCGGTTTGGGTGCGGTGGCCGGGGCGCGAGCCGAGGTGGATCGGGTGCTGGACAGCGCCGAACGCCACCCCGGCGCCCTGAGCCGGGTCACCGACCTGGCCGAGGCGCGCACCACCGTGCTGCTCGACGAGATCGTCACCCGCGTCCGGGCCGACCACCGCCTGATCGATCCGCGGGTGCGCGAGCTGCGTGACCGGGACCCGGTGCTGGCCGAGACTCTGCGCGCCTACCTGGACTGCTTCGGCGACATCGCCGCCGCGGCGAGCCGGCTGCAGGTGCATCCCAACACGGTGCGCTACCGGGTGCGCCGGGTGGAGAAGCTGCTGTACACCTCGCTGGCCGATCCCGATGTGCGGCTGCTGTTTTCGCTAAGCCTGCGAATGACCGAGCCGTCAGCCTAGGACGCGGCCGGCGGCTGCAGGGTGGCGTCGTCGACGACCTTCACCACACCCGCGGTGCCGTCGACGTCGACCAGCGTGCCGGTGGGCAGCGTGCTGGTCGCCGCTGGGACGGCGGTGACGGTGGGGAGGTGATATTCGCGCGCCAATATCGCACCGTGACTGAGCATTCCACCGCTCTCGGTGATCAGCCCGGCCAGCATCGGAAACACCGACGTCCAACCCGGGTCGATGGTCTTGGCCACCAGCACCTCCCCTGGCCGCACGTCGCCGAGGTCGGCCAGTTCCTCGACGCAGCGGGTGCGCCCGCGCGCCGACCCCCGGGACACACCGAGCCCGGTGATCGCGCCGGGCGATGCCTGGGCAACCGAATCGCCTTCACAGAGCTCGCCTTCGGTTTCGACATCGTCGAACAGGTAGGTGGCCGGAACCCGGTGGCGGTAGGTCAGATAGTTGCTGCGGCGCCGTTCCAGGGCCGCGTAGTCGATCGGATCGGCGGCGCCGGCCAGTGCCGCCCAGAACTCGTCGCCCGTCAGGAGGAACACGTCGTCGACGGCGCCCAGCAGGCCCCGTTCGACCAACCGCCTGGCCTGTTCACACACCAGCGCGCGGAGTTGCGCGTGCAGGTAATCCAGGTGATAGCGCTGGTTCTCGCGGTAGACGGTGAACACCTGGGTGCGCGCGCAGATGCTGCGAAAGAGCCTGGCCCGCAACCCCCCCAGGGGTTTGCGTCGCAAGCGCGTCACCACCTCGTTGAACGCGGCGACCCGGCGAGCAACGGCTTGCTGCTCGGCGATGCGAGGGTCCACCGACTGGGCGCCCGGCTGTAGTTGAGCGCGAATCAGCCCGAGGACCACGTCGGGCTGCTCATGCCACCGCGGCGAAGCGATCTCCCGGCTGGACGATCGGTGCCCGTGGGCCAGCAGGAAATCGGCGAACCGGCGACAGAACGGCGCTTGGGGGAAATCCCGCTGCAGTTGCGACCACGAACGCTGCTCGCACAGGGCGGCGGCCAGGGAGCCGTCCTCGCGGGCCAGCGCGGCCAATTCCCATAGCTGCGTGTTGATCTTGGCGGTATGGGTTCCCGGTAGACCACTGATCAACGCGGCATAGAGTGCGCCGTCTTCATCGCCGGCTTGCGACGCCAGCAGTCCGGCCAGCAACCGGTGCATGGTGCTGTTGTGCACACCCATTCCCCAGCGGATGATCCGGAAGTGATCCTGGGCGAAGGTCTCCACCTCGTCGACCTGTCTGCGCCACTCGCGCAGGTCCAGTGCCGAATAGTCCTGGCGCAGCTTGGGCACGATCAGCGCGTCGATCTGGGCGCAATGCCTGTCCATGGCCCGCAGGTTGCGGGCGGCCGACCCGCGTGCGCGGTCCCGGTACGGGCCCAGCGCGAACGCCAGAGTGCTGCCGGGGCGCCACGGTTCGGCCATGATGCGGTCCAGCCACAGCGGGGTGAACAGGTCGCCGAACATCTTGTGCCGCAGGCTTTTCGGGAAGGAGCCAGCCAGCCGAACCACGTAGCTGCCGTCCATGTACAGGTAGCCGTTCACCAGCTTGAACGGCTCCCGGACGGCCAGGTCCGGGCGGCCCTGCAGCAGCAGCATCTCGATGAACATCGGGATGTCCATCCACCCCGCGGTGAGGTCCGCGGTCAGCGGCAGCGCGTATTCGGACTTGTACTCGTCGCCCCACTTTCGCGACCACACATTGTCCGGTGTCGAGCTGGGCAGGCCGGTGATGGGGCGGTCCTGCAGGACGTAGACCAGCCCCTCCTCGATGGCCCATTCGAGGTCGCGTCGCGGTCCGATGGCGCGGATTACGACGGTGGCACAGTCGTAGAGCGCGGCCAAATCGTGTTCGTCCAAGGACGATTCAAGCTGCCGTTCGGGTGCCACGCATCGTTCGGTCAAGGACTTGTGATAGACCAACTCGACCCGCTTGGCGGCGATACGCCGCGTTCTGAGCCGGCCGGTGGAGCGCTCGACGACGTAGCTGTCGGGATCGACCCTGCCGGAGACCAGGGCCTCGCCCAGCCCCCACACACCGAGTCGATGACGATCTCGTCGGCGAACGGACGGCGGGGGGTTGGCGGTCAGCAGTACGCCGGCGGCGGTCGGCTGGATCATCCGCTGCACTACCAGGGCGATACCGCCGCCGGCATCGCAGTCGTGTGCGGCGCGGTAGACGTCGGCCCGCGTGGATTCATTCGCCGCCCAGCACTTTTCAATAGCCCGACGGATCTCCTCGAGCGATGCCAGGCCCAGCGCCGTCTCGTAGATCCCCGCAAACGAAGCGCCATCGAGGTCTTCGGCCACGGCCGAGGACCGCACCGCCCAAACAGCATCCGGATGGTCCGCCCGCACGTGCGCCCACCAGGAGTCCAGGTCGGCCAGAGCGGACTCGCGGGCAGCCGGGTCCAGTGAGATGTCAGCCGGGACCACCCAGGCCTCGGGCACCGTGAGTCCGGCGGCCAGCAACCGCACCAGACCGGCAGCCTTGCCACCCAACCGCTCTACCGCGGCGTCGGTGTGTGCGGTCAGACGCTCCAGCATGCGAGCTTTTCCCTCAGCGCCAGAGCCAGCACCGGCGCCAGATCCGGTAACCGCTGCAACGACTGCCGCCGATCCGCATGCCAGGCGTGTTCCATCACACCCACACCGGCGCGGTGCACGCCGTCGAGCTCGGTCTCGAACCGCGCGTGGGTCTCCTGCAGAAACAACCCCGTCTTGATCAGCGGCACCTGGGCCAGTGCGGTGGCGCGCACGTCGTAGTGAGTGCCGTCGGCGTCGGTGAGAAGGATGCGGGCCGCCCGGGGGACGTCGGGTATGCGCGTCCATTCGTATTCGACGACGGCCTGGGCCAACGGGCGGCATACCCCGTCGCGGTGGACGAAACCGGTTGCCACGCCGTCGGGCCCGATCAACGACAGCGTCGCATTGAACCCGAAGTCGGCTCCGAACAGTCCGGTGATCCACTCCCAGCCCGAAATCGAAGCCCAGTCCCGCGCGCCCCACGACTTGTCGCGCTGGCCCACACAGTCGACCTCGTACTCCTTGCCGCGGACGTGGATGCCACCGGTGACGGTACCGGCCTGCTCGAAGTGCATGGCCGCACCCGCGCCCGACCGGCCAGCGGTCCTCGGGCCGTCGTGGAAGTCGTGCGGTGGTGTCAGTGCGGTCCAATTCAGATCGACGCGGTTGCGGCCATCCAATCGAATATTCCATCGCGTCAAGGGTTCTCGCATGGTGAACGCCAGCTGCCCAGCCCGCAGCCCGCGGGTGGCGGGCTGGCCCAGCGCGGGATCGAAGCGTAGGCCCACGCCCGGGTAGACGTACTCGAGCTTGCCGTCTCGGACGGTCAGTAACAGGCCGTCGACGCGGCCGGCAGCCGGGTTGAAGCCGATGCGGGCCAACCCGAAGTACCGCTCGCCCGGGTCTGCCCAGTTGAAGTAGTAGCTCTCCTGCCAAGCCGGGTCGGGGCCGGGCTCGTGCAGTTGCTCGTCGGTGGGTGCGATCACGCGCCGACCTCCCCACTCGGTTGACAGTTGTCAAGCAACGTCGCGCTGCGCTTTCGGGTCGGCCCGATGCAAACATGTAGTCGAACCTGGGGCCCGGTCGCGCCCCCCTCCTGCTGGTCGGCAACAGTATCCAGCAGCCTGTCCAGCAACTCGTCTTCTTCGATGATGTTGGGGCGTGCCACCGATACAGCCTATGTAGCAACGGTATTGAACCGCCACCGGCGACTCGAGGACCCGCGCAAGAGTTATCTTCACCGTGATGGTAAATGGCTGTGTTGCAGCGGTTTTCCGTGCAGCTAGGCTGCGTGGGTGGCCGATCATCCGTCGTCATACCTGGTGCTGGCATCGCAGCGCAGTGGCAGCACACTGCTGGTCGAATCCCTGCGTGCTACCGGTGTGGCCGGCGAACCGCAGGAGTTCTTCCAATACCTGCCCAGTACCAGCCAGTCCCCGCAGCCGCGGCAGTGGTTCGAAGACGTCGACGACGAGTCGATTCTGAGCCTGCTCGATCCGTTGGACGAAGGCAAGCCCGACCTCGCACCACCGGAGATCTGGCGCGACTACATCCGCACCGTCGGCCGCACCCCCAACGGGGTGTGGGGCGGCAAGCTGATGTGGAACCAGACGCCGCTGCTGCTGGACCGGGTGGCCGGCCTGCAGGAGCGCTCGGGCGACGGACTACTGGCCGCGATCCGCGACGTCGTCGGCGAGGACCCGCTGCTGATCCACATCCACCGGCCCGACGTCATCTCGCAGGCCGTCTCGTTCTGGCGTGCCGTGCAGACCCGGGTGTGGCGGGGACGGCCCGATCCGGTCCGCGACGCGCGCGCCACCTACCACGCCGGCGCAATCGCGCACGTGGTCAAGATGCTGCGGGCTCAGGAGGCGGGCTGGCAGAACTGGTTCGAAGAGGAGAACGTCGAGCCGATCGAAATCTCCTATCCGGTGTTGTGGCGCAACCTGACTCAGGTAGTGGGCGACATCCTGGAGCGCCTGGGTCTGGACCCGCGGCTGGCACCCGAGCCGGTGCTGCAGCGCCAAGCCGACCAACGTTCCGACGAGTGGGTGGACCGCTACCGGGCGGACGCCGAGAGAGAAGGACTGCCGACATGACCACTGCGGCCGATACCCGGACCGACTCCCGGCAGGTCGACGAGCTACGGTTGCTGGAAGCCGAGGCCGTGCACATCATCCGCGAGGTCGTCGCCGAACTGCAGCGGCCGGTGCTGCTGTTCTCGGCCGGCAAAGACTCGATCGTGCTACTCAGGCTGGCGGAGAAGGCATTTCGTCCGTCGCCGTTGCCGTTTCCAGTGATGCACGTCGACACCGGACACAACTTTCCCGAAGTCATCGAATTCCGGGACCGCCGCGTCACCGGGGCAGGGCACAAGCTGATCGTCGCCTCGGTACAGGAATCCATCGACAACGGCCGGGTGCCCGACCCGGGCCCGACCGCCTCACGCAACCGCGCCCAGACCCGCACCCTGCTCGACGCCCTGGAGGCCGGGGGTTTCGACGCCGCGTTCGGCGGCGCCCGCCGCGACGAGGAACGCGCCCGCGCCAAGGAACGGATTCTGAGCTTCCGCGACGAGTTCGGCCAGTGGGACCCGCGCGCCCAACGGCCCGAGCCGTGGACGCTGTACAACGGGCGGATCAAGAAGGGCGAGCAGGTCCGGGTGTTCCCGCTCAGCAACTGGACCGAACTCGACGTCTGGCGTTACATCGAGTTGGAAGACCTGGAGATTCCGTCGATTTACTACGCGCACGAACGCGAGGTGTTCGAGCGCGACGGGATCCTGTTGGCGGTGTCGGAGTACGCCGGCCCGCAGGACGGCGAAACAGCCGCCGTGGAATGGGTGCGCTACCGCACCGTCGGCGACCTGACCATCACCGGGGCGGTGCGCTCCCAAGCCACCGACATCACCGGTGTCATCACCGAGATATCGGCGGCAACGGTGTCCGAGCGTGGCGAGACCCGCGCCGACGACCGCACGTCGGCCGCCGCGATGGAAGACCGTAAGCGAGAAGGGTATTTCTGATGGCTGTCTCCGAAAAAGTCGAGAAGACCGAGAAAATCCTTCATCCCAGGGGCGTCACCCGCCAGCTGCTGCGCATCACCACCGCCGGCTCCGTGGACGACGGCAAGAGCACCCTGATCGGCCGGCTGATGCACGACACGGACAGCCTGCCGCTGGATCATCTGGAAGCGGTCACCGACGAGGAGGGTGTCGCCGATCTGGCGGCCCTGTCCGACGGCCTGCGTGCCGAACGCGAACAGGGCATCACCATCGACGTCGCCTACCGGTTCTTCTCCACCGAGACGCGCAGCTACATCCTGGCCGACACGCCCGGCCACGAACGCTATACCCGCAACATGTTCACCGGCGCCTCCAATGCCCACGTCGCCATCCTGCTGGTCGACGCGCGCGCCGGGGTGCTGCGCCAGACCCGCAGGCATGCCCGGATCGCAAAACTGTTGGGCATCAAGCACTTCGTCGCCACCGTCAACAAGATCGACCTGATCGACTTCGACCAGTCCGGCTTCGACAGGGTGGCCGAGGAACTCGCCCAGATGGCGGCACGGCTGGGCGACGTGGACATCACGGTCATCCCGATCGCGGCCAAGCACGGCGACAACGTCGTGCACCGTTCCGAGCGCACGCCGTGGTACACCGGCCCGACCCTGTTGGAGTACCTGGAGAACGTGGAACTCGCTGCGCCGCAGGCCGAGGCGTCGCGGTTGCGGCTGCCGGTGCAATGGGTGTCGCGACCGACGGACCATCAGCGCCGCCGCTACACCGGGCGGCTGGCCGCCGGAACACTGCGTGTCGGCGATCCGGTGGTATCGCTGCCCGCCGGCACCCGCTCGACGGTGACCTTGCTGGACACCCTCGACGACAACCGAACGACAGGTGTTGCACCGCTGTCGGTTTCGATCGAGTTGGCCGACGACATCGACGTGGGACGTGGCGACGTGTTCGTCAGCGGAGCCGACGAGGCCGTTGCGCCGGTACTGGCCCGCGAACTCGACGCGCATGTGTGCTGGTTCGTCGACAAACCGCTGCGGGCCGGCGACCGGCTGGCCCTCAAACAGACCGCCAAGACCGTGCGCGCCACCGTGCAGGAGCTGCACTCACGGCTGGACCCGGAAACGCTCGACGAGCTCGATCAGCCGGTTGAGTTGACACTCAACGACATCGGCACCGTCACGCTGCGCACCAGCTCCGTCGTCGTCGCCGACAGCTACGAAGACAACCGGGACACCGGCGCATTCATCCTGATCGACGAAACCACCAACGACACCGTCGGCGCGGGCACCATCATCGAGCCGCGGGAGGTCAAACCGGGCGTACAGCAGCGCACCGACATCCGTTGGCATCCATCGGCATTGGATCGCAAGCACCGCTGGACGGCCACCGGGCAGTCGGGCGCGACCATCTGGTTCACCGGCCTGCCGGCGTCCGGCAAGTCCACCGTCGCGGTGGCCGTGGAGCGCGCATTGGTCGAATCGGGCCGGGTCGCCTACCTGCTCGACGGTGACAATCTGCGCCACGGCCTCTCCGACGACCTCGGCTTCTCCCCCGGCGACCGTGCCGAGAACATCAGGCGGGTGGGGCATTTGGCGCGCCTGCTGGCCGACGCGGGTGTGGTGGCGCTGGCCTCGCTGGTCTCGCCGCTGAAGTCCGACCGCGAGACCGCCCGGGCGCTCAGCGAAGCCGCCAAGCTGCCCTTCATCGAGGTGCACGTCGCGACGTCGTTGGCAGAATGCGAAAAGCGCGACCCCAAGGGGCTTTACGCCCGGGCGCGCAGCGGCGAGCTCAAAGGCCTGACCGGTGTGGACGCGCCCTACGAGGCGCCGGAGAGCCCCGACCTGGTGCTCGACACCACCGGAGCCGACATCGACGAACTCGCCGCGCAGGTGATCCGGCTGCTCGACGAGCGCAGCCCACGGCACTAAACTCACCGCGATCAGATCCATTGGCCGGCAAGGCCAGCGACGCGACAATTTCCGGAATGAGCAGCACAACGCCGCGGGGTGGCCGCGGCCTGGAGCGCCTCGGCTCGATCTCGATCGACTGGTGGGCGACGATACTGGCCGGGGTGATCGCCGTGCTGGCGATCACCGACATCCTGCCCCGCATCCCGTGGTGACCCCGTGAGCACCGTTCGGGTCGAGCCCGAAGACGTTCGCACCGATGCGCGTGGTCTACGGCCGCTGGACTACCTGCCCGGGCTGTTGCTGCTGACCGCCGTCGGCGTGCTGGGCAAGTACGCCCAGATCTGGTGGAACACCCTGGCCCGTCGACAGCACTGGACGGTGCCCGACATCGAGTACGTGCTGTGGGCGATCCTGATCGGGCTGCTGATCGCCAACACCGTCGGTCTGCACCGGTGGTTTCGGCCCGGAGTGGGGACTTACGAATTCTGGCTGAAGATCGGGATCGTGCTGCTGGGTTCGCGGTTCGTGCTCGGCGACATCGCCAAGCTCGGGGGCGCCAGCCTGGTGCAGATTCTGGTCGACATGGTGATCGCGGGGACCGTCATCCTGGCGGCCGCTCGAGCGTTCGGGTTGTCGGGCAAGCTGGGCTCGTTGCTGGCGATCGGCACGTCGATCTGTGGCGTGTCGGCCATCGTCGCCGCCAAAGGTGCCATCCGGGCCCGTAATTCGGAGGTGAGTTACGCGATCGCGGCGATCCTGGCGCTGGGCGCGGTAGCGCTGTTCACGCTGCCGCCACTGGGTCATGCGATCGGGCTCACCGACAACGAATTCGGTTTGTGGGCCGGTCTTTCGGTGGACAACACCGCCGAGACCACCGCCACCGGCTACCTGTACTCCGACCACGCCGGCAAGATCGCGGTGCTGGTCAAGTCGACCCGCAACGCTTTGATCGGTTTCGTGGTGCTGGGTTTCGCGGTGTTCTGGGCCGCCCGCGGTGAAGCCGACGAGATAGCGCCCGGCGTTGCCGCCAAGGTCGCGTTCATCTGGGACAAGTTCCCCAAGTTCGTGCTGGGCTTCCTGGCCGTGTCGGCGATCGCGACGGCCGGCTGGCTGACCAAGGGGCAGACCGCCAACCTCGCCAACGTGTCGAAATGGGCGTTCCTGCTCACCTTCGCCGGCGTGGGACTCAACACCGACATCCGCCAGATCACCCGAACCGGTTGGCGTCCTTTGGTTGTCGCCGTCGTCGGGTTGGTCGTCGTAGCGCTGGTCTCGCTGGGACTGGTGCTGCTCACCTCGCGCGTACTGCACTGGGGTGTGGGCAGTTAACCCAGCGTCACTGCTGGGCTGCGGCTGGGTGCGCCACGATACCGTCGCCGATTGCGGTCAATCGGGTCGGTCGTCACCGGGTTCGTCCATGCCGGTTTCGTACAGGATTTTCTCGGGGTGGTGGTATCGGTTGGTGCGACGCTGGCCGTGATCGAGGTGTGGTGGTGGGATCCATTCCACCTCGCCGTGAGCGTTGAGCTGGGTGGTCCAGCCTTGTTCGGCCAGCGGGTGGTGTTGCCCGCAGCCCCAGGCCAGGCCGTTGACGTCGGTCTCACCGGTGAGCGCATACGGGATCAGGTGGTGGACTTCGCATTTGTACCCTTTGACCGGGCAGCCGGGAAAGGTGCAGCCCCGCTGGCCGGCATAGAGCACCAGCCGTTGCGCGGGGCTGGCCAGGCGTTTGGTGTGATACAGCGCCAACGCTTTTCCCTGGTCGAAGATCGCCAGGTAGTGGTGGGCATGGCGGGCCAGGCGGATGACATCGGACATCGGCAGGATGGTGCCGCCGCCGGTCAATCCGCGCCCGGCCGCCGCTTCGAGTTCCTTCAAGGTGGTGGTGACGATGATGCTGGCGGGTAACCCGTTGTGCTGGCCCAAGGTCTGCGACATCAGCACCGCGCGTCCGGCGGCCAACAGTGCATCGTGAAACCGCTGGTCGGCCGAGCGCATATCGCGCCGCGCCGCCTCGGGTGAGGGTGCGGCGTCGACGGCGGGGTGCTCGTCGTCGCGGTTGCACTGGCCCGGAGCACCCAGCTTCGCGTCGATGGCTTCGAGCACCGCGCGCAGTTCGGGGTCGACGTAGCCGCTGATCGCCGACATCCGGTCCGCGCCTTGGCGGCCCAGCCGGATACCGCGCTTGCGGGCGCGGGCTTGATCGTCGGTGGGTTCGGGGCCGTCCTGGTTGAGCAGGTCGAACAGGGCGCGGGCATCCTCGCGCAGCTCATCGGGACGACACTCGCCCGCGAGCTTGGCGAGCTGCTTTTCGGCTTCGGCGCGCACCTCGGGCTGGATCGAGGCGGGCAACTCGGCCAAAAAGCTGCGGATCACGCTGAGGTGCTCGTCGTTGATCCGGCCGCGGGCGCGGGCCTGCGCGGTGTGGGGCAGCAACGGCGGCAACGGCTCGCCGGTCAACGCCTGGCGCGGGCCGAGGTCGGCGGCCGCCTTGATGCGCTGACCGGCCTGGGTGGGGCTGATGTGCAGGCGGTCGGCGATCACCGTGCGTAGCCTGCCGCCGATGTCGGCGCTGCTGCAGCGGGCATCGAGATGGTTGATCAGTTCGCACTCGGGGACTCGCGCCAGACGCGCAATCTGTTCGGCGGTTTCCAGCATCCCCAGCCATTCGGTGCCCGTCAGCGCACCAAAGGTCAACTCCGACCACCGTTTTGCATACGCGCGCAGCCCATCGACCACCTCGGTGATCTCCTCACGACTGCTGCACTGCATACCCGAAGACTACGAACCGGCACCGACAACTAGTCGCCCAGAATCCAGCCAATACAGACCATTTCACTCACAGCGAAACAATCCGCAACCCTAGCCGTCGCCGGCCGGTGTCAAGGCGCGCAACCGCTTCAGGGCGAGCCGGCCGAACTGGCGCGACACCGTCTGCGACCACCGGTCCACGTACCACGCGGCCTTCCACCAGCTGGGCACGATGATGACCCCGTCACCGCGCAGCACCGCACGCAGGGCACGCGCGGCGAACTCCTCCGGGGCCATCGGCCGCATCGGCTCCCAATACTTAAGGATCTGTTCGTCGCTGACGCCGGCGAAACGGCCGTACTTACCCATGGTGAGAATCGGAGTCCGAACTGCGCCCGGACACAGCACCGACACCCGCACGCCGTGACGCGCGGCCTCGAGCCGCAACACCTTCGAAATCGCAACGACCGCATGCTTGCTCGCGGTGTAGCTCGCCGAACCCGGCGCCGGTAACAGACCGGCCATCGAAGCGGTGTTCACGATGTGGCCGCTGCCCTGCCGGATCATGAGCGGGTAGACCGCTTGGATGCCGTGCACCACGCCGCGCAGGTTCACGTCGAAGACGTCGTTCCAGTCCTGAAGGGTGTAGGAGTCGATCTCACCGCCGACCCCGATCCCGGCGTTGTTGAACAGGTAGTCGATCCGGCCGCAGCGCTGTACCACCTCGCCCACGGCACCCTCGAACGGCGGATAGTCGCGCACATCGAGTTCGATCGCATGCGCCTTCGCGCCGGCCCGATCCAGCCGTCGCGCCAGGTCCCGCGCAGCCTCGATCTGGCGGTCGGCGATCCATACCTCGGCACCACCCTTGACCAACTCGGCCGACAACGCGGCGCCGATCCCGGACGCGCCGCCGGTCACGAAGGCGACTTTGCCTGAAACGCTCGCAGTCATTCGTGAAGACCAATCGCCGCCGCTACGACGCGACCGTCGCCCGCCTGTCCGCTCGCGACGACGCGTAGACCTCGGCCAGGAACTGCTCGACGGCCACCGCGGTGTGCGCCGCGCGCGCCGATCCGAAGATATCGAAAGCGTGCTGCGCCCAAGGCAATTCGGCATAGACGACGGGTTGGCGGCTCACCTCGCGCAGCCGCGAGGTGAAGCTGCGGGCCTGCTCCACCGGAATCAGCGAGTCGTTGGTGCCGTGCAGCACGAAAAACGGCGGCGCGTCTTCGGAGACATGGGTGATCGGCGAGGCCAGCCGGAACGGTTCGGCGATCTCACCCCGGCTCAGCTTGAACACCCGCTTGCCCAGCATGGCCGGCATCATCGGGTGCACGGCGTCGTCGCGGGTGAAGTCGTAGAAGCCGTAGAACGGTACGGCCGCCTGCACCCGGGTGTCGGCGTCTTCGAAGCCGGTCTGGAACAGGGGGTCGTTCGGGGTGAGTGCGGCCAGGGAAGACAAGTGCCCGCCGGCCGAGCCCCCGGTGATAGCAATCCACTCCGGGTCGCCGCCGTAGGAGGCGATGTTCTCCTTCGTCCACGCGATGGCCCGTTTGACGTCGACGATCTGATCCGGCCAGGTCGACCGCGGGCTCAGCCGGTAGTTCACCGACACACAGATCCAGCCGAGTTCGGCCAGGTGGCTCATCAGCGGATGTGCCTGTCCGCGTTTGTTTCCCACCATCCAGGCACCACCATGAACCTGTAGCAGCACCGGCGCCCGCCCGTCGCGGTCGAGGTCTGGCCGCCGCCAGATGTCGAGATGGTTTCGGGAGCCGAACTCGCCGTAACTGATGTCAGCGTCGTGCGCGTAGTCGCGCCAGATCCGCAGCATGCGCGCCGGTCCCGGTTTCTTCGCGGTCGCACCGCCGGATGCCGGGCGCTTCCACAAGTCCGCGCCGTCGGTGCGGCGGTCCTGACCCAGCCCCTCGTCCAGCGCCGCCGTCAGCGTCTCCTGGGCGTTGTGCCCGGCACGGCGCAGGCCCAGCAGGGCCACCCACGATGCAACAGCCACCGTCCAGCTGAAGACGGTCGTCCGCGGCGACCGTCGAGGAGTTACCGCGGCCAGCGCAGCGACGTGCGCGGCGAGCCCATACAACGGAAGCTCGGAGGCGAGCAGTCCATAACCGAACGCGTAGCCCGCCCCGTAGCCGCGCTTGCTGAACGGACGGTAGCCGTTAACCGCGAAAACCGCCCCTGCCAGAGCCACCAAAACCGCCGCTATTCGCTTCATCGCGCGCCTCCCCGTCGTTGCTCAACCAATCTAACCGCCCACACCGGAGCCCAGCTCACCCGGTTTCCCCGGCCTCCCCGCCCCGCCGGCGTCCCGGGTCTCCGCGGGCTGCTCGACGATCCGGTAGTCCGGGTCGACGATGGTGACGGGCCCGTTACCGCTTTGGCGCGGCTTCCCGGTGAGCCGCAGCAACTGACCCGGTTGCACGTCGGCACCGCCATGACGAAACGAGATGGTGACCTCCCCGGTGTCGTCGGCGACCACGACCTCGCGCAACGTCTGTCCCCGTTTGGTGATGTCCTCGACCTCGCTGACGCGTCCTTCGAAGGTGGCGCGCTGACCGGGGATCAGGCCGGACACCGGAATCAACGACGGTGAGCGGTCAGAGTTGTCGGGATGCGCGTAGGCCTCGGCGCCTCGCGCCTCGTCCCGCGAGACCCACGCTTCGAGCTTGTCGAGCTCGCGGGCCAGCCGCTGCTCGAAGCGCTGCGGGTACGCCTCCTGGACCCGGGACTGCACGTCGTAGGGCACGATCGTCGCGGCCGCGTTCGGCAGCAGGCTGATCGCGCGGGCGATCTTGTCAGCGGTGCGGTCGTGCAGCAGCCGCCCAAGCAGCGGCGCATACGTCCGGCGGGGCAGCAACACCGTCACATTGGTATCTTTGTGCTCTTTGCTCGCCTTGGCGACCAGTAACTGCGCAGCCCGGTTTATCCGCCGGTCCGGGCAGTCCACCACCCGCAGCGGGGTATCCAGATCGAAGCTGTCCCAACGCTTTCGCAGCTGCGCGGCATGCTGCGCATCGACCATGAAGTGCACCGCGGTCAGCTCGTCGGCGCGCAATCCTTTGCCGTACCGCAAGGCTTCGAGCGCCGCGAGGTCAAGCGAATTCACGAAAACGAAGACCTTGTGCCTGGCGTATTTCACCAATTCGGGTCGGTCGGTGCGGAACGTCTCCAAAATGGCTGCCTCCGCGCGGTATTCCTTGTTCAGCCGCATCAGCCCGAGCACCAGCAGCGGGAACAGAACGACCACCAGCCAGGCTCCCTCGGTGAACTTCGCCACCGCGAAGATGCCGACCACCACCGTGGACAGGATGCCCGCGGACAGGTTGATCGCGAGTCGCCGTCGCCAGCCCGGCTCCCGCTGAGTCAGGTGGTGTTTGGTCATCCCATAGCCCGCCATCGAGAATCCGGTGAACACACCGATGGCGAAGACCGGAATCAGCGCGTTCACCGAGCCGCCGGTGGCCACCAGCAACGTCACCGACAGCGCGGTGAGCGTGATGATGCCGTTCGAGAAGACCAGTCGGTGACCACGTTTCATCAACTGCCTGGGCAGGAAGCGGTCTTCGGCGACGAAACTGGCCAGTGCGGGGAAGCCGTTGAAACTGGTGTTCGCGCCGACGTAGAGAATGGCAGCCGTCGACGCCTGCACCAGTATGTAGCAGATGTTTCCAACCAAACCGTTACCGAACACCGCCCGGCCGATCTGTGACAACACCGACGGATATTCGGTCAGATACGGCGTTGCATGCGTGACGTGGGCGAGATAGGCGACACCGGCGAGCAAGAATCCCAGAATGCACGCCATCGCCGTCAACACCCGGCGTGCGTTGCGGCCCTGCGGTTTCCGGAACACGTCGACGGTATTCGAGATCGCCTCGACGCCGGTGAGCGACGAACCGCCGTTGGCGAACGCGCGCAATAGCACCAGGATGGTCGCACCCATGACCAAGCCGTTGCCCTGATGAACCGGCACCGCGCCGGCGATGTGCTCCGGATCGAATGTCGGTAATCCCCAGAATATTTCGCGGACGACACCGACCACGATCGTCAAACCGATCATCACCACGAAGAAATAGGTCGCGGCCGCGAACGGCCAGCCCGCTTCGCGCAGTCCCCGCAGGTTCAGGTAGCAGATGGCCAGCACCACGCCGACGGTGATCTCCAAGCTGTAGGGACCCAGTGCCGGGATCGCCGACACCACTGCCACCGTTCCCGCCGCCGCCTGCACTGCCACGGTGACGACGTAGTCGATCAACAGTGCCGCGGCGGCAATCTGAGCCACCCGGGGCCCGAAGTTCTCCCGCGCGACGATGTAAGACCCACCCGCTCGGGTATAGGCCATGACGACCTGCCGATACGACGCGGTCACCAAGGCCAGAATCACCAGAATGACACCGGTGATGGGGAGCAGCAACGCAAACGCTGCCAGCCCCGCGTGGGGCAACAGTTCGATCAAGACCTGCTCCGGGCCGTAAGCCGTCGACGAGATCGCATCAGGCGAAAGGGCGCCCAATGCAACCTGATTCGACAGCTTTTCGGCCCCCAGGGACTCGGTGATCAGCGGTCTACCCAGAAACACCCGCCTGGCCACGTCCCCGATCGACACCGGTATCCGCATTTTGCCGGCCGAATCACCGGTCGAACCCGCAGTGCCACTAGCAGTCGTCACAAGCCAATTCCTTACCGACACGCGCCGAGAGGAGCATTCGATGCATTCTGCCGCCTCGGATGCCAGGCACCTAGCTCTGCAGGCGCTCGACCGCCGCGGCGACGCGCTCGTCGGTGGCGGTCAGCGCAACCCGCACGTGCCGCGCGCCGGTGGGACCGTAGAAGTCGCCGGGGGCCACCAGGATGCCGCGGTCGGCCAGCCAAGCGACCGTCTGGTGGCAGTCTTGGGCACGGCTGGCCCACAGATACAGGCCGGCCTCGGAGTGGTCGACGGTAAATCCCGCCGTGCGCAACGCCGGCAGCAACACGGCGCGGCGCTGCGCATACCTTTCCCGCTGCTGGCGCTCGTGGTCGTCGTCGTCGAGCGCGGCCACCATCGCGGCCTGCACCGGCGTCGGGACGATCATCCCGGCATGCTTACGTACCGCCAGCAACTCGGTGATCACCTGCTGGTCGCCGGCCACGAAGCCGGCCCGGTAACCGGCCAGCGACGACGTCTTGGACAGCGAATGGATCGCCAGCAGCCCGGTGTGGTCGCCGTCGCAGACCGCGGGATGCAGCACCGAAAGCGGCGCCGGTCGGTGGTCGGAGTCCCAGGCCAAACCGAGGTAGCACTCGTCGGAAGCGACCAGCACCCCACGCTCGCGCGCCCACCCGACCACCTTGCGCAGATGGTCGACGCCCAGCACCCGGCCGGTGGGATTGCTCGGCGAGTTCAGGTACACCAGCGCCGGGACCTGCGGGCCCAGCTGGGTCAGCGAATCCGCGCGCACGATCTGCGCCCCGGCCAGCCGGGCACCCACCTCGTACGTCGGATAAGCCAGCTCGGGTACCACCACAGTCGCCGCAGCATCCAATCCCAGCAAGGTCGGCAACCACGCGATGAGTTCCTTGCTGCCGATCACCGGTAGCACCGCGGACTCGGCGAGCCCGATCACCCCGTAGCGACGGGCCAGCGCCGCCACCGCGGACTGCCGCAGCTGCGGTGTGCCGGCGGTGGCGGGATAACCCGGCGCCGAACTCGCCGCAGCCAGTGCATCCCGAATCAGCGGCGCGACCGGGTCCACCGGGGTCCCGACGGACAGGTCGACGATCCCGTCCGGATGCGCTGCTGCCCTGGCCTTTGCCTCGGCCAGGGTGTCCCACGGGAACTCGGGTAGGGCGGCCGACAAGGCGCCGCCCTTCCGGGGCTGCAGCACCAGGGAGCTCTAGTCGTCCTCGCCCTGCGGGGGCAGATCCTTGACCGCTTGCGGGTCGTTGTCGGTCTGGCCCACCTTGGCCGCGCCACCGGGAGAACCCAGTTCCACGAAGAAGTCGGCGTTGATCTGGGTGTACTGGCCCCACTGCTCAGGCACATCGTCTTCGTAGTAGATCGCCTCGACCGGGCACACCGGTTCGCAGGCGCCGCAGTCGACGCACTCGTCGGGGTGGATGTACAGCATCCGGGCACCCTCATAGATGCAGTCGACCGGGCACTCCTCGATGCACGCCTTGTCCTTGATGTCGGTGCAGGGCTGGGCAATCACGTAGGTCACGGACGTCTCCTCAACGTGTCCTTCTGGTACGGCTCTGTGGGCTGTCGGTCGCGCCGCCCGGGGGCTTCCAGACGGCGGACCGGTACTGCAATTGGTTACTGATACTAGACGTTGCACATACAGGCGGGCCAAATGGCACGCCCGTAACTGTGTCCAGCCACTATCCACCTTCTTGCCGACCGTCCCGCCTCGGCCCCGGTAGAGATCTGTGACACTGGACGGGTGGTCCGCGGGGCAGTCACGCCGTCGTTCAGGGTCGAACCACGGATGCCGGCAGATCTGCCGGAATGTGTCGAAATTCTCCGCTCTGTCCACCGTGCGGACGGCTACCCGCGGTTCTGGCCCACCGATCCTGCCCGCAGGATCGCATCGAAAAGGGAACTCGTCGCGTGGGTGGCCAGGGACGCTGCGTCGCGCATCTGCGGCCACGTCTCGCTGCACCAAGTCGGCGACGGCCCAGACGCTGATCTGTGGACCGCCTCAGGCCTCGGGCCGCAACGACTGATGGGCCTGAACCGGCTGTTCGTCGCCCGGGCACATCGCCGGTCGCACGTGGGCGAGACGCTGATGATCACGGCGACCCGTTATGCCCATCAACACGGCGTA
Organism: Mycobacterium kiyosense; assembly: GCA_021654635.1. Taxonomy (NCBI): domain Bacteria; kingdom Bacillati; phylum Actinomycetota; class Actinomycetes; order Mycobacteriales; family Mycobacteriaceae; genus Mycobacterium; species Mycobacterium kiyosense. The sequence continues at coordinate 4,993,636 of AP025179.1, forward strand.
CAACCGGCACTGGACGTTGCCCAACACGGCAGCGCTGCGATCGCGCTGGACGAACGCCTTGGCTGGCGCCGCGTCGGCGAGTGGGAATTGACGGTCGACGCGAAACGAAGCCTTCCGCTCTTCGCCTACGCCGGTCCGCCCCCGAGTGGTCTGCTGTGATGTCCTACCCAAATCTGTTGTCCCCGTTGAATCTTGGCTTCATCACTCTGCGCAACCGGGTGGTGATGGGGTCGATGCACACCGGCCTGGAAGACCGCGCGCACCACATCGATCGGCTGGCCGCGTACTTCGCCGAACGCGCGCGCGGCGGCGTGGGGCTCATCATCACCGGCGGCTACGCCCCCAACCGCACCGGCTGGCTGCTCCCGTTTGCCGCCGACCTGACCTCCGCGGCCCAGGCCCGTCGGCACAGACGTGTCACCAGCGCGGTGCACGACGAGGGCGGCAAGATCCTGTTACAGATCCTGCACGCCGGACGCTATGCCTACCATCCACTTTCGGTGAGCGCCTCGTCAATCAAGGCTCCCATCAACCCGTTTCGGCCCCGAGCCCTGACCAGCCGCGGGGTCGAGTCGACCATCGCCGATTTCGTGCGCTGCGCGCTGTTGGCCCGCGAAGCGGGCTACGACGGTGTCGAAATCATGGGCAGCGAAGGCTATCTGGTCAACCAGTTCCTGGCCCCCCGCACCAACAAGCGCACCGATTCGTGGGGCGGCTCGCCGGCCAACCGCCGGCGCTTCCCGGTCGAGATCGTGCGTCGCACCCGGGCAGCAGTGGGGTCCGATTTCGTCCTCTGTTACCGGATGTCGATGGCCGACTACGTCGAAGACGGCCAGAGCTGGGACGAAATCGTCGCGTTGGCAACCGAAGTACAGGCCGCCGGGGCAACCATCATCAACTCCGGGTTCGGCTGGCACGAGGCACGGGTGCCCACGATCGTCACCTCGGTGCCCAACAGCGCGTTCGTCGGCATCAGCAGCGCCCTGGCCGAACACGTCGACATCCCCGTAGTGGCGTCTAACCGAATCAACATGCCGCAGGCCGCCGAACAGATCCTGGCCGACAGTCACGTCCGGCTGGTCTCGATGGCCCGGCCGTTGTTGGCCGATCCCGAATGGGTGCTCAAGGCGCAATCCGAACGGGCCGACGAGATCAACACCTGCATCGCCTGCAACCAAGCCTGCCTGGACCACGCGTTCGCCAGGAAAACGGTGTCGTGCCTGCTCAATCCCAGAGCCGGGCACGAGACGAAGTTGGTGCTCGCACCGGCCCGGCGCGCGTGCACGGTGGCCGTGGTGGGCGCCGGCCCGGCCGGACTGGCCGCGGCGGTCAGCGCCGCCCAGCGTGGGCACCGGGTCACCCTGTTCGAGGCCAACGAGTTCGTCGGGGGCCAGTTCGACCTGGCGCGGCGCATTCCGGGCAAAGAGGAATTCAGCGAGACGGTCCGGTACTTCTCGACGATGCTGGCCAAGCTCGGCGTCGAGGTCCGGCTGGGCACCCGGGCGGGTGCGGACGATCTGGCCGGTTACGACCACGTGGTGCTCGCCACCGGCGTCGCCCCGCGCCTGCCGGCCATCCCCGGCATCGACCATCCCAAGGTGCTGACCTACGCCGAGGCGATCACCGGCGCCAAGCCGGTCGGCAAGACGGTGGCCGTCATTGGCGCCGGCGGCATCGGCTTCGACGTATGCGAACTGCTGGTCACCGACGAGTCGCCGACGCTGAACCTCAAGGAGTGGAAGGCGGAGTGGGGGGTGGTCGATCCGCAGGAGGCTCGGGGCGCGCTGAGCACGCCCCGGCCCGCCCCGGCGGCCCGGCAGGTGTACCTGCTGCAGCGGACCAAGGGTCGGCAGGGCAGGCGGCTCGGCAAGACCACCGGCTGGGTGCACCGGGCGTCGTTGCAGGCCAAAGGCGTGCACCAGCTGTCCGGGGTCAATTACGAGCGGATCGACGACGACGGCCTGCACATCAGCTTCGGACCGGACCGGCAACGGCCGCAGCTGCTGGCGGTGGATTCGGTGGTGGTGTGCGCCGGCCAGGAGTCGGTGCGCGACCTGGCCGACGACCTACGCCGTGCGGGCGTGGATCCGCACATTATCGGCGGGGCGGCGGTGGCCGCCGAATTGGATGCCAAGCGTGCGATCAAGCAGGGCACCGAACTCGCCGCCAAGCTCTGATGCAGAATTTGTCCGCCCAGTGCGCCTTGCTCTCCGACTCAACCCCGATACGACTCGACACTGCACCGCGTTCGCTACGGAGGCCACTGTCGCGGTCGCTATTCATTTGTACGGTTGGATAGGCGGACTAGACAATCGCACTCTGACTCAAGGCTGCGGAACTATGCGCGCAGGTGGTCGACGTGGACGGAGCTGGCGTGACCCAGCGGCTGTGACGGCGGCGCTCGACGCGTTAGGAATATCCTCCGCGAACATTGCGGAACATCGCTCAATGCGGCGTCAAGCCGTACACGTAGTAGCACGGCATTGCCGTCTGCCCAGGACCGATAGGCGCCGGCGCGGTACCCGGCGCATTCCACCTCGGAACGCCATCGACGACCCAGCAATTCTTGTCCGCGAGGTCACCCGTTTGGGGCCTGCCCGTAGTGGGATTGTTGGGAAGCGACGGAAGACCAGGGGCTCCCGGTTGCTGCTGTTCAGAAGACGGCGCGGGCTGCTGTTCGGAGGACGGCGTGGGCGACGGATTCTCGGGATCGGCGGTCGCCGTCGGCGCACCGGCCAGGATCGGGATCGCGCCTGCGACCACCAGTCCTCCCAGCAGGGCTCTCCGGCCTTGTCCCGGAATGATCATCGGCTTCCTCCCCGTCAATTGATGCAAGTCTGCACAGATGGCACCGAAATAACAGCGTTTCGCCGAAACTAGGCTGGCCGCCTGCCGACAACCGAACCCACGATCAAGTCAGGTACTCGCAATCGCGGCAGGGCTGTGAACGTCACCTTTGATCGGGCTGGTCGCGCGGAAGCCCGGGCCAATACCCGCGGGGTCGCGAGTCGGCTGAATTATAGGGAAAACCCTGTATCGATCTCGGTGCCACAATGCGTAGTCTCAGCGCGACACGTCGCAAAAGTAAGAGCGTCACGCCATAAGAACCGCTCTTCGAGGAATGCCCGTCAGCACCTTTGTCGCGACCGTGGCGATCGTGCTGGCTAGCCGTATTGACAACGCCTGACACAGGCTTTCGGAAGGGATCGGACATGAAGCTAATTAATCGCGGACTGGCAGCCGGCTTTGCCCTGACATGCGTGGCAGTCGGATTGGCCGGCCCGGCGCATGCCGAACTGCTCGAAGGGACCTACGCGGCAAGAGTCATCGAACCTCAGGGCTTCCCGACGAATACCTGGGTCTTCAGCTCGTGTGGTCCGGATTGTCTGCTGCGGCAAATAGGTTCTAACGAGAATACGTATGTAGAACTACACCGACAGGGCACTTCCTGGGTCGGAACAGCGGGCTCCACTACGACAACCATCGATAATGCCTCACTGGTTGTGCATTCAGGTCCCTTCGTTTTTGAGTTGACAAAAGTCGGCTGAGCGCAGGTTGACTTGCTCGTGACTGACTGACCAATCCACAGAATGGAAAGATTCATGAAAATGGTGGTTCCGCAACCACTTGCGTTCGCACTTGCAGCAAGCTCGATTGCCCTGGCGTCCCCGGCCCTGGCTGATGACCCGCCACCGGTCCCCGTCACTCCGGGACAGCACACCCTGACAATTACTTCTAACGGGCACGCCTTCGCCGTGACGGTCGCACTGGACTGCGGTCCGGCCTGCTTCTCCATGACGCACGAGACAACGCGCAACGAGTACCAATGGATGGGCGACAAGTGGCTTGATCCGAGCCAAGGGCTGTGGACCGCCGACGGCATCACGTTCACAAACCGCAACGGCCGCACCGCCATCATGTCCTAGGGGAGACACGTGCAACTGGCCGCCGGCCAGTAGAGAGCTAACCCTCGCGAAGAAGTCACCGACTGCGCGAGAAGGCTGTGAACAACTTAAGACGGCGCTGTGGCCTGGGCCAGAGTCTCCGATTTCGCTCTCCGCAGAACTGCCCCGAATCTCCCTCTGACCTGCGATTAGTTACGGATACCCGACGTCTGGCGATATCTGTTTCGATGGAAGCACGCCCCCGGTTCCTGGTATCTTTTACCAAAGACGGCAACCGATGGGCAGATGTCGTCGCCGTCTTAGAATGGCGGTGCAATATTTGGGGAAGGTGTCTGCACAATGAGGTTGTCTGTAATTGGAATGGGTGTCGCCGCTGGTGCTGCGGCGGTCTCGCTGGGCTTCGGCGCCGGGATCGCGTCCGCTGACCCACTGGACGCGGCGATCAACACGACGTGTAACTACGGGCAGGTAATGGCCGCACTGAACGCGACGGACCCGAGTGCGGCGGCGAAGATCTCCACCAATCCGGTCGCAGTGGCCAAGCTCAATCAGTTCCTGAGTTCGGGTCCGGACGGCCGCCGGGCGATCGCCGCGCAACTGTCTGCGATACCGGGTGCGCAGCAATACGTCAACGACCTCGTCGTGGTCGCTGACACCTGCAACAACTACTGAGTTCTGCATAACCGCGGGCGTAGCGCTGCGTCCCGTGCTCTGCGGAGCCGGGATGGCGTTGCGCTCGCGGTTTTATGCGGCCTGTGAGGCGTACGTCGTGGTGCGCTGACGCGCCGGCCGCCCGATGCCTTCGGCAATCGCCACCAGCTCGGCAACCGACTTCGCCGAACCGTGCTCGGAGCCGGCCATCCGCGAGATGGTCTCCTCCATCAGCGTGCCGCCCAGGTCGTTGGCGCCACCGTTGAGCATCACCTGAGTGCGCTCGATACCGAGCTTCACCCAGCTGGTCTGGATGTGCGAGATGCGGCCGTGCAGCATGATTCGGGCCAGCGCGTGGACCGCTCGGTTGTCGCGGTGAGTGGGACCGGGCCGGGCCGCCCCGGCCAGATACAGCGGTGAATTGTTGTGCACGAACGGCAGCGGCACGAACTCGGTGAAGCCGCCGGTGCGGTCCTGGATGCCGCGCAGCACATTGAGATGCCCCACCCAGTGCCGCGGGCTGTCGACGTGGCCGTACATCATCGTCGACGACGACCGCAGCCCCACCTCGTGCGCGGTGGTGACGATCTCGACCCACAACGACGTCGGCAACTTGCCCTTGGTGAGCACCCAGCGGACCTCGTCGTCGAGGATCTCGGCGGCGGTGCCCGGGATGGTGTCCAACCCGGCCTCGCGCAGGCTGATCAGCCACTCCCGAACCGACAGCCCGCTCTTGGTCACCCCGTTGGCGATCTCCATCGGGGAGAACGCGTGCACGTGCATCGACGGCACCCGCGCCTTAACCGCGCGCACCAGGTCGGCGTAGCCGGTGACCGGTAACTCCGGGTCGATGCCGCCCTGCATGCAGATCTCGGTGGCGCCGGCCACGTGCGCCTCCCAGGCGCGGTCGGCCACCTCCTGCGCCGACAACGAGTACGCGTCGGCGTCGCCCTTGCGCTGCGCGAAGGCGCAGAACCGGCAGCCGGTGTAGCAGATGTTGGTGAAGTTGATGTTGCGGTTCACCACGAACGTCACGTCGTCGCCGACGACCTCGCGCCGTAACGAATCGGCCAGTGCCGTCACGGCTTCCAGCGCCGGGCCATCGGCGGTGGCCAGCGCCAGGTATTCGTCGTCGGTGCAGCCGCCCGGGTCGCGCTCCGCGGAGCGCAGCGCGGCCAGCACATCGGTGTCGATGCGTTCCGGGGCGCGGGCCACCAGTTCGTCCACCCGCGACCGGATGGATTCCCAGTCGCCGAACGCACTGTCGAGGTCGCTGCGCGACTCGGTGTTGCGCCCCTCGGTGTCGATCGCGGCGTTCAGGTCCACCCGGCCCGAGGAGGCCACCTCGTCGGGCTCCTGCCAGGGCATGCCCACCGGGTTGACGTCGCGGGCGAAACCGGTCGCCGGATCGGCAAGCGCCACAACGTGTCCACGCACCCGCGGGTCGATCCACGCCGCGCCGGCCTGAACGTACTTCGGTTGCGCGGTCAACCGCTGCACCAGGTCATAGCCCGCCTGCTCGGTGACGGCGGCCAGGTCATCCAGAGCCGGCCAGGGCCGCTCGGGGTTCACATGGTCGGGCGTCAGCGGCGAAACCCCGCCCCAGTCGTCGACACCGGCCGCCACCAGCGCCAGGCACTCTTCGCGTGACACCAGATTCGGCGGCGCCTGAATCCGCATGCCGGGGCCCAGCACCAACCGGGCCACCGCCACCGTCGCCAGATAATCGTCGATGCCGGCGTCCGGCACAGCGGCCATCGCGGTGTGTTGCTTGGCCCGGAAGTTCTGCACGATCACTTCCTGGATATGCCCGAACTCCTTGTGCGACTTGCGAATCGCATGCAAGGTGTCGGCCCGTTCGGCCAGTGTCTCACCGATGCCCACCAGCAGCCCGGTGGTGAACGGAATGGACAACCGGCCGGCGTCGGTCAGCGCGCGCAGCCGCACCGCCGGGTCTTTGTCCGGACTACCGTAGTGCGCAAGGCCTTTGGTCTCGAACAGTCGCCGCGACGTGGTCTCCAGCATCATGCCCATCGACGGCGCCACCGGCTTGAGCCGCGACATTTCCGACCAGGTCATCACCCCGGGATTCAAGTGCGGCAACAGCCCGGTTTCCTCGAGCACCCGGATGGCCATCGCCCGCACATAGGACAGTGTCGAGTCGTAGCCGCGCTCGTCGAGCCAGTCCCGCGCCTCGCCCCAGCGGTCCTCGGGCCGGTCACCGAGGGTGAACAAGGCTTCCTTGCAACCGAGTTCGGCGCCGCGGCGCGCCACGTCGAGGATCTCGTCAGGCTCCATGTAGAGGCCGAGGCCCTGCGCGCGCAGCCGGCCCGGGACGGTGACGAACGTGCAGTAGTGGCAGTTGTCCCGGCACAAGTGGGTGACCGGGATGAACACCTTGCGCGAGTAGCTGATCGGCAACCGGCCACCCGGGCCGCGGCGCCCAGCCGATTCCAGGCCGGCGTCGCGCACCCGCGCTGCACTCGCGCACAGGTCGGCGAGCTCGTCACCGCGCGCGGTCATCGCAATCGCCGCTTCGTCGACGTTCAGCGCGACGCCGTCGCGAGCCCGCCGGAGCACCCGTCGCAGCGCCGACGCCGTGGGCCTGGCCGCAGAAGGCGCTGGACGGGGCAGGGGATCAGGCAGAGCCGTGGGCTCCGGAGTTACCGGCACGTTGGTGTAACTTTCCCGCGCCGCGATTTCATCCGCGCGTCCTGGGTGAGAAACGTGGGCAGCCCTGGTGCCATACGCGCAACAGTAGCGGCAGGGCACCGGCGGCCCGTGACTGACCGGGCGCAGCGAACCAGCCATGTTTGCCAAGTACGACATCCGCGACCGACGACCGCGATACGATTCTTGGTTCCTGGTATTAAGTAGGGGTGGGTGAGATGTCGTTTGTGCACGTGGGGCCAGATGCTCTCAAAGCGGCGGCGGCGTCCATCGCCGACATCGGCACCGAGATCAACTCGGCAAACGCAGCCGCGGCACTGCCGACGACCGGCGTGGTGGCCGCCGCCGCCGACCAGGTCTCGGCCCAGATCGCGGCCCTGTTCTCCTCACACGCCCAGGGATACCAGCAACTCAGCGCCCAGGTGACGGCTTTTCACGACAAGATCGTGCAGGCCATGGGCGCCGGTGCAAGCGCCTACGCCAACGCCGAGTCCAGCGCCGCGCGAACGCTGGTTAACGCCGTGAATGCGCCCGCCGCCCAGTTGCTCGGGCACGCGCTGCCCAGCCCGGGCGCCCTGGCCGGCAACGTCGTCGGCGGTTTCGGCGCGCAGGTGCAGCGCCTGTTCTCGCCAGCATCCACCAACCTGCTCGGCGCGCTGGCGCTGACACCGACGGGTGGGATCAGCGGGTTCGGCAGCCTGGCGGCCGCCAGCTCACTGCTGGGGCAGGCAGCCGCGGCGCCGGCGGCGTTCCTGCCGGTGTCGTTTGCCACCGCGATCGAGAATCTTTACCTCACCTTCGAGCCGTGGGTGCAATACGGCTTCAACCTGGCCGCGTACCTGGCGGGCTGGGTGCCGTGGGTCGGCATCCTGGCGCCGCAGATCAACTTTTTCTATTACCTGTTCGAACCCATAGTGCAGAGCGGCCTGTTCAACACCCTGGACTGGCTCAGCGGGACGGTCAGCCTCAGTCAGGGCCTGAGCAATTTCTGGTCGGCGACGACGGCGTCGATCAACAACTTCATCCAGACCGAGATCTACTGGTTCCTCAGCTTCTTCCCGCCGTTGCCGCCACTTCCGTAGCGGTCAGGACCGGGTTCTGCTGCGCCACAACACCCACACCGGCGGGACCACCCCGCACACGATCAACAGCAACGCGCCGTAGGCCATCACACCCTGGCCGCCCAGGACGATGTCACCGCCCGGACCGCCCAGGCTCAGCCCCGCCACGGTCGACAGCCAGGTCCACAACGGCAGCGCCGCCACCCGAGGCGAGGTCGTCCACTTGCTCCCGGCCCATACCAACGCGGCGTTGACCAGCCCGCTGACCAACGCGCTCACCGGAAATGGAACCGAGCCGATATAGGAAGGCAGCAGCATCGCACCGGCCAGCGCGGAGAGCACTCCGTCGACGGCCAACAGCGTCAGTACAACAGCACGGATCGCAGGATCCGTCGCGCTCGTCTCTTCGGCCGAGACGGCGCGTGGCTTGGTTTCGGTCAGGTTGGGACGCTGTCGAGCTGCGAGACGATCGACCCCAGTACCCACTGCAGGCTGTCGAGGCGGTCCTGCCAGTGCTGCTGGTTGGGATCCAGGTCGGGGTCCATGTGAAATTCCTTCCGTGGCTGCCTAATTAGCTAGCCTACGTGCCCGGCGCGGGGAAGCCCAGACCGGCCAGCAGATCCGTTTCCCAGCCGCGCTCGTCGCGCTCGCCCGCGTCTCCGGCGACCAGAACGTAGTGTTCCTCCGCCAGGATGGGCAGGGCCAGGTTGTTGGACAGCGCGCCCGCTTTACCAGTAGGACCCACCCGCACCTGCGTGGCGTGCTCGGCCAGCGCGGCGACCTTGGCCGCGTGCGCGGCCGGGTCGGCTTGGACGACGGCGGTGATGCGGTCGTCGGGATAAGCGAACGGGATGTCCTCCGGCGGCAGCACCCACCCGGGGTGCAGGTCGTCGGGAGTCATCGCACGCAGGCCGGACGCCAGCGCCCCGCGGCCCAGGAGGGTCCAGTAGAACTTCGGCACGGTCCACGGGTCCCCGGGCAGATCCGGCCCGGCGGCGCCGGCGCGCGCCACCGCAGCGGTGGTGACGGCGTGGGTGCGCATATGGTCGGGATGCCCGTAGCCTCCGTCGGGGTCGTAGGTGACGACGACATGCGGGCGCAGTTCGCGGATGAGCGCCACCAACGCGCCGACGGCCTCGTCCTCGTCGGCGTCGACGAACCGGCGTCCACCTCGCGGCTCGGTGCCCGCCATTCCCGAGTCGCGCCAGTGACCCGCACCGCCCAGGTAGATGGGCTCGGCGACGCCGAGCGCCCGTAGCGCCCTGGTGAGTTCGCCGATCCGGTAGCCGCCGAGTTGGTCTGCGTGGTCGGCGGCGAGCTGTGCCCAACGGTCGCCGATGACCTCGCCCTCCTCGCCGAGGGTGCAGGTCACCACGTGGACCTGGGCGCCGCGCGCGGTGTAGTGCGCGATGGTGGCACCGTTGCTGATGCTCTCGTCGTCTGGGTGGGCGTGGACGAACAACAGCCGTGGCGAATCCATGGACGCACCCTACCCACCTTCGGCGAACGATAGGAACGCCAGCGGCTACTATCGTTGCATGCCGCACGCCACGCCCACGATGCCGAAAGCCCGGCAGAGACGTCGTCGCGGCGAAGTTCTGGAGCGGGCGCTTTACGCGGCGACGGTCGCCGAGTTGGCGGCCGTCGGGTACGGCCGGCTGACGATGGAAGGCATTGCGGCGCGCGCACACACCGGAAAGGCGGCCTTGTACCGGCGTTGGGCCTGCAAGCACGACCTGGTGCATGCCGCCCTGATCCACACGCTGCCGCCACTGCCCGAGCCGCGCCCCGGCCGCTCGGCTCGGGAGAACCTGCTGTCGGTGTTCACCGCACACCGCGACGTGCTGGCCGGCAAGACCGACTTTCCCGGCCTGCAGATCATCAGCCAGCTCATCCACGAGCCGGAGCTGCGCACTATATTCGCCGACGCGGTGGTGCTGCCGCGCACCAGGATCGTCGAGTCGATCCTGAAAACCGCTGTCGCTGAGGGCGACCTGAATCCCGAGATGCTCACCCCGCTCAGCGCGCGGGTGGGTTCGGCCTTGATCAACCAGCACTTCATGCTGACCGGGACACCACCGACCCGTCGCGAACTGGCCACCATGGTGGACACCGTCATTCCACCCAAACTGACTGCCGCGCAAGGCGATTGAGCGGACAGCCCGGCGCGAACCGTCAGGTGTTGCCGGTGAGCAGGCCGAGCACGTCCTGACCGAACATCAACCCCTGGCCGAAAATACCCGGCAGACCGCCGATTTCGCCGCTGTTGAAGGTTTGTGATGCACTGCCGGTCAACAGCCCGGCGGTGAAGTTGGCCGGCGTCGGTGCACCGACGAGAACATTCAGCGCCTGCTCGCCGGTGCCCACGAACAGGTTCCCGACATTGAATGCACGGTTGAGCGCACCGTTCAACGCACTGTCGGTACCGAAAACCTGTTTCTCCCAAGCTATTTCGTTTGTCAACAGCGTGTTGTTGAACAACTGCTCGTTGGCGATCAGATTCGCGTGGAAACCGAGCTGCGCCGATTCCACCTGCTGAAACGGCCCCGCCGCCGCGGCCGCCTGCAGCGAAGCGCCCGCGGCCGCGATCGGTCCGGTGTTGCCGGTAGCCAAGCCGAACAAGTCAGTCGGGACCATCAGCGCCTGATCGAAAGCACCTAACAATCCGCCGATCTGACCGCCGTTGAACACCTGGGCGCCACTGCCGGTCAATAGCCCGGCGGTGAAGTTCGCCGGCGTCGGAGCACCGACGAGTACGTTCAGCGCCTGCTCCCCGGTGCCAACCAACAGGTTTCCTGCGTTGAACGCGCGGTTCAATGCGCCGTTCAGCGCACTGTCGGTGCCGAAAACTTGTTTCTCCCAAGCTACTTCGTTGGTCAACAGCATGCTGTTGAACAGTTGCTCGTTGGTCAGCAGATTGGCGTGGAAACCGAGAATCGCCGCTTGAAGTTGCTGCGCCGGAGTTCCGGCAGCCGCCAGCGCCGCAACACTGGCCGCCTCCGCGGACGCATACGCACCGGCACCGCTGCGCAGCGTCTGCACGAACTGGTCGTGGAACTGCGCTGCGCGCGCGCTGACTTCCTGGAACGCCTGCCCGTGCGCACCGAACAGTTCCGCGACGGCCGCCGACACCTCGTCGGCGCCGGCCGGCAGCACCGCGGTCGTCGCACCCGCCGCCGCGGAGCCGGCCGCTCCCAGTGCCGACCCGATGCCGGCCAGATCAGCAGCAGCTGCCGTCACCCATTCGGGCGCCATCGACAAATAGGACATCGCAGAACCTCCCCGGACCGTCACGCCGGCCCTCCCAGTGCCGAACGTGAACGACTTCACGACGAGCCGATGGTAGCCAACCGACGGGTGCCCGACGGGGTTTTGTATAAATTACGTTGGAGATAATAATGGGCCGGGCCCGGGCGGTCACCCCAGCGTTGCGCCACCGGTCACGGTGACGTTGCCGGTCAACGCCGCCGAGAGCTGGGTGAGCAGGTTGGGCAGCCCGCCGGTGAGGGTCACCTGCACCGGGAAGCCCAGCAGGCTCAGCACCGAGGCGTCGAACAGCCACTTCTGCTCGAACGCCCCCAGCGCGCCGCCGGTCCGCAGGCCGCCGAAGACGTCGCCGTTGCCGCCCAGTGCGAGGCCGGCGTTGAAGCCGGGCGGCACCGGGGCGCCCAACAGCACGTCGATGGTCTGCTGGCCGGCACCGATGGCGTAGTTGATCATGTTGCCGAAGTTGTTCAGCGCGCCGTTGAGGGGGCTGGTGGTGCCGAACAGGCCTACCTGCAGCGCGACCTCGTTGGCCACCAGGTTCTGGTTGAACGCCAACTGGCTGCTCACCACGTTGGCCAGCGACGCGCGCAGGTCGCCCAGCGGCGCCAGCAACGACGTGTCGCCGCCGAGTGCCCCGTTGAGCAACACCAGCTGCTCCCCCACTCCCAGCAGGCCGCCGGTCGGGACGATGCCCGGCACCGAGCCGCCGATCAGCAGGCTGCCCATGAAGTTGGCCGGCATATCGGCGCCCAGCAGCACGTTGACGGTCTGCTCGCCGGTGCCCAGCAGCAGGTTGAACGCGTTGAAGCCGTAGTTGACCGCGCCGTTGAAGGCGTTGTCGACGCCGAACAGGGCGCGCTGCAAGGCTATCTCGTTGGCGACCAGGGACTGGTTGAACGCCAGCTGGCCGTTGACGAAGCCGGACAGCAGCCCGCTCTGGAGGTACCCGGCCTGCTGCACCGCCAGGGTCGGCAGGCCGGCACCGGCGTTCACCAGCGCCGAGACACCGGAGAAGTCACCGTTGAGGGCGCCCGTCAGCGCCGCGTTGACGTTTGCGTTGAACCCGGAGAGCGCTGCGCTGAGATTGGCTTGCAGCACAGGCAGATTCACGCCGAGAGAGCCACCCAAGCCGGACAGGGCGGCGTTGAGGTTGCCGGCCAGCGTGGCGCCGGTCTGGGTCAGCACGGAAAGACCCGGTAGGCCGCCGCCGAAGTTGCCCCCCAGCACGCCGTTGAGCGCCGCGCTGAGTTGAGCGCCCAGGCCGTTCAGTCCCGCGCTGAGGTTTCCGGCCAGGCCGGGGGAGGTTCAGGCCGAACCCGCCCGTCAAGCCCGGGAACGTGAAGCCCGGCAGGGTGACGTTAGGCAGCGTCAAGTTCGGCAGCGTCAAGTTGGGCAGCGTCAGACCCAGGTTGGCCACCAGCGCCGGAATCCCGGCATTCAAGTTGGCGCTCAACGTCGCACCCGCTTGCAGCAACGCCGAGATGTCCGGCAGCCCGCCGGAGAAACCGCCCGACAACGCCGAATTCAGCTGGCCGCTCAGCCCGTTCAGCGCGCCGGTGAAGCTGCCGGCCAACGACCCGCCGGTCTGCGCCAAATTCGACAGTCCGGCCGTCAGGCTGGTGGCGAGCGTGCCGCCGGTCTGCGACAGCCCAGCCAGGCCCGCATTGACGTTGGCCACCAACGCATTACCGGCTTGCGTCAGCACCGCCAGGTTGGGCAACGCGGCGCCGAGGTTGCCCGACAGCGCCGCATTGAGTTGGGCACCGAGTCCGGATAGCGCGGCGTCGAAGGCACCCGAGATGCCGCCGAGGCCGACGTTTCCGGTGACCGACGCATTGACGTTCAGGCTGGCATTGAAATTGGCCGGAACCTGCACTCCCAGTAGGGCATTGATGGCTTGCTGGCCGCCGCCCACCAACGAGTTGGCCACGTTCAAACCGGCGTTGACCGCCCCGTTGAGAGCGTTGTCGGTGCCGAAAACCAGTCGCTGCAATGCCAATTCGCCGCCCACCAGCGACTGGTTGAACGCGATCTCGGCGTTGGCCAGGTTGCCGGTGAAGCCCGCGTACGCCTGGACGAGACCGTCGAACGACACGGCGGGCGCCGCCAAACCATTCGCCAGTGTCTGCACAGCGCCGGCCTCGGCCGCCAGATAGCTGTTCGCGCTCGCCGCCACGTTCTTGACGAACTGTTCGTAGGAAGCCGCGACCTGTGCGCTGAGTTGTTGATAACCCGCGGCGTTCTCGGAGAACAGCGCGGCGATCTGAATCGACACCTCGTCGGCGGCCGCGGCCAGGACGCTGGTCGTCGATCCGGCAGCCGCCGCATTGGCCGCGCTCAGCGAGGAACCTATTCCCGACAGCTGCGCCGCGACTGTAGCCATTATTTGTGGCTCGACAAATACAAAGGACATGGTGACCCCTCACCTGCAGAATTGCTGGCTGACCCCCGCCCGACCAGCAGCCCCCGACAGCTCCAGCGCGAACGTATCGCGGGGGTTGACCACCGGCACCGATTCCAAACCGGATTTTTATAACAATTTGGCACAAGCGCAATTGGCTGGCCGAAACGCGGTCCTACCTGGGGTGTCGCGACAGATGGCGGGCTAGGAACCGATCTTGACCCACTGGCCCGCGTCGCCGACGATGCCGACCGGCACCGCGCCGGTCAGGCTGACATTCTGCACGCTGGGCCCGGCCGCGACGATGGTGGTGTCCTGCAGGATCGGCAAGACCGTCGCCATGTTCCACAGCCGCGGCTCCACGGCGACGATGACGTCGTTGATGTTCTTGGACCCGTTGAGGGCGGCGTCGATATTGGACTGAATACTGCGGTCACAAATGCCGGTGAGATTGGACGGCGCTTTCACCAGCGCACCGGGCTCCGGCGGGCGGCTCGGCGTAGTCGGCGGCTCGGTGGTGTCCGGACCGGCCGATGCCGTCGCGCCGGTGGAGGCGACCGGACCGGGCGATGGCGGCGGCGAAGCGCCGGGCGGCGGAACGGCGGTTGCCTGCAGCGCGGGACAACCGAACCGCGCCGCCAGCGACGTGGCCAGGTTGCCGCCCGCTTGATGCCAGCCCACCAGCGCGTCGATCTGGTGGTTGTGCAGCGCGTCGCGGTACAGCGTCACCGGATCCAGCGCCAGCACGCTGGCGGCGATACCGACGTTGCGCAACTGGTCGGCGGCCGTGTTGGCCACCGCCACCGAAGTCGGATCGTTGGCGGCCACCCCGATGACCAGCGACAGTTGCTTGCCGTCCTTGCTTATCCGGCCGCGCACCACCTCGGTCGGCTCGGTACTCGCCGGCGGGGTCGGCGGCACCGACGTGGTGCTTTCGACCTGGAACCCCGCGGCCTCCAACAGCCCCAGCGCCGCCGTCCTGCTCAGCGCCGGCGGCGCGGTCGGCACATAGCCGGGATCGCTGGGCGAGCGGACCTGCGCCTGGGCCAGGGTGACGGTGTTGTCGCTACCGGCGCCGACCGCGGCCAGCAGGTCGACGTCGAGCAACCCCAGGATGGCCTTGCGGACCTGCGCGTCGGCCAACTTGGGCTCGTTGGCGCGCAGGGTCAGCTGCATGACGCGCGGGGTCACGATCCGGGCCGTCCGCACGTCGGGAATCGCCGACAGCTGCGCGAAGGCGGCCGAACCGCCGTGCACCTGAGCGACCTGGGTGTCGCCGTTGCGGACCGAATCGGCCAGCGCGGCAGGCGCTCCCGCGCGGCGGAACTGGATCAGCGCGGGTTTCGCCGGCGGTCCCCAGTAACGGTCGTTGCGGGCGATCAGGATCTCGTCGCGCTGTGGGTCGATGTTCTCCACCCGGAACTGCCCCCCGGTCACCGGCAGGGTGCGGGCCAGCCCGGACGCGAAGCCGCCCGGGACGTCCTTGACGATGTGCGCGGGCAGCAGGTTGCTGAACAGCTCCCGCCAGGCGGGGTACGGCTGGGCGAAGGTGACCACGGCCTGCTTGCCGCCCTCGAGCGACTGGACCGACGTGATCAGGTCGTAGCCGGCCGGATCCACCACTCCGGGTTCGCCGACCATCTGGCGCCACAGGTACCAGAAGTCGTCGGCGGCGATCGGCGCATTGTCCGTCCAGGATGCTTCCGGCCGGATCTTGTAGCTGACCGTGAACGGGTTTTCGCTGGTCACCTCGGCAGACACCAGCAGCGTGGGGTCCATTTCCCAGCGCGAACCCGTCGACGAGTTGGCGTCGGGAACCGGCCGGAACGCGCTCGGCAGCACCAAAGCGCTGATTGCCGCGTTCACCGGGGACAGGTCCGAGAGCAGATGCGGGTTGAAGCCGGCACCGATCGAGTCGATGCCCATGATGATCTGGGTGGGCCGCTGCGGGGGTGGCGGCGTGCTGTGCGGGGTGTCGGTGCTCTGCGGGGCCGGCGGCGGACTCACCGTGCAACCCGACAGCACCAAGCCGATCGCGGCGACCAGCACGCCGATCGCCACCAGCAGGTAGCGGGCCCGGTGCAGCACGCCCGTCAGGGTATCGAGGGGACCCGGCCGATCCGCGGATGTGGCGGGGCTGGGCGAATCCGCGTCTGCTTTTGCAGTGCCCTGACGCTGGCGCGGCTCACGAGCCCGGCGCGGCGCCAAGCTAACCCCGGGCCTTGGCGCGCGAGCGGCTCCGAGCCCGCGAGGTGGCGTCCAGCTCGACCTTGCGGACCCGCACGATCTCCGGTGTCACCTCCACACACTCGTCGGGCGCGCAGAACTCCATGGCCCGTTCCAGGTCCAGCTCCAGCGGCTTGGCCAGCGTCTCCATCACATCGGCGGTCGAGGAGCGCATGTTGGTGAGCTTCTTCTCGCGGGTGACGTTGATGTCGAGGTCCTCCGGGCGCGGGTTGATGCCGACGACCATTCCTTCGTAGGTGTCCTGTCCGGGTTCGACGAAGAACTGGCCGCGGTCGGCCAGTTGCAGCAGCGCGAACGGGGTGATCACCCCGGCCCGGTCGGACACCAGCGAACCGGTGTGCCGGGCCCGGATCTCACCGGCCCACGGCCGGTAACCGTCGAACACCGCGTTGGCGATCCCGGTGCCGCGGGTGAGGGTGAGAAAGTCGGTGCGAAACCCGATCAGGCCGCGGCTGGGCACGATGAAGTCCATCCGCACCCAGCCGGCGGCATGGTTGGTCATCTCCTCCATGCGGCCCTTGCGGCCGGCCATCAGCTGGGTGATGGCGCCGACGAACTCCTCGGGACAGTCGATGGTCATCGCCTCGAACGGCTCGTGCAGCTTGCCGTCGATGGTCTGGGTGACCACCTGCGGCTTGCCGACCGTGAGCTCGAAACCCTCCCGGCGCATCTGCTCGACGAGCACCGCCAGCGCCAGCTCCCCGCGGCCCTGCACCTCCCAGGCGTCGGGCCGATCGATATCGACCACCTTGATGGAGACGTTGCCGACGAGTTCGGCGTCCAGACGCGACTTCACCATCCGGGCCGTCAGCTTGTGGCCCTTGACCTTGCCGGCCAGCGGCGAGGTGTTGGTTCCGACGGTCACCGATATCGCGGGTTCGTCGACGGTGATGCGGGGCAGTGCGTGCGCGTGATCGAGGTCGGCGAGGGTGTCGCCGATCATGATCTCCGGAATGCCCGCCACGGCGACGATGTCCCCGGCCGATGCGGAGTCGGTGCTTGTTCTTTCGATGCCCTCGGTCACCAGCAGTTCGGTGATCTTCACGGTCGTGATGACGGGATGCCCGTCCACCTCCCGCATCCAGGCGACCTGCTGGCCCTTTCGGATCCGGCCCTTATAGATGCGGATCAGCGCAAGTCGTCCCAGGAAGGCCGAGGCGTCGAGGTTGGTCACCAGCGCCTGCAGCGGCGCCTCGGGATCGCCCTGCGGCGGCGGAATGTGCTCGAGCAGCACGTCGAACAACGGATCGAGGTTGTCTCCCTCGGGGTTTTCGCCGTTGGCCGGTTCTTTGGTGCTGGCGATGCCTGCTCGGCCGGAGGCATACAGCGTCGGCAGGTCCAGGGCGGCCTCGGCGGCCTTCTGCGCTTCCTCGTCGAGGTCGGATGCGACGTCGAGCAGCAGGTCGTGACTCTCCGAGACGACCTCGGAGATGCGGGCGTCCGGCCGGTCCGTCTTGTTGACGACCAGGATGACCGGGAGGTGGGCGGCCAGCGCCTTGCGCAGCACGAAGCGAGTCTGCGGCAGCGGGCCCTCGGAGGCGTCGACCAGCAGCAGCACCCCGTCGACCATCGACAGTCCGCGCTCCACCTCACCACCGAAGTCGGCGTGGCCCGGGGTGTCGATGACGTTGATGACGGTCGTCGTTCCGTCCGGGTGCTTGCGGTGCACGGCCGTGTTCTTGGCCAGGATCGTGATGCCCTTTTCTTTCTCCAGGTCACCGGAGTCCATCAGGCGCTCGACCGCGTCGTCGCCACGATGTGTCAGGGCGCCGGACTGTCGCAGCATGGCGTCGACCAGGGTGGTTTTGCCGTGGTCGACGTGGGCGACGATGGCGACGTTACGGAATGGCACGTCGGTGATTGTGGCAGCGAGGGCTCCGGATAGCGAACTGGCAGGCCGGGATCCGGTGTGCACGAGGGCGGGGTGCGCGCGCCGTTGGCTCTGCGTCCTTGGCGCAGAAGTGCAAGTAGGTAGCGCCCTCACTGCAGAGTCAACGTCCCGGCATCGGGACCCGGCGGACTCGCGCTACAGCGCGGCCACCAGGTCCGGAACCCAGCCACGGTCGGCGGGCACCCAGTCGACACCGTCCAGGTCCGCGGCCGCCACCCAGCGCAGCGCCTGGTGATCGCGGGGGTGCGGCTCACCGTCGAGCAGGGTGACCCGGTAGGCCCGCAAGACCGTCGTCTCGCCCAGGGCCACGTCCTGGCCCAGCCGGTCACCCACCGCGACCGCGACGCCGAGTTCCTCGGCCAGCTCACGGACCAGCGCGCCTTGCTCGGTCTCGCCGTCGGCGACCTTCCCGCCGGGCAGTTCCCACCGGCCGGCCAGCTCGGGTGGCCGGTTTCGCTGCGCTACCAGAACGGTGCCGCTGCGGATGATGGCGCCGGCGACGACGACCTGGTTCGGCATGGGCAGTGAGGGTATACGTTCGCGTCATGGCTGTGTTATCGGATGAGCAAGTAGACGCCGCCCTACCCGAACTGGACGGCTGGGAGCGCGTCGACGGAACCCTGCGCCGGTCGGTCAAGTTCCCGGCGTTTCTGGACGGCATCGACGCCGTGCGTCGGGTGGGCGAGCACGCGGAGTCCAAGGATCATCACCCGGATATCGATATCCGTTGGCGCACAGTAACTTTCGTGTTGGTCACACACTCCGAGGGCGGCATCACCCAAAACGACCTCGACATGGCGCGCGACATCAACGGCATCGTCGGAACCTGATCACGCCGCGAACGAAGACCGCACCGCGAGATCAGTCCGCTGCGGCCGCCGCCTGGTCACGCTCGCGGCGGGGATGCCAGGCGATCCACCCCAACGTCGCGACCGCGGCCGCCACGTAGACCAGCCCGGCCCACGCCAGGTACCAGGGTCTGCTGATCACCCAGATGGTCGGTTGCGCGAAGCTGAGCAACCAGGGCACCCCGACCAGTGTCAGCACCAGCCAGCCCCAGCCCAGGATTTTCGCGCCGAGGTGGTCGCGCAGCGGCCCGTGCAGCAGCCAGATCATCAGCGGCACCAACCACACCCAGTGGTGCGTCCAGGAGATCGGCGAGAGCAACAGGCCGAACAGCTCCACCACCAGCAGCCGCCCGAGCTGATCGGCGGGCCGGAGCGCCCGCCAGGCCAGCAGTGCGACGACGGTGGTAGCGCCGATAGCGATCAGCACCGGTGGCCCGTAGCCCGCGTCATAGCCGAGGATGCGGGAGATGGCGCCACGCCAGGACTGGTTGAACGAGGTGGCGACGGGTCCGATCCGATGTGCGTCGCCGAGCAGGTCGGTGAAGTAATAGCGGGCCTGGTCACCGACCACCAGCAGGGAGATTCCCACCGTGAGCAGGAACACCGCACCGGAGAACAGCGCTGCCGCCCAGCGCCGGGCGCCGAGCAGATAAAGGCCGGCTACCGCCGGCGTGAGCTTGACCCCCGCGGCCAGGCCCACCAGCAGGCCCGACAGCCACCACCGGGTGGAATGGATCGCCCACAGCACGGCCAGCACCAGGAACACGTTGATCTGGCCGTAGTCGAAGTTGCTGCGCAGCGGTTCGATCCAGATGGCGAGCGCGGTCCACAGCATTGCGACACGCCGGTCGCCTGCTGGCCCGAGCAGTCGCTGGCAGAGGCGCACCACGCCGTACAGCGCCGCGACGATCGCGGCGTGCCAGAGAACCGCCACCAGTGCGAACGGCAGCAGATGCAGCGGGTACAACACCACCGCAGCAAACGGTGGGTAGGTGAACGGCAGCGGGAAATCCGGAGTCTGGTCGGCGTAGACGTAGCTGTACAGGGTGCCGGGATGATCCAGGGCTGCCCCGCCGCCGATGTATACGTGCAGGTCGACGAAGTTCGCGCCGTGCGGGGCGAGGTAGGTCCAAGCGAATCGGGCTGTGACGCTGAGGATCAACAGCAGCGGCGCCCAGGTCGCCAGCGAAGTCTCGCGCCGCCTGGCGGTGGCGAGCGCGGCGGGGGTGGCCGAGGTGGTGTCTATCCGACCGACTTTAGCGACCGCGCCGACGCGCTGAGCCCCTGAACGCGACCGGTGCGCGTCGATAACGGGGAAATCACGATTACCAGGTCGCCGGTCACTGCCTTCGCTCGTATCTATAACGATCCCGTAAATGCCACACGTGTCACTTGAGTCACTTCTGTACCACGATAGCTTCGGCTTCAGGTCCTTCCGGGGGGCCTGCCGAAGCCCATCGAAGACATCAGGAGAGACATGCCAACCATTTGGACCTACGTTCGGGCCGCCGCTGTGCTGGCCGGCTCGGGCGCCGCACTGTTGACGGGCGGCATCGCCCACGCCGACCCCGCGCCGGCTCAGCCGCCGGCCCCCAACATTCCCCAGCAGCTGATCGCCTCGGCGGCCAACGCGCCGCAGATTCTGCAGAACCTGGCGACCGCGCTGGGTGCCACCCCGCCGGCGCCGCAGGGCGTGCAGCGCGCTCCGGACCCGGCCCCCGCCGCTCCGGGCGGGTTGAACCTGCCCTCCGTGGTTCCCGGCCTCACCGCGCCGGCCCAGGCCACCGCACCGGCCCAACTGCCGGCCCAGGCGACCGCGCCGGCAGCGCCTGCGCCTGCGCCGGCCAACTCGCCGGGCACCGTTCCCCCGATTCCGGGTGTGAACGCGCCGATCCCGGGGCTCACCGCTCCCGCGGCTCCAGCCGCTCCAGCGGCGGCTCCGGCCGGCGTCCCGTCGGTGCCCGGCGTGAACGCACCGCTGCAGCTCACTGCGCCGGCGGCCCCCGTCGCGCCGGCACCGGGAACGTTGCCGTCGATCCCCGGGGTGAACACGCCGCTACCCAGCCTGGCCGCACCGGCGGCTCCGGCCGCTCCGGCCGCTCCGGCGGCCTCGCTGCCCGGGTTGGCGACGTCGCTTCCCGGACTCGCCCAAGCGGCCCTGCCGGGGCTGGCTTCGGCCATTCCGGGGCTCTCGGGTGCCGGCGCGCCGGGTCCGGCGGGACCGCAGACGCTGCTCGGCGCCCTGCCCTGAGCTTGACCTCCGACGACTGACCAACCACTAGGAACCGGGAGAAACACCGTGGCAAGCACTTGGAGTCTGTCCAAAGGTTTGGCCGCAGTCGTCGTCACATCGGCTGCCGCGTTCGTGCTTTGTCCGAGCGCGGCAGCCGACCCGGCGACGCCGTCGACCGACCCGACCCAGCAGCTGCCCGGCCTTCCGGCGTTGACTCAGTTGAGCCCGATCATCCAGCAGGCCGCCGGCAATCCCGGACAGGCGACGCAGCTGCTGATGGCGGCTGCCCAGGCATTCACGCACAACCCGTCGGCACCGACCGAGGCCAAGAATGTGGCCTCGTCGGTGAACCAGTTCGTCGCGGGTCCGGGGGCACCGGCGGGCGCGACCCCGCCTGAGGCGGCACCGGCACCGCACGTACCGGCACCGGGTGCCGAGCCCGGCGCCCTGGCGCACCTGCCGGCCGGCGTCGACCCGCTGCATGCCGCGGGGCCGGGCCCGGTCGGCGTGCCGCAGAACCCGCGGCCCGTCTCACCACCGCTGCCCGGGCCGGCGCCGGCCGCACCCGCGCCTGCCGCCGCGCCAGCTCCCGCACCGGCCGCACCGGCAGCCCAGGCTCCGGCACCGGCCCCCGCGCGCGGCTGCGCCAGCTCCAGCACCAGCACCGGCCGCACCGGCGCCCGCGCCGGCGGCGGCCCCTCAGCTGCGCCGGCTGCCGCGGCGGCCCCAGCTCCGGCGCCCACCCCCGCCCCGGTGGCGGCGCCGGCGGCCGCGGCCCCCGGCTTCGGCCCTGACTCCCGCCCACGCAGGACTTCATGTACCCTCGATCGGCACCAACTGCCTAGCCGACGGGACGAACGCCCTGGCCACCGCCCTGTCGGTGGCGGGACCGGCGGCCATCCCGACGCCGGGCCCGGCTGCCGGCCAGACCGCTTACGTCTTCACTGCGGTCGGTACCCCGGGACCCGCCGAGGTGCAGAAGCTGCCGCTGAACGTCACCTGGATCAACCTGACCACCGGCAAATCAGGCAGCGCCACCCTGAAGCCGCGCACCGACATCAACGGCGAAGGCCCGACGACGCTCACCGCGATCGTCGACACCGGTTCCGGCAGCATCATGTCGACGATTTTCGGTCAGGTCACCACCAAAGACCGGCAGTGCCAGTTCATGCCGACCATCGGTTCGACGGTGGTGCCGTAGCGGCACCGCAACCAGCAGCCGGACCACGCGAGCGTCCTCGAATGTACGTCGCAAAGAGCTTCTGGCCGTACCTATGAGGGCGCTCGCGGCGCAAAGGCGAGTACCTAGTAGGCCATGAACAAGATCGCGTCCCGGTCGTAGTCCAGACCGGGATGCGCACTGGCCAGGTGGGCCTGAGTCAGCTCGACCAACTCGTCCTCGTCCTTGCCCTGAATGGCCTCGCCGCACGGACAGGTGATGTGCGTCTTCATGTTGCCGCCTTTCCCTTGGCTGCCTTGGCTGCCGCCTTCATCTGCTTCTTATACGACCGCACCTTGCCGAGTGACTCGGCATCGACAATGTCGGCGACCGAGAGGTGGGTGCCGGCCTTGCCGTACTCTCCCGCTGCCGCCCGCCAACCCGTGGGTGTGACACCGTACTGCTTGCCGAGCAATGCCAGGAAGATCTTGGCCTTCTGCTCACCGAACCCGGGCAGCGCCCTGATCCGCTGCAGCAACTCTTTCCCATCGGGATCGCCAGCGGTCCACAGCGCGGCCGCGTCGCCGTCGTACCGGTCGACGATGATCTGTGCAAGCGTCTGGATGCGCTTGGCCATCGCGCCCGGGAAACGGTGAATGGCAGGCTTTTCCGAGCACAGCGCGGCGAACTTGTCGGGGTCGTAATCGGCGATGTCTGCCGCGTCCAAGCCGCCCATCCGCTCGGCGATCTTCTGCGGACCGGCGAATGCCGTCTCGAAGGTCACCTGCTGATCCAGCAACATCCCGATCAGCAACGCCAGCGGGTTGTCGGCCAGCAGCTGATTGGCCTGGGGTTCGGTGGCGAGGCAAAGCTGCGTCATGGTCGAACTTTAACCCCGCACGCTCGGGCCCGGCCCGCTAACCGCTCTTGCGACGGAACTCGCGGCGGTTGCCGGCCGCACCGTGTGCCCGCGACTGCTTGCCCCCGCCGTCCTTGTGGTCGGAACCGCCGGACGACTTGGCCATCTTGCGTTCCAGGGCTTCACGAAACTTGCGTTTGTTGTCGTCCTCGGGCACTTCGGGCGATTCCGGGTGTTCGATTCGGCCATGCCGGAAGCCTAGCGCGGTCAGCGCTTACCCGGCGGCATCCCGTACACGTGCGAGATCGGCAGTGTCAGCAGCACCCGGCGGTCGGTGACCATCGCCTCGCGGTACTCGTCCCAGTCCGGGTGCTCGCCGGCGATGTTGCGGTACAAGGCGATCAGTGCCTCCACCGTGTCGTCGTCGGGAGCGGCGGCGGGTGGGTGAGCTCCGCGACGCCTTCGGCGACGGCGTAGGACCACCCGTCGTCGGCGTCGACGAGCAGCGAAGCCCGCGGATCGCGGCGCAGGTTGCGGGTCTTGGCACGCGGCTCGGTGACCGAAACCTGCAGCGACAGCTGCCGCGGGTCGAAGTGGTACTGCACGTTCGACAGCTGCGGGCGTCCGTCGCGCTTGATGGTGGCCAGCACCCCGATCGAGTTGCAACTGATCACGGCCAACAGCTTGTCGTCGAAGACGTGGCGTCCCATGCCGAAAGCCTACGTCGCGTTGCACCGGCGTCGGACGGGCTGCTGGAATCGGTGCATGACCGAGTACGCGGCATTTCTGCGCGGCGTCAACGTCGGCGGCGTCAACCTGAAGATGGCCGAGGTTGCCGAGGCACTGACCGACGCCGGGTTCACCAACGTGCGAACCCTGCTGGCCTCCGGAAACGTGCTGCTGGAGTCTTCGGCCAAGGTCGCCTCGGTGCGCAGGAAGGCAGAGGCGGCACTGCGCGACCGCTTCGGGTACGACGCCTGGGTGCTCGCCTACGACATCGACACGGTCCGCGCCATCGACGAAGCGTTTCCGTTCGAGCGCGAACGAGACGGCTACCACTCCTACGTCACCTTCGTCACCGACGCCGACATCCTCGGTGAACTGGCGGAACTGAAACCGGGCGCGAACGAGAAAATCGAGGTCGGCGACGGCGTCATCTATTGGCAGGTGCCGAAGGGCAGCACCCTGGACAGCACCATCGGCGCGACGATGGCCAAGAAGCGCTATAAGTCGTCGACCACGTCACGCAACCTGCGCACGCTGGGCAAGGTACTCCAGTGAACGCCGGCGCCGTGGCACCGCTGCAATTCAGTCGTCCGGAACGTTCGTGAGGTAACGCATCGCATCGTTCTTGGTCAGCCCCAGCGCGTGGGCCACTTCCACGTATTCCTTGGCGGCGGCGGCCATCGCCGCGTCGGTCGGGTCGAATCGGGAGATGAAAGTGCCGAAGCGTCCGCGGGTTTCGACGATCGCGGCGGACTCGAGTTCGCGGTAGGCGCGGGCTACGGTGTTGGCCGCCACGCCGAGCTGGCCGGCCAGCTCGCGGACCGTCGGCAGCCGGGTGCCCGGCGGCAGTGAACCGGCCCGCACGCCGTCGATGACCCCGGTTCTGAGCTGGTCGAACAGGGGCTTGCCTGCCTTTACATCCACCTTCAGCAAGTCGCGCAGGTCCACCCATCCAGTATTGCCCAACCGCGGCTATCTTTGTGGGATGCGAGTGGCGGTGCTGAGCGGTGCGGGCATTTCCGCGGAGAGTGGCGTACCGACATTCCGCGACGACAAGAACGGCCTGTGGGCCCACTTCGACCCGTACGAGTTGAGCAGCGTGCAGGGCTGGGAGAGCAATCCCGAACGGGTGTGGGGGGTGGTATCTGTGGCGCCACTACCTGGTCGGCGACGTGCAACCCAACGCCGGGCATCGCGCGATCGCGGACTGGCAACGGCAGGCCCAGGTCACCGTGGTGACGCAGAACGTCGACGACCTGCACGAGCGCGCCGGCAGCGCTCCGGTTCATCACCTGCACGGCAGCCTCTTCGAATTTCGTTGTGCGCGTTGCGGTTTGCCGTACTCTGAGCCACTACCGCTGATGGCCGAACCGGCGATCGAAGTCGAACCTCCGGTGTGCGCCTGCGGCGGGTTGATCCGGCCCGACATCGTGTGTGGTTCGGCGAAGCCCTGCCGCAGGGTCCGTGGCGCCAAGCCGTCGAGGCGACGGAGAACGCCGACCTGATGGTGGTGGTGGGCACCTCGTCGATCGTCTACCCGGCGGCCGGCCTGCCCGAGCTGGCGCTGGCGCGCGGCACCGCCGTGATCGAGGTCAATCCCGAGCCCACGCCGTTGTCCCCGCACGCCACGCTGTGCGTGCGCGAGTCGGCCAGCGTGGCGCTGCCCGGGCTGCTGGAGCGACTGCCGGCCCTGTTGAATTAGTCGGACGGCCGCCGCGCCCGGCCCAGCGCCAACTCGGACACCGGCAGCGGCGCCCACGCCGGCAGCGTCCACTCCCGCCGCGACGTCTGCACCACGAATCCGGCATCGACGATCGCGCGCTCGGTGTCGCGGTGGGTATGACAGTTCCCGAACATCCGGGGCCACACCGTCGCATCGGCGACACGCTGCAATCGTCCCCGCGCCCCAGCGCTGGCTACGTGTTCCAGAAACCGCAGTTCGCCGCCCGGTCGCAGCAGCGAATGCAACCGCCGCAAGACGCCGTCCTGGTCGTGCACCGAGCACAACACCAGCGAGCAGACCACCGCGTCGAACGGCTCGCCGTCACTGAAATCTTCGGCCGTCTGGCTTGTCACCACCACCGGGATCGGTGCCGTCGCGGCCGCCGCGCGGGCCTTGGGCACCAGGTGCGACTCGGGCTCGACGGCGACCACCTGGGTGACGGTGTCCGGGTAATACGCGAAATTCGTCCCGCAGCCCGCACCGATTTCCAGCACCCGCCCGGACAGCTCGGCCAGGTTCTCCCGGCGCAACACCCGCACCGACTCGGCCTCGTGGGCGGCGAAAGCCGGCCAGATCCGCGCAAAGAACGGGTTCTCGACTCTGGTAGACGTCATGCTTCTGCCGACCCCCGATGCTGCCTGACCCACTCCAACATCTGCTGAGACGTCGCCTCCGGACCGACCATTCCGGCCACCAGATGACCGCACAGCACCGCGCCGAACATCCGGTCGGTGAAGGCGTCGATCCACCGAACGGCAGCCTGCGGTTTGGCGATCAGCACGGTCGCAACCCCGTGCGCGGCCGTCATCAGCGCCAGGGCGACCGCGCCCGGGCTGTCCGCTCGGAAGACGCCCTCGTCGATCAGCTTCTGCACCGTTGCCCGCACGTGCCGGAACACCGCGCGTTGCATGGCGTCTGCGACGACGCCGCCCGTCCGTTCCGCGCTGACGGTGGCCAGCCGGTACAGCTCGGGTGCCTGCAGCGCGTAGCGCACGTAGGCCAGCCCTTGGGCACGCAGCGCCGCCATACTGTCGGGCTGCCCGTCGGCGGCTCGTACCATCTCCTCGTCGAGCTGGTCCAGATGACGCACGCACACCGCGTCCAGCAGCGCGTCCTTGTCCTTGAAATGCAGGTATATCGACGGCGACGTGATACCCACCCGCTCGGCCACCGACCGGATCGACACCGCCCTGGCCCGGCCGGTCTCGAGCAGCAATTCGGTTGCCGCATCGAGGATTTCGTTGCGCAGCCGCTCCCCCGACCCGCGGGGAGCGCGCTGCCGGCGCAACGCCGGCACCGCCATGTCAACCATTGCGCGTCACTTCGACGTGAACCTCGTTTCCGTTATTCGGGGCCGGACTCGCGGCCGGGCCCGGCTTGGCGGTCGCCGCCGGACCGGGCGCTGCGGGCCGGTTTAGCGCACCGCCCTCGCTGATCCCGAACCGCTCGTGCAACCACACCAGCGGTTTGGGCGCCCACCAGTTCCAGCGGCCCATCACGTGCATGAAGGCCGGCACCAACACCATCCGCACCAGCGTGGCGTCGGCCGCAACCGCCAGTGTCAGCCCCAACCCGAACATCCGCATGAACGACACGTGGGCGGCGATCAACGCGGCGAACGACATCGACATGACCAATGCGGCCGCGGTGATCACCCGACCGGTGCGCGCAACTCCCAGCGCGACACTCTCGTCGTTGGCGGCGTGGGCCTCGGCCGGGCTCGGCTGCGCCGGACGGGCCGCGCCCGACCCCAACCAGTACTCGCGGATCCGCGAGACCAGGAACACCTCGTAGTCCATCGACAGCCCGAACGCGATGCAGAACAGCAGCACCGGCATGTTGGCGACCAGCGTCCCGCTCGGGGTGGTCCCGAGCGCGCCGAGGTGGCCGTCCTGGAAGATCCACACCAGCGCCCCGAACGCCGCGGTCAGCGACAGCACGTTCAACACCAGCGCTTTGAGCGGCAGCACCACACTCCCGGTGAGCAGGAACAGCAGCACGAACGTGACGGCAGCCATCATGCCCAGCACCAGCGGCAGCCGATCGGTGACGGCGTCCACGCTGTCGCGGTTGACCTGCGCGACACCGGCCATCTCGACGGTTCGGCCGCCCGGCCCGGCCACCTGGTGCAGCCGTTTGAGCTGGGTGTCGGAGGCCTGCGAGAACAGCGGCGCGGTACTGCTGACGGTCAGGAATGCGCTGCCGCCGGCCATCCCGGTCGCTCCGCCCGGCGGTCCCTGCGGCTTGCCGCCGGCGAACGTGCCGGTGGGCGCCGACACCGCGGCCACGTCGGGCACCTGCGACAACGCGGCGGCGTACCGGCTCAGATCGTCCCGGCTCAGGCCGTGCGCGTCGGGAATGACCACCGGCACCGCGGTGGCCGAGTCGCGCGCGAAGTTGGTGCGCAGCTGGTCGCCCACCTGGTGTGCGGACGCCGAGGCGGGTAGTACGCGGTCGTCGGGAAAACCCCACTTGACCGAGAAGAACGGCAGCCCGAGCAGCAGTAGCAGCGCGACCACCGCGCCGCCGAGTGGCAACCAGCGGCGCATCACGAACTTGCTGGACCGGTACCAGAACAACTGCTCGACGGGCTTGTGCACCGGCTCGGGTCGCCGGAACATCCGGCGCAGCAGCCGTCGCACATCCAGGGCGTCCACCCGGGGGGCCCATCAGGATGATGGCGGCCGGGGTGACCACGATGGACGCGGTCGCCACGAAGGCCACTGTCGCCACGCCGGCGTAGGCGAACGACTTGAGGAAGTACATCGGGAAGGCCACCGTCGCCGCCATGGACAGCGCGACGGTGACGGCCGAGAAGATCACCGTGCGACCGGACGTGGCCATGGTGCGGATCAGCGCCTGTTCGCGATCCCAGCCCTCAGCCAACTCGTCGCGGTAGCGGCTGATGATGAGCAGCGTGTAGTCGATGGCCATGGCCAGGGCCAGGCCCAGCGCGGTACTCAGGTTCAGCGCGAAGATCGACACCTCGGTGGCGAAGGTGACCAGGCGCAACACCGACATCGAACCGACGACGGCCAGCGCGCCCAGCGCCATCGGCAGCGCCGCGGTCAGCAGCCCGCCGAACACCCACACCAGCACCAGGAAGCTGAAGGGGATCGCGATCATCTCCATGACCAGCAGGTCGGCCTGGTTCTGCTTGTTGATCTGGGCGTATTCCATGGCCGCACCGCCGGCCTGGACGGTGACACCGCCGCGATCGTGGATGATCCGGTCGGAGAGGGTCTGCGCGTTCTTCTGCACGTCGTTCTCGCCACCCTTGAGGTTGACCACGATCAGCCCGGTCTTGCCGTCTCTGCTGATCAGGTCGGTGGCAGCCGCGGGCGGCACGGTCCACGGGGAGGTGGCGTTATAGACCAGCGGTGAGCCTTTGAGCTGGTCGACGAGGTCGGTGCCGACCTTGCGGGCCCGATCGCTACCGGCTCCGTCGGGTGCGGTGACCAGGATCAGCAGTTGCTGGCCGCTCTGACCGAATTTGTCGTTCAACACCGAGATGGCGCGGGCCGACTCGGAGTTGGGATCCTGGAAGCCGCCCGGCGAGAGGCTGTTGGCGACGGGGATACCGAACACGGCCGCGGCAATGAAAACGAGAACCGCGATGCCGATGATCCGCCGGGGTGCCCTGATGGCCATTCGCGCGATCGCTTGCAGCATGTGTCATCCCTCCGCCGACGGCGCGGCCCCCCCGACAAGACTGCACCAAACCCGCGTTAACTTAGCAACGTTAAGTTACAAGTGTCAAACAACCACCGTCGTTGACACGAACGCAGATGAGCCGCGGTTCAACCGGCATCGAATTGGGTAACCTGGCGCGGCGCGGCGAACCCTACCCACCGGTAAGAATTGCCACCATTTTCCGAATCGTGACTCAAAGATTCCTTAATGCGCGCTCCTACGCTCAATGTCATGTGGATCGACGACACCAGTGCCGATGTCATCAAGGCTGACTTCGAGGCTCTCTACCACGGCGACATGCTCGTGGAGGGTGAGACTTCCGAGCAGTTCGAAGATTGGCAACCCCTTCCGACAGCGAGTTGAGGTAACACGATGGGCGTAATAGCGCGGCTTTTGATGGCCGAACCGACCGTCTCCCGTTGGTTTCGTCGATAGACCGATCAAACCGATAGACCGATCAAGTAGCAAAGCCCCCTGACCGCGGCGTGCGGCAGGGGGCTTTCGCTGTCCGGGGAGTGGCTGGAGGTTACCGAGGCGCCATCCTGATCGCGCCATCCAGACGGATGACCTCACCGTTGAGCATCGGGTTCTGCACGATGTGCACCGCCAGCGCACCGTACTCGTCGGGGTCGCCCAATCGCGCCGGATGCGGCACCTGCTTGCCCAGTGACTTCTGCGCTTCCTCGGGCAGCGAACCCAGCAGCGGGGTCTTGAACAGCCCGGGCGCGATGGTCACCACCCGGATCAGCTCGCGCGCAAGATCACGGGCGATCGGCAACGTCATGCCGACCACGCCGCCCTTGGACGCCGAGTAAGCGGCCTGGCCGATCTGCCCTTCGAATGCCGCCACCGATGCGGTGTTGATGATGACGCCGCGCTCCGGGGAGTCCGGCGGGCCGATCGGGTCGGTCTTGGCGATGCGCTCGGCCGCCAGTCGCAGCACGTTGAAAGTGCCGATCAGGTTGACCCCGACCACCTTCTTGAACCCGTCCAGCGGGAACGGACCATCCTTGGACAGCGTCTTGATCGCGTTGCCGATACCCGCACAGTTGACGTTGATGCGCAGCGGACCCAGCGATTCGGCCAGATCGAGTGCGGCACTGACGGCCTGCTCGTCGGTGACGTCGGCTTGCGCGAAGCGTGCCCGGTCGCCGAGCTCGGCGACCGCGTCCTCTCCCCGCAGGTCCAGCACCACCACCTGCGCTCCCGCGTCCAGCAGCCGCTTGGTGGTGGCCAGGCCCAAGCCTGACGCTCCCCCGGTGACGACTGCGACGGCGTCCCTGATCTCCACTTTCGCCCCTTTTGTCCGGTCCGCGCCCTGGCGGGCCAACCTACTGGTTGGTTGGGACTATACCCAGTCCGCGAGCACGGCTTCGATGTCCCCTGCCTTAGCCGGGCGTGGCTGTTCCGGCGCGGTCCGGGAGAAGCGCGGCGCCGGCATCGGCTGCAGCCCGCCGTTCACCTCGTAGAACGTCTTGCGCTCGGTGATGTGCGGCTCGGTCTCCACTTCGCCGAACGCCAGGATCGGGGTGACGCAGGCGTCGGAATCGGCGAACACCTTGGCCCAATGGTCGCGGTCGCGGCTGGCGAACGTCTCGGTCAGGATCGCCCGCAGCTCCGGCCAGCGCGAGACGTCGTTCTGCGCCGGCAGGTCGGCCCCCTCCAGCCCCAGACCGGCCAGCAGGGCCGCGTAGAACTGCGGTTCGATGGAGCCCACCGCGACGTAGCGGCCGTCGGCGCACTCGTAGGTGTCGTAGTACGGGGCGCCGCCGTCGAGCATGTTGGTGCCGCGGGTGTCAGTCCACATGCCCGAGGCGCGCATCTGCCACATCATCTGCACCAGCACGCTGGAGCCGTCGATCATCGCCGCGTCGACCACCTGGCCCTTGCCGGAACTCTGCCGTTCGTACAACGCCGACAGGATGCCTACCAGCAGGAACATCGAGCCGCCACCGAAGTCGCCGACCAGGTTCAGCGGCGGCACGGGCCGCTCACCCTTGCGACCGATCGAGTGCAGGATGCCGTTGAGGGAGATGTAGTTGATGTCGTGGCCGGCCTGCTGACTGCGCGGGCCGGTCTGCCCCCACCCGGTCATCCGGGCGTAGATCAGCCGCTCGTTGACCTTGGCGCAGTCTTCGGGCCCCAGGCCCAGCCGCTCGGTGACGCCGGGCCGGTAGCCCTCGATCAACACGTCGGCCTTTGCGATCAGCTGCAGCACCCGCTTGCGGTCCTCCTCGGACTTCAGGTCGGCGCCCACCAGACGCCTGCTACGGCTCATCGCGTCCGACACCACACCGCGCGGACCGCTCGACGGCCGCTCGACGCGGACCACGTCGGCCCCGAGATCTCCCAGAATCATGGAGGCATGCGGGCCGGGGCCGATACCGGCCAGCTCGACAACACGCAATCCGTTCAGTGGTCCCGCCATGGTTTGAACCCTTTCGTCTACGTCGACGCCCTAACAAACGGTTGTTCACATATTCGCAGCGTCGCTGCGGGCGCTGCACACCGGTCCCCGACGCAGCCGCGCGCAGCCGCTCGCCGGGGGTCACTTAATGTGAGCCGCATGTCCGATTCAGGAATTGCCAGCCTCGCACCCGTCGACGGCCTCCAAGTCAAGCTCACCGACGGAGTGCTCTCGGTGACCATCGACCGTCCCGACAGTCTCAACTCGCTGATCACCCCCGTCATCACCGGCCTGGCCAACGCCATGGAGGCCGCAGCCACCGATCCGGGGGTCCGGGTGGTGCGGCTCGGCGGAGCCGGCCGCGGCTTCTGCTCCGGCGCCGGCATCAGCGCCGACGACATGAGCGGCGACGGCGGCGCCCCGCCGGACGAGATCATTCTGGAAATCAACCGGCTGATCCGTGCCATCACCACGTTGCCGCACCCGGTGGTGGCGGTGGTGCAGGGACCGGCCGCCGGCGTCGGGGTCTCCATCGCGTTGTCCTGCGACGTCGTATTGGCTTCCGAGAAGGCGTTTTTTCATGCTCGCCTTCACCAAGATCGGCCTGATGCCCGACGGTGGCGCGTCGGCGTTGATCGCCGCCGCGATCGGCCGGGTCCGGGCGATGCGGATGGCCCTGCTGCCCGAGCGGTTGACGGCCACCGAGGCGCGCGACTGGGGGGCTGGTCACCGAGGTTTACCCGGCCGAGAAATTCGACGCCGAGGTGGACAAGGTGATCGCCCGACTGCTGGCCGGCCCGGCGGTGGCGTTCGGCAAAACCAAGGCCGCGATCAACGCCGCCACCCTGACCGAACTGGACGACGCGCTGGAGCGCGAATTCCGCGGCCAGTCCGGCCTGTTGCGAGCGCCCGACTTCAAAGAGGGCACCAAGGCGTTCCAGGAGCACCGCGCCCCGAACTTCACCGATTCCTGAGCGCAACTCCGGTTCGATTCGCGCGCAGCGGCAATCCCCACCGGTGTCAGCTTCGAATGACTGACATACGTGAACGGAACGGGGACCCGTGCCAGAGAAAAAGATTCGGTGCCTGGTAACCGGCGCCACCGGTTACATCGGAGCCCGCCTGGCGCCACGCCTGCTCGACGACGGCCACCAGGTGCGTGCGCTAGCACGTAACCCGGACAAGTTGGCGCACGTGCCGTGGCGCTCACGAGCCGAGGTGGCCAAAGGTGATCTGGGCGATGTCGACTCGCTGATCGTGGCGTTCGAGTACGTCGACGTCGTCTACTACCTGGTGCACTCGATGGGCGGGTCCGGAGATTTTGCGGCCGCCGAGGCCGAGTCGGTGCGCAACGTGGTGACCGCCGCCCGGCGCTCCGGAGTCCGGCGGGTGGTGTACCTGGGTGGCCTGCACCCCGAGAACGGTCCGCTCTCGCCGCACCTGGAATCACGCCGGGCGGTGGGTGAGCAATTGATCGACTCGGGCATCGAAACGGTCGTTCTGCAGGCTGGGGTGGTAATCGGGTCCGGGTCGGCGTCGTTCGAGATGATCCGTCATCTCACCGACCGCCTGCCGGTGATGACGACGCCGAAGTGGGTGCACAACCGGATCCAGCCGATCGCGGTCAGCGACGCGCTGCACTACCTGGCCGCCGCTGCGACCGCGTCGGTGCCGGAATCCCGGACCTGGGATATCGGCGGCCCCGACGTGCTCGAGTATGGCGACATGATGCGGACCTACGCCCAGGTCGCCGGACTGCGCCGGCGCCGCCTGATCGTGCTGCCGTTCCTGACGCCGACCATCGCCAGTCTGTGGGTCGGTACGGTCACCCCGATCCCGCCCAAGCTGGCCCGGCCGCTCATCGAATCGCTGGAATGCGATGCGGTGATGCGCAATTCGGACGTCGACGACATCATCGACCCGCCGCCGGGCGGCCCGACCGGCTACCGACGAGCCGTCGAACTCGCGCTGGGTGGCGCGGCGCGTGGTCAGGTCGACGCCGACTGGGGCTCGCAGCCCGCCGAGGCGCTGCCCAGCGACCCGGACTGGGCCGGCGAGATCGTCTACACCGATACCCGGACCGTCACCACCGCGTCCGCACCCGACGACGTATGGCGCGCGGCCGAGC
Organism: Mycobacterium kiyosense; assembly: GCA_021654635.1. NCBI lineage: Bacteria > Bacillati > Actinomycetota > Actinomycetes > Mycobacteriales > Mycobacteriaceae > Mycobacterium > Mycobacterium kiyosense. Next base: position 5,027,505 of record AP025179.1, read on the forward strand.
GCGCCATCACCGACCCTGGCTGGCAGGTGGTGGCGCGGGAACCCGGCCGGGTGCTGCGGCTGCGCGGCACCGAGCGCTCGCCGGGCCAGGCGTGGCTGGAGCTCGCAGTTACGCCGAACATCGGCGGCGGAACGACCTACACGCAGCGGTCGACCTTTGTGCCCAGCGGGATTCCCGGGCGGGTGTACTGGTTCGCTTCGTGGCCGGCGCGGGTCGCGGCGTTACGAGAGCTGACCCGCCGGGTGGTCAGACCCCGAACAGCGGAGGCAGTGCAAGCACCATGATCAGGCCCCAGAAGAAATGGGTCAGCATCGGCGCCAGCACCCCGCCGGTGGCGCGGCGCTCCAGCGCGCACACGGCGCCCAGGATGATCGCGGCGAACCCCAGCATCGGGTTACCGCTGGCCAGGGTCGCGAACACGTACAGCACCGTGGAGATCACCAGCGGGTAGCGCCGGCCCAGCGCGGTGAACAGGGCGCCGCGGAAGAACATCTCCTCGGCCACTCCGTTGATCACCGTGATCAGCACCACCAGCAGGAACGAGCCCTGATGGCTGAGCAGCAGAACCCGGGTGATCAGGTCGGACACCGGCGGTATCTCCCGGGCAATCAGGCCGCCCAGCAGGAAGGCGCCGCCGAGCAGCAACCCGATGCTGGTCCCGGTGATCACCGGACGCTGATTGCGCCCGCGCCAACAGATGCCACCGAGGTGCAGCGGCCCGGACAGCCAGGCGCCGCCGGCCCACACCACCGCCAGCAACAGCGTCAGCCAGTAGAAGCTCGTCTCACCGGGCGAGGTGCGCAAGGTGAAGCCCAGCGTCACCGCACCGAGCACCAGCGTGACGGCGACGACGACGCGCCGCCGCAATATCAGCGCGGGCGGTTCGTGATGGGGCACGGCGACATTGGTGATCGCGCGGCGAAACTCCTGCGCCGCGCTGACACGGTGCGGGGTGGCGGTATCAGTCATGCAAAGCGGACCTTCGGGGTCAGGGCGAGCAGGATGTCCAAGCTGGTGCGCAGCGCGCCGGCCAGCGGGCCGGGAACCGCGTTCACCAGACGCAGCGTAGGCCGCACGACAGCGGGTGTCACCGTCCCGGCCAGCCGGCGGATACGCAGCGCGTCGCCGCCGGCCCACCCCGGGTCGGTGTCGGCCAGATGATGCGGGTCGGACAGCGCGTTGACGGGCCGGGCCGGTTCGTTCGGGTGACCGGACAGGGCCAGCGCGATCGCCTCGTCGGGGCCCAGCAGGCCGCCGGGGGGCTTAGGCACCAGTGCGGTCAGGCCGGTGCCCGAGGCGCGCATCGGATGATCCAGCGACTCCACCAGGTCACTGGCCAAACCGCTGGGCACCGGCAGGGCCAGCGTGGTGAACAGCGAGGCGATCGACGTGTCGATGTGCGGCACCCGCCAGGCAGCATGCCAACGGCCCGATATGTGGGCGTATTTCTTGAGCAGCTCGCGGTACGACGTGGTCTCGGGGCCACTGATGTCGTAGGCCCCGGCCGGCACCCGCGCGGCGTCGGCCGCTGCGACCAGGTAGTACAGCACGTCGCGGATCGAGATCGGGTCCAGGTCGTTGTGCATCCAGCCCGGCATCGGCATGACCGGGAAACGGTCGCCCACGTAGCGCAGAATCTCGAACGACGTGGATCCCGCCCCGATGATCAGCGCCGCACCCAGCCAGACCAGGTCCGGCCCGCCCTCGACGGTGAGCGCGTGGGCGACTTCGGCCCGGCTGGTCAGGTGCTCGGACAGGGTGTCGTCGTCAGGCACGAAGCCGCCCAGATAGACGATCCGCGCTACTTTGGCTTGTTTGGCGGCGTCAGCGACGTTGGCGGCCGAAGCATTGTCGATGTCGCGGAACCCGTCCTGCCCGATCCCGTGGATCAGGTAATAAATCACGTCGATGGGGCCGCCCGCCTCGGTGGCGCCGGTCAGCGCCGCGTGCGTCTGCTTCGGATCCGATGCGTCCAATTGCACCGGCTCAACGTCTTCGAACCAACCGAAATCCTTGAGCCTGACCGGATTTCGGGTAGCCGCCAGTACCTCGTGCCCCTCGGCCAGCAACTCGGTGATCAGCCGTGAGCCCACATATCCGGTGGCACCCGTCACCAGAATCCGCATTTGTTCAACCTATCCGTCGACGATTTGGCCCCCGCAGGCCGCTACGCCCCGACCGCGTTCCCCGATCTAGTACCCCGCCCGGGGCCGGGTGAACCCGGCCAGGTCAGGACGGCGTTGTGAACTTGTCCGGCGGCGAGGACGTGACACAAACGACTCCGGCGCCGCCACCATGGGTCCGGCGTTTTGCCGGGAGTCGGTGCTTTTAGAGTGGTGACACGATGTATTACCTGCTGATCTTGGCGGTCGTGCTGGAGCGGCTGGCCGAACTGGTGGTGTCAAAGCGCAACGCCGCATGGTCGTTCGCTCAGGGCGCCAACGAGTTTGGCCAGCGCCACTATGTGGCGATGGTGACCCTGCATACCGCCCTGCTGGTCGGCTGCCTGGTCGAGCCGTGGGCTTTGCACCGCCCGTTCATCGGTTGGCTCGGTTGGCCGATGGCGGTGGTGGTGGTGCTGTGTCAGGGTCTGCGCTGGTGGTGTATCCGGTCGTTGGGCCGGCGGTGGAACACCCGCGTCATCGTGCTGCCGCACGCGCAGCTGGTCAACCGTGGCCCGTACCGGTTCATGCATCACCCGAATTACGTTGCGGTGGTGCTCGAAGGCGTCGCCCTGCCGCTGGTACACACCGCATGGATCACGGCGCTGGTCTTCACCGTGGCCAATGCCGCCCTGCTGACGGTGCGGTTGCGGGTGGAGAACTCGGCGCTGGGCTACTCGTGAACGACCGCTTCGACACCGACCTGCTGGTGGTCGGCGGCGGGCCCGGCGGCCTGGCCACCGCGTTACATGCTCGTGCGCAAGGACTTTCGGTGATCGTGGCCGAACCTCGGCCGGACCCGATCGACAAGGCGTGCGGCGAGGGCCTGATGCCCGGCGGGTTGGCCGAACTCACCGCGCTGGGAGTCGACCCCGCGGGTATGCCGTTTCGGGGCATCGCCTACGTGAGCGAGCACCGCCGCGCCGAGGCGTTGTTTCGCACCGGCCCGGGCCGCGGCGTGCGGCGCACCACGCTGCACGCCGCGCTGTCGGCGCGTGCCAAAGAGCAAGGCGCCGAATGGATCCGGACCAAGGTGCGGGCAGTCGAACAGGATGCGCACGGGGTGAGCGCCGCCGGCCTGCGGGCGCGGTGGCTGGTCGGAGCGGACGGTTTGCATTCGGCGGTGCGGCGAGCTGTCGGAATCAAGGCCACCACCGGTACCCCACGGCGCCACGGCCTGCGCTGGCACTACCGGGTACCGGCCTTCTCGGAGTTCGTCGAGGTGCACTGGTCGCGCTGGGGCGAGGCGTACGTGACGCCCGTCGAACCGGATCTGGTCGGGGTGGCCATCCTGTCCCGGCAGCGGCCCGAATTCGATTGGTTCCCAACACTTTCTCCTCACCTGCAGGGTGCGGAACGCGGACCCGCCCGCGGCTGCGGGCCGCTACGGCAAGTGGTGTCGCGCCGGGTCGCCGGCCGGGTGTTGCTGGTCGGCGATGCCGCCGGCTACGAAGACGCGCTGACCGGCGAGGGTGTCAGCCTGGCTGTCAAGCAGGCCGGTGCGGCGGTGCGGGCCATCGCCGGGGACGTGCCGCAGTCCTACGAGCGCGCCTGGCACCGCGTCACCCGCAACTACCGACTGCTCACCCGTGGCCTGGTGCTGGCCAGCACGCCGCGGCCGGTACGGCGCGCCCTGGTGCCAGCGTGCGCGCTGCTGCCCCCGCTGTTCGGTTGGGCCGTCAACATGCTGGCCTCGTAACGGGGGCGGGTTACCGCGCCTTCCAGACCGGCTCGCGCTTCTCGGCGAACGCCAGCGGACCCTCCCGCGCGTCCTCGGTGCGGATCAGCGTCTTCATCTCCCGCACCGTGCGGTCCCAGCCAGGCTCGTCGCCGGTGACGACGCCGTCGTCGACGCCGTAGGCGATGCGCTTGCTGGCCTGCACCGACAGCGGCGCGTTGCAGGTCACCCGGGCCGCCAGGGCCAGCGCCGCGTCCAGCACCGGGCCCTTGACCACCTCGTTGATCAGGCCCCAGCGGAGAGCGTCGGCCGCCGACAACGGCTCCCCGGTCATCAGCAGTTGCATCGCCACCTTGCGCGGCAGGTGGTCCATGATCCGGAACACCCCGCCGGCCGCGGCGATCAGACCGCGCTTGACCTCCGGCAGCCCGAACTGAGCCCGCTCGTCGGCCACCACCAGGTCACTGGCCAGCGCCAGTTCGGTACCCCCGCCCAGCGCGGTGCCGTTGACGGCGGCGATGGTCGGCTTGTCGATGAAATGGTGGACGTATCCGGCGAATCCGTACTCCGGGTGATCCGGGTGGTACAGGTTCTCCCGGCGGGCGATGGCCTTGAGGTCCGCACCGGCGCAGAACGACTTGTCGCCCGCGCCGGTGATCACCACCGCCCGCACCTCGGGATCGTGCTGCGCCTCCTCGAGCGCGTCGCCGACGGCAATGCTGACCGAGCCGTTGATCGCGTTACGCGCCTCGGGCCGGTTGATCGTGATGATCATCACATTGCCGCGGCGCTCGGTGAGGGCGCCCGGAGCGTCTGTCACAGCAGCTCGAGGATCGTCGCGTTGGCCTGCCCACCACCCTCACACATGGTCTGCAGTCCGTAGCGAATTCCGTTGTCCCGCATGTGATACAGCAGCGTGGTCATGATCCGGGCGCCGGAGCCGCCCAGCGGGTGGCCCAGCGCGATCGCGCCACCGTTGGGGTTGAGCTTCTTCTCGTCGGCGCCGATGTCCTTGAGCCAGGCCAGCGGAACCGGCGCGAACGCCTCGTTCACCTCGTAGGCGCCGATGTCGCCGATGGACAGGCCGGAGCGCTTGAGCGCCTTCTGGGTTGCCGGGATGGGCGCGGTCAGCATGATCACCGGGTCTGCACCGGCCAGGCAGGCGGTGTGCACCCGGGCGATCGGCTTCATGCCGAGTTCCTTGGCCTTCTCGGCGGACATGAACAGCAGTGCGGCCGAACCGTCGGAGATTTGCGAGGAGTTGCCGGCGTGGATCACACCGTCCTCTTTGAAGGCCGGCTTCAGCGAGGCCATCTTCTCCATCGGGGTGCCGCGGCGGATGCCTTCATCCTTGAGCACGACGTTGCCCTCGGAATCCTTGATGCCGATGATCTGGTCGTCGAAGGCACCGGAATCCTGTGCGGCAGCGGCTTTTTCGTGCGAGTCCAGCGAGAACTGGTCGAGGTCGGTGCGGGAGAAGCCCCACTGCTCGGCGATCATCTCGGCCCCGATGCCCTGGTTGGGAATCTGACCGTTGTAGCGGGACAGGAAACCCTCCGGGTAGGGCCGGCCGCCGTTGGCCAGCGACGCGCCCATCGGCGTGCGCGACATCGACTCGACTCCCCCGGCGACCACGACATCGTAGTGACCGGCCACCACGCCTGCTGCGGCGAAGTGCACCGATTGCTGACTCGATCCGCACTGACGGTCGACGGTCACACCGGGCACGGTCTCGGGCCAGCCGGCGGTCAGCAGCGCGGTACGGCCGATGTCGAGGGCCTGCTCACCGGCCTGCATCACGCAACCCCAGATGACGTCTTCGACCAGGCCGGGGTCGAGGCCCGCCTTGTTGACCAAACCATTGAGTACCTGCGCGGACAGCTCGGCCGGGTGCACACCCGACAACCCGCCGTTGCGCTTGCCAACCGGGGAACGAACTGCCTCGACGATGACTGCTTCAGCCATGGGATGTCTCCTTTGACACGTGTTATTTCCTCCGATTGTCGTCTAAGCACTGCGGCGGGGCGGTGCCGGGGTGCCCGGCCGCACCCTCCGTCGTGGCCCCGGTGTCTACGATCGGGTGGATCCAATGCGCCGCCCCTTCCGCTGGCGCCAACCCGACGAACGGAGCCCTCCATGCCATCGGTCTCCAATCCGGTTCCCGCTCAGGATCTTTCCGGAATCGTGGGCTGCCGGTTCATCTACACCTACGCCAACGGCTGGCAGTATGAGATGTACGTGAAGAACGAGCACACCATCGACTACCGGATTCACACCGGCCACGTCGGGGGACGCTGGGTCAAGGGCCAGCAGGTCGACCTGGTCCAACTCGACGAGGACAGCTTCAAAATCTCGTGGACCGAACCCACCGGCACCTGCGTGGCCGTCAATGTCATGCCCGGAAAGCGGCGACTGCACGGTGTCATCTTCTTTCCGCAGTGGATTCGCGAACACGGCGACCGCACCGTGTGCTACCAGAACGAGCATCTCGACGAGATGCACGCCTACCGCGATCGAGGACCGACCTATCCGATCTACGTCGTGCCCGAATTCGCCTACATCACCCGCTTCGAGCGGGTCGGGACCGACGACGAATCGGTGATCGATTGCGCCCCCGGCGAACTTCCACCCGGCTGGGCCGACCGCACCGACTGAACACCGTTACGCAGTCAGCGCATCAAGTTGTCCGCCGGGACATCGGTGGCTATCGGCTCACCGGGTCAGACGGCGGGGTAACCCACCGTCTTGATCTCGGTGTACTGGTCGAAGCCGGCGATACCGTTCTGGCGTCCCACACCGCTGTCCTTGTAACCGCCGAACGGCGCGTCGGCGGCGTAGGGGGCGCCGCCGTTGACGCCCATGAAGCCGGCCTTGATGCGGCGTGCCACCGCCAGCGAACGCTCCAGCGAGCCCGACATCACGTTTCCGGCCAGTCCGTACTTGCTGTCGTTGGCGATCCGGATCGCGTCCTCCTCGTCGTCGAAGGGGATGACCGAGAGCACCGGCCCGAAGATCTCCTCCTGGGCGATCGTCATCGAGTTGTCGACATCGGTGAAAAGCGTTGGGCGGACGAAGAATCCCTTGTCGAAACCAGTCTCGGCATCGGGTCCGCCGACCAGGGCGGTGGCACCTTCCTCCACGCCCTTGCGGATGTAGCCCATCACGCGGTCGCGCTGCACCTGCGAAATCACCGGGCCGCACAGGGTTCCGGGATCCTGCGGGTCACCACAGGTGACGTTCTCGTAGATGCTCTTGAGGATGGCCACGCCCTCCTCGTAGCGGGATCGGGGCAGCAGCATCCGGGTGGGGTTGGCGCAGCCCTGCCCGGCGTGCATGCAGGGCGCGATGCCGATGGCGCAGGCCAATCCGAAATCGGCGTCTTCGAGCACAATGGTGGCCGACTTGCCACCGAGCTCGAGGAAGAGCCGCTTCATGGTCGCCGCGCCCTTTTCCATGATCCGCTTGCCGACCACGGTCGAGCCGGTGAAGGAGATCAGGTCGACCTTGGGTGAGAGCGTAAGCTCTTCACCCACAAAGTGATCCGACGCGGTGACGACATTGACCACACCGGCGGGGATGTCGGTCTTCTCAGCGATAAGGCGACCCAGCCGGGTCGCGTTGAACGGGGTGTTGGGCGCCGGCTTGAGAACGACGGTGTTGCCGCTGCCAAGTGCCTGGCCGAGCTTGTTGACGGTGACCTCGAACGGGAAGTTCCATGGCACGATGGCGCCGACCACGCCCACCGGCTCGCGCCAGACCTTGATGGTGGTGTTGGCTCCGGTCAGGCTGATCACCCGGTCGCCGAGGTCGGTTTCCCAGGCGTACTCGTCGATCAGCCGGGCCGGGTACTTCAGTCCGTCGGCCAGCGGTGCGTCCAACTGGGGCCCGAAGGTGATGGCCCGCGGCGAGCCGACTTCGAGGATGAGCTCCTCACGCAGCTCTTCCTTCTCCTCTTCGATGGCGTCGTGCAGCTGCAGCAGACAGCGCTTACGCAACTCCTTGTTGGTCGACCAGTCGGTCTCGTCGAAGGCCCGCCGGGCGGCGTCGATAGCCCGGTGCATGTCCTCCTTGGAGGCGTCGGCGACCTCACCGAGGGGCTCCTCGGTGGCCGGGTTGATGTTGGTGAAGGTACCGGCCTGGCCGTCGACGAGCTTGCCGTCGATCATCATCTTCGGCTCGAAACGGACCTTTACAGTTTCAGACATACCTGTCACTCTCTTCTGACTCGTGCGAAGGGCTATGGAGAGCCTTACCGGAAACTAGCCGATTGGCAAGTTTCCCGCTGCTGCGGGGTCCGCTACCGGGGGTCGAACAGCACCGGAACCGAGGTAGGAGACCGGAAGACCTGCCCGCGGATGTGCGGGTCGTCGCCGTCGGGATCCAGGCGCAGGTTGGGCAGCCGATCGAGCAGCAGGTTGATCGCGGTGCGCATTTCCAGTCGCGCCAGGTGCATGCCCAGACAGACGTGCACGCCGTGGCCCCAGCCCAGATGCGCCCTGGCCGGCCGGTGGATGTCGAACTTGTCCGGATCGGGATAGCGGTCCTCCTGGCGGTTGGCCGCGCCCAGCATCGGCATCACCGTCGCCCCCGCCGGGATCGCCACTCCGCCGAGTTCGGTGTCCCGGGTCGCCACCCGGGTGATCGTCAGCAGCGGCGATTCCCACCGCACACCCTCTTCGATGGCCTGGGGCAGCAGCGACCGGTCTGCCCGGATCGCCTCCAATTGCGCGGGGGCGCAGAGCAGCGCCAGCAGCAGGCTGCCCAGCGAGCGATACGTCGTCTCCACTCCGGCGGGCAACAGCAGTCGCAGGAACGAGAAGATCTCCTCGTCGGCGAGCTTCTCGCCGTCGATCTCCGCCGCCCCCAGAGCGCTGATCAGATCGTCCTTGGGCTCGGCGCGGCGCGCCTCGAGGATGGGCGCGAAGTACTCACACAGCGCGGCCGCGGCCGCGAGGCCGCGCTCGGGGTTCATCAGCCAACTCAGCAGCGAGATCGACCAGCGCTGGAACTGCGGGTAGTCCTGCTCGGGTAGGCCCAGCAAGCCCGCGATGATCTGGCTCGGGTAGTCGAAGGTGAACTCCTGCACCAGATCTGCCCGGCCGTTGGGCGCGAACTTATCGATCAGGCTGTTGGCCACCCGGGCGACCAACTCGTCTTGATAGCGCGCTAACGACTTCTGCGAGAACGCCTTTGACACAAGTGAGCGGAGCCGGCCGTGCACGGGCTCGTCCATGCCGAGCATCACCCGTTCGCCCAGTACCGGCCCGAACGCCGCGATGACGGCCGCCGAGGAGAAGGTTTCGTTGTCGCGCAACATCTGCTGGATGTCCTCGTGGCGGTACACGATGAACATCGGCAAGGATTCCTCGTGCGGAAGCGCGCCTGAGGTTTCCAAACGTTGCACCGGCTGCTCGCGGCGCAGTCGCGCCAACTCGGTGTAGGGGTCGCGGACGTCGCCGGAGATCGCGTCGTCGAAGGCGCCGAAGTCTTCCAGGTCGTCGAAAAGCTGTTCCACTGCTGCTCCTTCTAGTCCTTTTTCGACCGCGCGGCCAGCCGCTGCAGAATCGGCTGTGGGATGACCCGGGCGGCGAACACCATCGCTTTTTGAGCTGTCGTCAGGGGCCACGCCCCGTCCCGCATCGACCCCTGCCGGGGAATGCCCAGTACCACCCGGGACACCTGATGCATTCCCGATGCCGGCAGAATCCTGTTGGCGGCCAGCAACATCGACGCGTCCGGCCCCACCCCGCGGCGGCGGAACGGCTTGGTGTCGGCGAGAGCTTTGAGCAGGCCGTCGGTGAATCGTTCGGGCGGCCTGGCGAATCGGATCGCGAACCGGCCGCGGGTGTTCATGGTGGTGTGCAGCCGCGCGTAGGCGCCTGTGAAGTCGCGCGCGTCGATGGTGCCGGCGTCGGTGATGATCTCGGTGTCGTAGGTGCCGGCCACCAGCACGGTGACGCCGAGGCCGAACGGCGCGATCTCCACGGCCATCGACTCGCCCCACCGTTCCAGGGCGCCCTTGGCCGCCGAATACGGAGCGGTGCCGGGTTGCCCCCGCACGCCGGCCGCACTGGACACCAGCACGATGCGTCCCCGGCCGGCCGCCCGCATCGTCGGCAACAGCGCCTGGGTGAGCGCGACAGGACCCAGCACGCTGGTGGTGAACATGTTCTGCCACAGCGCCATATCGCTCTCCTCCACCACCCCGGCGGCGGAGATTCCGGCGTTGTGCACCAGCGCGTAGGGTGCGCCCACCGACTCTTCGATCGCTTTGGCCGCCGCGGTGATCGAGGCGGGGTCGGTGAGGTCGAGCTGGACACCGATCAGTCTGTCGTCGTCCTCGGTGGCTCCGGTGGCCTGTCGCAGCAGTGGCAGCCCGCGGTCGGGTGTGCGCATGGCGGCGATCACTCGCCATCCTTCGCGGTACAAGCGCACCGCCGAGGCGAACCCCAGCCCGCGTGACGCGCCGGTGATGACGACGGTGCGCGGCTCAGCCATTGTTGCCCGGGGCCGCACAGGCGCCTTGGCCGGGCGGCGGCGGTTCGACGTGCGGACGCCCGTTCGGCTCTCCGCTCGCCCAGGTCGACCAGATACCCACCGAGTACGGGCCCTGCGCGCCGGCCTTCTCGTAAAACCCTTGCGGGTCATACACTTTGGCCTCAGGATACGGCCACGGACAGGCGACCGAAGTTGCCGCATGGCTGACCTTGATGACCCAGAACCAGGCGCCGTAGGCGAAATAGGACACGTTGATGATCGCGAACATCACCAGGAAGGTGGCCAGTACCGGCCTGCTCGGGAGGATCTTGGCCTTGGCGGCGAGCTTCTCTGCGACCGACTTTCCGGTGTCGTCGCGGTAGCAGAGTATCGCGGCGGGCACCATCACGAACGTCACCGAGAGCGACTCCCAGATCAGCGGGAACTGGAACGTCGTACCGGTGAACACCGAGCCCCACGGGATCACCTGCGAGTAGATGTACATGCCCCAGTGGATCAGGGTGTTTTCCAGAAAGGCATCGAAGACGAACCCGATCCCGCATGCCAGCATCCCCAGACACACCAGCGGGTGCCGCGAGACGAATGCCTCGGGTCCGTGCTTTGCCTGCAGTTTGCGCAGGATCCACACCGCCGGGAAGTAGGGGCCGAAGTAGAACATCACGTAGCCGAAGACCACGAACGGTTCGACCGTGGGCGACAAGGACACCAGGGGCCACGATTCCGGCCAGTGCACGAGGTCGGGGTTGTAGACCGCGAACGGCGACCAGTTCATGATCGGGTCCTGCCACACGATCAGCGTGGTGCAAAGGAACATCAGCATCACCGGGCTGCCGGGATTGCGTCGCCAGCCCCTGACGAAGACGATCAACAGGAGGATGAGCGCCACCACTGTCGCGGCATCGAGGAAGGTGATGTAGTCCAGCCCGAACGAGAATTTCACCGGGCGGGGCCGACCCTGCACATTCGGGTTCGCGACGCGCTGGTCAAGGGCCACACGGCAATTCGCGATGAAGAACAGCACGAACGCGGCCAGCGCGGCACCGGCGATCCAACCGCCCCAGCCGCGCTTCCTGGTCCGCCCGGGGTCCTCGGGCCGCTCGGCGGCGACCAGCGATTGGTCGGTGCTCATCGGTGCCTCACTCTCCGAAGCGGTCGACCAGGTGCGAGTTGACCCCGTCGGCGTCCAGCGTCCGCGCCACCAGGTACCCGGCCCCCATCCAGGCGCGGCGCGTCCATTTCCCGAACGACACCCGGGTGCCGGGCGCGCCCGATGCGGCGGGCAGCATCTTGACCCGCTCCAGCGCTTCCTTGACCCCGCGCGGACTGAGCGGATGCGCGTCGGTGAACGCCCGCACCAGTGTGGCGGCGACGTCGCGGTTCACCACGGTCACGCAGAATTCCGGGCGACTGCCGTTGTACCTCTCCGCGTAGGCGTCGAGGAAGTCCTGCCCGATCTTGTTCGCCTCGTCGTACTGGTCGACGCCGATCCAGCCCAGGAACGCGTTCCACATGATCGGGTTGACCCAGGCGTTCTGCCACGCGGTGGTGGTGAAGCGGGGCGGGTCCCAGTCAACGGCCTGCAGCGCCGGGTTGATGAACACGATCCCGAAGCCGAATCCCAGGTGCACGATCGCCTCGGCCTTCGCCTCGTGCAAGGTCCGCACGGCGTCGTTGATGTCCTGGGCGGTCTGCGCGACCGTGACTTCCGCCACGATCCGAATGCCCTTGCGCCGGCAGGCACTTCGCAGATTCTTCAGGTAGCTCTCCCCGATGAGGCTCTGCTCGACCAGGACACCGATCTGGGTGAGGTCGCGTTTGGCGATGAGGTCGGCGAGAAAGATCGGCTCGTCGGTCATCGACCCCTGCGGGAGTGCGAAGGTCCACTCGCCCAGCCAGTCGTCGGTGCCGGTCACGCTGATCGCCGGAACTTTGAAGCGTTCCTCGATCGCCTCCCGCAACGGCACACAGTTATCGGTGATGTTGGGACCGAAGACCACCAGGCAGCCCTCGTCGACGAGCTCCGCGTACGCATCGATCACAGCTTTGACCGAACCTTTGGGCAGACCCTCGACCTCGCGATAGATCATCTGCACGGGACGGTCCATCAGACCTTGGGCGAGTGCCTCTTCGAAGATCAGGTCGAACGTCTGGGTGAAGGAGGCGAACAGCTCCTCGGGGAAGCCGGGCGGCAGCTTGAAATCCATCAGGTAGCCGACTTTGATCGGCTCCGCCTGGCTTTCGTAGGACATCGACCTCCCCAATCTGCCCGGCGCCGGCACCCGCGCGGGACGAAACCTAATATTTGTTCAGACCCTAGCCGTGGGGCTATGCAGCGTCAATTGCGTGATCCGTCGACCCCGTCCGTCGTGCCGAAATAGACCTCGACCATTTCGGCCAGCGCCCTGCCCACCGCGACATCGTCGGTGAGCGGCCCGGCGATCGCCGCCAGTGCCGCCTCCGGCCTGGTCAGCCCCTCGGCGATCAGCCGTCCCGCCGCGATCAGCACGCGAGTCGAGGCGACCTCGCGCAACCCGCCGGTTTCCAGGCGCCGGATGGCCTGCCCGAAGCGCACCAGCTCGGCCGCGGTGTCGCCGTCGACGCCGGCCTCGTGCGCGACGATCTGCTCCTCGACATCGGCTGCGGGGAAATCGAATTCGATGGCGACCATGCGCTGACGGGTGGAGTCCTTGAGGTCCTTCAGGACGCTCTGATAACCGGGGTTGTAGGACACCACCAGGCCGAATCCGGGCGCCGCGTCCAGGGTCACGCCGAGGCGTTCGATCGGCAGGTGCCGCCGGTAGTCGGCGAGCGGGTGCAATACCACCGTCGTGTCCTGCCGCGCTTCCACCACCTCGTCCAGGTAACAGATGGCACCCTCGCGCACGGCGCGTGTCAAGGGGCCGTCCACCCACACCGTTTCGTCGCCACGCAGCAGGTACCGGCCGACCAGGTCGGCGGTGGTGAGATCGTCGTGGCAGGCGACGATGATCAGCGGCCGGCCGAGGTCGTGGGCCATCGCCTCGACGAATCGCGTCTTGCCGCAGCCCGTCGGGCCCTTGAGGACCAAGGCCAGTCCCTGCCGATACGCGGCTTTGAACACGGCCTCTTCCCGGCCAACCGCTTGATAGTAGGGACGCGCCGGCGCGACTTCGGATCGAGCACCGTTGCGGTAGGCGAGCCCGGACTCGTCGGCCATTGACTTCCTTTCCGTCCAATCCGGCAGCTTAGCCGGAACAGATGTTTGTTTCAAGAGCTCGGTGGATTGTGTCGCCGCGCGGTTCCGGCGTGCCAATTATATTCTGGGCCAAAGCATTCCCTGCGCCACTCACGCGCCGAACCTTCTCGCCGAGCGTCACGCCAGCGCAACCGTGGGCGCCGAGCGTCACGCCAGCGAGACGCCCGACGCGGCGGGAGACGACGCGGCCAACCTCCGCGCGCCGGACTTCGCGCGCCGAACCTTCTCGCCTAGCGTCACGCCAGCGCAACCGTGGGCGCCGAGCGTCACGCCAGCGTGACGCCCGACGCGGCGGGAGACGACGCGGCGGGAAACGACGCGGCGGGAGACGGCGCGGCGGGAAACGCGCGGCGGGCCTCCGCCGAACGCAACGCGGACCTGAAGAGCGGTCCAACCACGCCCGCGAGCTGGTCTGGACGCCCGAGGGTCGCATGCGCGGTGCTGCCGAACACGCGGCGCAGCGAGTGCACGTCGGTGCCCGCGCCGATCGTCAGGCACACGCAACCGGTCCCCCGGCGTCGCGCCTCCAACAATGCCCGGCGAGCATCGGCGGCGCCGTAGGCCCGCTCGTAGCCATGGTCGTATGCCAGTCCGTCCGACAGCACCACCAGCAGCCGCCGCGCCGTCCCCCCCGCGTGCCTGCAGAACCGTCGAGCCGTGCCGGATCGCCGCACCCAGCCGTGAGTACGCTCCGGGTTCCAGGCTGTTGAGCCGCCGCATCACCCGGGTGTCGAGATGGTCATCGAACCGCTTGACCGGCACCATGCTCACCGCACCGCGGCCCTGCGAGTAGTACGCGTACATGGCCACCCGGTCGCCCAGATCATGCAGCGCCACAGCAAGATTAGCGATCGCCGCCCGCTGTTGCTCGTGCACCGTGCGCCCCACCGTTCCGGGCTCGGCCGCCGACCCGGACACGTCGAGCAGCAGCAGCACCGAAAGGTCACGGCGGCGGCGCAGGCTGTCCAGATAGACCGACTCGTCGGGCGCCGACCCCGGCCCGCACCTCGACGCGCGCCTCGACCGCCGCGTCGATGTCGATGTCGTCGCCCTGCGACTGCCGGGCCCGGCGGTGCAGACCCATGCCGAGTCGGGCCAGCGGTCGCCGGACGCTGATGGCGTCGTCGATCGCCTGCGTCGCAGCCGCTTTGATCTTGGGCTCCACCTCACGCACGGTGCACCAGTCGGCCCGGTAGCGCCTGCGCGTAGCGTCCCACTCCGGATACCGTGCGCCGTCGGCCTGCGCGTCGTGGATGCGATCCTCCTCGCTAACGGTCGCAGCCCGCGACGACACCGCCCGCGCGCCGCGCTTGCCGGAGTTGGTGCGGTGGGTGGGGGTGTCAGCACCCGGTGGCCCGCCGGTCCCGTGGGCGGCCCCCCTTCTGGAGGACAACATCTTCTTGAGCCACTTGCCGATGAAGCCGGCCCCACCGACCGGGCTGGTGAACATGTCCGGATCGTCGGAGTCGTCGAACTCGCCGTCGCCCAGCCCTTCGAGTTCGGCCGGGTCCTGGGACTTGCGCGGCACGTGCGGTGCGCTCGCCTGAGCCGGCTGCTTGGCGGTTTCAGCGCAGGCGGCCAGTACTTTCGAGGCGCGGATCACGCCGTACTCCGGCGCCGGATCGTCGATGGCCGTTCGCCCCTCGGCGAGACGCAGTGAGGCGGCCGGCGAATCGCTGTCACCGGGCACCTCACGAGCGGCCAACGGCGCCAACATCTTCGGCAACAAGGCGGCGTTGGCACGCAACGCGCGACTGGCCTCGATCGCCAGATACCGCTTAGCCAGACGCGGGTGGCGGACGAGCGCCCGGACCACCTCGGGGTCCAGGCTGCCCGCCGCGATCAACGACGCCTGCACCGCCACGGCGCGGAGGGCCTCGAGTTTCGCGCCGGCGGCGAGATAGATGCTCTGACCGTCGGTCCACGAATGCTCACCCGGTGGCAGTCGGGCCACGGCTACGGCCCGACCGGCGAGAGCGGACGCGAACATGGCCAGAGCCTGGTCGTCGGGAGCGTCGTCACCCACGCGAACCCCCAGGTATCTCGTTGACCAAATATCTGTTCCAACGTAGAGTCCGGTTCGACCGCCGTCAATCGACCTCCGCGCATTGAGCAAATATCTGTTCCAACGTAGGGTCGGCTTGGCGGCAGACTATCCGGTGAGGTCGAATAGGAAACGTGGACTTCTCATATCCAGCGGAGGTGGAACGCTTCCGCGATGAGCTGCGTACCTGGCTGTCGGCGAATCTGACCGACGAATTGCGCGCCGCCCGGCGGCCGTCGGCCCGCGACGACGCCACCTTCGGCAAGCTGCGCGCGTGGGACGCCACCGCTGCTGATGCCGGCTGGGGCGCGGTCTCCTGGCCCCGCGAGTACGGCGGCCGGGGCGCCACGGTACTCGAACAGCTCGTCTTCACCGAGGAAACCACCCGGGCGCGAGCGCCGTTGCCGCTCAACGTCATCGGGATGAACAACATCGCGCCGGCCATCATGCAATACGGTACCGAGCAGCAGAAGACCACCTTGCTGCCCCGGATGATGCGCGCGGACGACATTTGGTGCCAAGGCATGTCGGAACCGGAAGCCGGATCCGATCTGGCGGCGCTGCGGACCAAGGCGGTCCGTGACGGCGACGACTTCGTGGTGTCCGGTCAGAAGATCTGGACCTCGCTGGGCCACAAGGCGAATTGGTGCCAACTGTATGTGCGCACCGACCCGGATGCCCCGAAGCACCGGGGGATCTCCTGCTTGATCGTGGACATGAGCTTGCCCGGAATCCAAGCCCGTCCGCTGGTGACGCTGAACGGCGACTCGGACTTCGCCGAGGTCTTCTTCCACGACGTGCGGGTGCCCGCCGATGCGCTGCTCGGTCCGCTCAACGCCGGCTGGCAGGTCGCCACCACCACGTTGAGCCACGAGCGCGCCGGCGCAGCCCGGTTGTACGCGGAATTGCATGTGCGACTTGACGAATTGGTGGCCGACTTCGCAGCGGCGGACTCCTCGGGCAGCGTGCTCGACGACCCGGTGGTGTTGTGCCGGCTCGGTGAGCTCGGCGTCCGGATCAAGTATCTGGAAGTGCTGTGCCAGCGTTCGATCTCGGCCACACTGCACGGTGGCGACCCGCTCGGGTCGGCCAGCCTGGCCAAGACGGTGTGGGGCGAGATCGGCCAGGACCTGTCCGAGCTCGCATTCGACGTGCTGGGCACCCGCGGCGGCCACTGGGCCGACTACCGGCTGTCGTCGCGCTCACTGACCATCGCCGGCGGTACCAGTCAGATCAACAAGAACATCACCGCACAGCGAGTCCTGGGGCTGCCGCGCAAATGAACCTCGAACTGAGCGACGAACAGGTCGCGCTGCGCGACACGGTGCGCCGCTTTCTTGCGGAGCGAGCATCGATTTCGGAGCATGTACGGCCCCTACTCGACGACCCGACCGGCATCACGGAGCCGGTGTGGCGCGGTCTTGCCGAGCTCGGGGCGACGGGCCTGCTCGTGCCCGAGGAACACGGCGGTGCCGGTACGACGATGGTCGAAGCGGGCGTCGTCGCCGAAGAACTCGGCGCCGCCCTGCACCCGGGCCCATGGCTGTCGACGGCCGTCGCGGCCACCCGCCTACTAACCCGACTCGGCGGTCAACCCGCCTCGCGGATCCTCGCGCAGATCGCCGACGGCACCGCCATCGTGACGGTGGCGGGACTGGGCGAGCAGCCGGCCGCGGTCTCGGTCCGAGACGGGGGTTTCTTCGTCAGTTCGCCCGCACTGGTCGCGCCCGACGCGGCGGCCGCGGAGTTGCTGCTGATATCCGCAGTAGGCCCCGACGGCACCGGTGTATTCGCGGTCAAGACCACCGGGCCCGGCGTCTCGGTGATCCCCGAGCGCGGAATCGACAAGACCCGCAAGCAGTTTGGCGTCGAGTTGGCCGATGCCGAGGCGCAGTACCTGGGCGCATTGACGCCCGACGACGTCGCCGCGGTGATCGATGACCTGCTCATCGCGACCGCCGCCGACGCGCTCGGGGCCGCGCGCGCCGTGCTGGACATGGCCGTCGCATACGCAAAGACCCGAACGCAATTCGGAGCGCCCATCGGCTCGTTCCAGGCTGTGCAGCACCTGTGCGTGGACATGTACGAGACGGTGGAGCTGGCCCGCAGCGGCGTGGTCCACGCGTTGTGGGCTTCCGACTCGTGTCCCGCCGAGCGGCACCTGGCAGCGTTGCGGGCCAAGGCATTCGCCGGCCGGCTTGCCACCGTCGGCGACACCGCGATCCAGGTGTTCGGCGGCATCGGATACACCTGGGAACACGATGCGCACCTCTACCTCAAGCGCTTGCTGAGCTGGAGTGCGCTGCTGGGCGGCCCGGATCACTATCTCGTCGAAGTCGGCGCGCAGCTCGCCGCGGGAGGTCGACGATGATCGATTTCACCGGCCAGGTCGCGATCGTCACCGGCGCCGGACGCGGCCTCGGGCGCCGCTACGCACTGGAATTGGCCCGTCGGGGGGCCACCGTCGTGGTCAGCGACCTCGGCGGAACCATGAACGGCGACGGCTCGGACACCTCGACAACTTCAGCCGCCTCGACGCCGTGGTGAGCAACGCCGGGATCTTCAACAGCATCCCGTTCGACGAACTGTCCCCCGACGACTGGCGGCGCATGCTCACCGTGCACCTCGACGGCGGGTTCTATCTCAGTCAGCCGGCGTACCGGCTGATGAAAGCGCAGAAGTACGGCGGGTTCGTGTTCGTCTCGTCCTCCGGCGGCATGTTCGGGCAGCCGCTGGAAGCCCATTACGCCGCCGCGAAGGCCGGCTTGGTGGGCCTGTCCAATGTCATCGCCATCGAGGGGGCCGAGCACGGCATCCTGTCCAATACCGTGCTGCCATTCGGCTTTTCGCGCATGGTGACCGAAACCGTGGGAGATCAGAAAGCCCTTGACGGCCTGGGCCAGGGTTGGTTCGCCGAAAAGGACAGCGAACCGACCGCCGACGACGTGCTGGCTTGCGCCGGCCGATTCGCCCGGGTCTTCGTCGTCATCTGGCCGAAGTTTCGGCGACCGAGCCGTTCACCGTGCCGGGATCGATCTTCGAGGAAGTATTCGGTGTTGCCGCACAACTCGGCGTCACCACCTGACCGCGGCGCGCACGACGCTGGCCCGGCCGCCCATCTACGATGATGTGTGCAGCCGTGCGCACGCCCCGTAAGCAGCGCGTTCGCCGAGGGCGGTCTGATAGCCTCTAACAAAGATTTGGTTCGGCAGGAGGACGGGATTCGCATGGTGCAAACGCTGCGCCCCTCCCCGGCGACGACCCGCCGGCCATGACCGACAGCGCAATCGAAAGCGGCACCCGCCGCACCGAGATCCTCCAGACCGCCGCCGCACTGATCGCCACCTCGGGCCTGCGCACCTCGCTGCAGGAAATCGCCGATGCGGCAGGCATTCTGCCGGGCAGCCTCTATCACCACTTCGAATCCAAGGAAGCCATTCTGGTCGAGCTGATCCGCCGCTACCAGGCCGACTTGGAACACATCGGGCAAAGCGCGCAGGCGAAGCTGGACGAGCCGGACTCACGACCGCCCGCCGAGAAGATCGTTGAATTGGGGCGCGCGATCGCCAACTGTGCGGTGCGGCATCGCGCCGCACTGCAGATGTCGTTCTACGAGGGGCCCAGCGCCGATCCCGAGCTGATGCGGCTGACGCAGCAGCGCCCCGTCGCTATGCAGGAGGCGATGCTGCAGACGCTGCGCGCCGCCCGGTGGAGCGGCTACATCAAGGCCGATGTCGACCTGCCCATCCTGGCCGACCGCATCTGCCAGACCATGCTGCAGGTCGGGCTCGACGTCATGCGGGCCAACTCGTCGGCCGATCAGGTGGCCGCACTGCTCTGCCGAATCATGTTGCAGGGTCTGGCATCCCGTCCTCCCACGGATCGGGTGCTGGATCGGTCCAAGGCGTTTGCCGCGGCCAGTGCGGTCATCGAGTCCTGGGCCGACGACAGCGAGGCCGACCCCAGCGACAAGGCGGCACACCTGCGCGCCGTCGCACGGACGGAGTTCGGCCGCAAGGGTTATGAGGTCACCACGATCCGCGACATCGCCGCCGCGGCCGGTCTGGGCACTGGGACGGTCTACCGAGTGATCGGCTCCAAAGACGAACTGCTGGCCTCGATCATGCGTTCATTCGGCCAGAAAGTCGAAGCGGGTTGGGTCGACGTGCTGCGCTCGAATGCGACGCCGATCGAGAAGCTCGACGCCTTGAGCTGGGTCAACGTCAATGCGCTGGACCAGTTTTCGGACGAATTCCGCATCCAGCTGGCCTGGATGCGGCAGTCGCCGCCGCGGGACACGGTAAACCCGGGCTGGTCGTACACCACCCGGTTGCGTCAGATGAAATCGTTGCTGTCCGAAGGCATTCGGTCGGAAGAGATACGTGCCGACACCGGTTCCACCACGATGCTGGCCCGCTGCGTCATCGGGATGCAGTGGATCCCGGAGAACATTCTGCGCGAGGTGGGCACCCGCACGTCGTTGTTGCTGGCGCGCGACACCGTCGTGCGCGGTGTGGCAGTACGCGGTAAATAGCGTCCCTCGGGGAGCCCGCCGGGCACAACCAAGCGGTCATCGATGCGCGAAAGATCCGCCCTCAGTTCAGTTTCGGCCTAGGTGGCGCGTAACGTCGGAAAGATGATGCATATCATCGTCATCGGCGGCCACGGCAAGGTCGCGTTGCAGCTGGCCAGGATCCTGACCGAACGCGGTGACCAAGTCACCTCGGTGTTCCGCAACCCCGGCCACACCGACGAGGTCGCCGCCACCGGCGCCAAACCGGTCACCGCCGACATCGAGCAGCTTGACACCGAGGCGCTGGCCGACCTGCTGGCCGGCCACGACGCCGTCGTCTTCTCCGCCGGGGCCGGCGGTGGCGATCCGGCGCGGACCTACGCCGTCGACCGGGACGCCGCGATCCGCGTGATCGACGCCGCGGCACGGGCAAACGTCAAGCGCTTCGTCATGGTGTCGTACTTCGGAGCGGGCCCCAACCACGGTGTATCGCCGGAGGATTCGTTCTTCGCTTACGCCGAGGCGAAAGCCGCCGCCGATGCCCACCTACGTGCCACCGATCTCGACTGGACGGTGCTCGGGCCCGGCCGGCTGACGCTGGATTCCGGCACCGGCCACATCGAGGTGGACAAAGCCAAGGGTGAGGTTTCGCGCGCGGACGTCGCGGCCGTCGTCGCCGCGGCCCTGCAGGACGACTCCACCATCGGGCGGACCATCAACTTCAACAACGGCGAGGTTCCCATCGCCGAAGCGCTGGCAACCGCATGACCGTGAACCGCTGACCGCAGGCGCGGAGTACGCTGATTTCCGCAGCTGGTCTGCCGTCGCCTCACGGCGCCGGCATCGAGTGCGGCACCTGAGCCGCACGAGAGGGAACCCGGTGAGAATCCGGGACTGTCCCGCAGCGGTAAGCAGGAACGACCGCCGTCCCAGCAAGCACTGGTCCCCGAAAGGACCGGGAAGCGACGGCCATTAGGAGCACCGGCACGGGTGCGCGCCTGCGAGTCCGAAGACCTGCCAGTTGTGCCGGACGCGCCGCGTCCGGCGGCACATCGCCTCGTGGAATGGGCGTTTGGCCGAAGCTGTTGCGGTTAATGCACTGCGAGGTTGCCGCCGCAACGCGATCGGCTGCGCGTCCGCGGGCGGTGACCACCCGTCGATTGAAGGACCGCAAGTGACCACACAACCATTTTCCGCAACCATTACCGGTTCACCCCGTATCGGCCCCCGGCGCGAGCTCAAGCGCGCCACCGAGGGCTACTGGGCCGGGCGCACCAGCCGATCCGACCTGGAGTCGGTCGCCGCAACGCTGCGCCGCGACACCTGGTCGGGCCTGGCCGCCGCCGGCCTGGACTCGGTGCCGGTGAACACCTTCTCCTACTACGACCAGATGCTCGACACCGCGGTACTGCTCGGCGCGCTGCCGGCCCGGGTGCAGGGCATCGCCGACGAGCTGGACCGTTATTTCGCGGCCGCGCGCGGCAACGACGAGGTCGCTCCGCTGGAGATGACCAAGTGGTTCGACACCAACTACCACTACCTGGTGCCCGAGATCGGGCCGTCGACCAGGTTCGCGCTGAACCCCGACAAGGTGCTCTCCGAGCTCAAAGAGGCACAGGAGCTCGGGGTTCCCGCCCGTCCCGTCGTGATCGGTCCGGTCACGTTCCTGCTGCTCAGCAAGGCCGTGGACGGCGGGGGCGCACCGATCGAGCGGTTGCAGGAGTTGGTGCCCAGCTACTCCGAATTGTTGTCGCTGCTTGCCGACTGCGGCGCCCAGTGGGTGCAGTTCGACGAACCCGCGCTGGTCACCGACATCTCCCCGGACGCCCCTGCGCTGGCTGAGGCGCTGTACAACGCGCTGGGCGCCGTCGCCAACCGGCCGGCGATCTACGTCGCCACCTATTTCGGCGATCCGGGCGCCGCCCTGGCGGCGCTGGCACGCACCCCCGTCGAGGCGATCGGTGTCGACTTCGTCTACGGTGCCGACACCGCGGTGGCCGCGGTTCCTGAGCTGGCGAACAAGACGCTGGTGGCCGGGGTCGTCGACGGCCGCAACATCTGGCGCACCGACCTGCAGGCCGCGCTGGACAAGCTGGACACGCTGCTGGGGTCGGCAGGGTCGGTAGCCGTTTCCACGTCCTGCTCCACCTTGCATGTGCCTTACTCACTCGAGCCGGAGACCGAGTTGGACGACGCGTTGCGCAGCTGGCTGGCGTTCGGCGCCGAAAAGGTGCGTGAGGTGGTGGTTTTGGCGCGTGCGTTGCGTGACGGCCGCGACTCGGTTGCCGACGAGATCGCCGCATCCAACGCCGCCGTAGCCTCCCGCCACAACGACCCGCGGCTGCACAACGACCAGGTTCGTGCCCGCATCGACTCGATCCTGGCGTCCGGAACCCACCGCGGCGACGCCGCGCGGCGCCGCGCCAGTCAGGAAGAGCGCCTGCACCTACCACCGCTGCCGACCACCACGATCGGGTCGTTCCCGCAGACCGTCGACATTCGCAAAGCCCGTGCGGCGCTGGTCGCCGGGGAGATCGACGAGGCCGAGTACACCCGCCGGATGCGGCAGGAAATCGCCGCGGTGATCGCGCTGCAGGAGCGGCTGGGACTGGACGTGCTGGTGCACGGCGAGCCGGAGCGCAACGACATGGTGCAGTACTTCGCCGAACAGCTGGAGGGGTTCTTCGCCACTAAGAACGGCTGGGTGCAGTCCTACGGCAGCCGCTGCGTCCGGCCGCCGATCCTCTACGGCGACGTCACCCGCCGGCACCCGATGACGGTGGAGTGGGCCAGGTACGCGCAGTCGCTGACCGACAAGCCGGTCAAGGGCATGCTGACCGGTCCGGTCACCATCCTGGCGTGGTCATTCGTCCGTGACGACCAGCCGCTGGCCGACACGGCAAACCAAGTGGCCCTGGCGATTCGGGATGAAACGGTGGATCTGCAGGCCGCAGGCATCGCGGTCATCCAGGTCGACGAGCCGGCGTTGCGTTGCGGAGCTGCTGCCGCTGCGTCGCGCCGATCAGGACGACTACCTGCGCTGGGCGGTCGGTGCGTTCCGGCTGGCCACCTCCGGTGTCGACGACTCGACCCAGATCCACACCCACCTGTGCTACTCGGAGTTCGGCGACGTGATCGGTGCGATCGCCGACCTGGACGCCGACGTCACCTCCATCGAGGCGGCCCGCTCGCACATGGAGGTGCTCGACGACCTCAACGCGATCGGCTTCTCCAACAGCGTCGGACCGGGTGTCTACGACATCCACTCGCCGCGGGTGCCCAGTACCCGGGAGATGGCCGAGTCGCTGCGGGCGGCGTTGAAAGCCGTTCCCGCGGAACGTCTTTGGGTGAACCCGGATTGCGGCCTGAAAACGCGCAACACCGACGAGGTGACGGCGTCGCTGGAGCACATGGTCGCGGCCGCCGAAGAGGTACGGGCCGGGGCATAACTGACCCGTGTGCGCCGAGCGTCACGCCAGCGTGGCGCTCGGCGTCCACCGTCACGCTGGCGTGACGCTGGGCGCAGAAAGGGTGCCGCCGGGCGCAGGAAACTCAGGTCTCCACGTAGACGGGCACCTCGTCGTCCCACGGCTGCCGCGTCACCATGTCGGCGACCCGCACGTAGCCGTGCTCGAATTCGCCGGTGGCGGCGTCGACCAACCGATAGCGCTGGGTCTGCCGGTGGATCGGCTGGGCGTCGAGCAGCACCACCCGCACCTCGCCGGGTTCGAATTGGCAGCGCCGCTGCATGGCTGCGATCAACTGCTCGTTGTGCATGTGGCCGTCACCGAAGTTCCAGCCGATGGCGGTGCTGCAGATTCGCTCACCGTCGGTGAGGACGTAGTCGTCTTCGTTCTGTCCGGCCATCGCGCGGTGCGCCAGGGTGAACAACGCCCGGCCGTGAGTGTTCATGGCACGGAACGCATATCCGAGATACATCGGGATCTGGGCGCGGTCCTTGCCGTAGAAGCGCTCCAGTTGTGCTTGCGGCATGCTGGCGATCGCGATGACGCCGCGGCTGATCTTGTCGGCCGCGGACGGCTTGATGCACCACAGGGTGGTGTCCCAGTTGCCGGCGTAGTACCGCATGCCGGGCAGGAACGAGATCTTGCGCGGGAACAGGTTTCCCGCGATCACGATGCTCACCAGCAGGCCGAACAGGATCGCCACCGCCACAGGGTGTTTGGCGTTGCTGAAGCCGACGCCGGCGTGCCCCACGAACAGCGACAGCACACCGAAGATCATGAACACGTTCCACTCCAGCGGCACCCCCATCGGGATCGCGGTCAGGATGCCCAGATGGAAGCACACCATCACGATCGCGGCCACCGTGGTGGGCCAGCCGCCGTGGGAGAAGAACAGCACCAGCGGCACGAACATCTCGATCAAAGTGCTGACGTGTGCGAACAGCCGCGAGAGCAGGCCGGGCCGCAGGTCGTCGGGGAACTTCTCGAAGAACATCCGTTTGATGAAACGGGGTCGGAACAGCGGGTTGTTGGACATCATCGTGGAGATGACGAACGGGAAGTGTTTGTTCAGTTTGGATGTGGCCGCGCCCATCCAGATCACCAGGAACACCAGCTTGGCGGCGACGATCATGTCGGGGGCACCGAACAGGAAGGTCACCGTCAGCGACCCGTAAACCTCGCCGCGGGCGGCCAGGAAGATCACTTTGTCGCGCAGCCCCGCGGCGCCCAGCACCACCAGGATCGACACGATCTGCCAGGTCGGCAGCACCCCGACCTTGCTGCCCAACTCCGGCATCGGACCGCTGCCATCGGTGAACAACGCGGTCACCAGCAGGATCAGCAGCAACGCGTAGAGCGCGACATCCAGTGGCTTGCGTTTGGTGCCGTAGGTCATGGGTACGCGGTCCGGCCAGGGTGGCAGCCGGATGGTGCCGAACCGCAGCCAGTACAGGATCGAGCCCATCGGCGGGAAGAACCGGTTGTTCAGCGGACCGAACCCGCAGCCCAGGCCGACCACCTCGAACAGCATCGTGTACAGCACGACCTTTTCGAAGACGATCGGCTCGGCGTACCAGGCCCGGACGTTGGTGAAACCGTCTATCCCCTTGGTGCTGAAGACAATCAGCCAGGCGAACAGAATGTAGAGCAGGATCTTGCCGACGTAGAACAGGTGCATCACCACCGGCGTGCCGAAGCCCACCTCGGCCCAGTGCCGGGCCATCGGGCGAATCTTCTCGGCCCGGGTGCCCTTGCTCCATTCCTCGATGTCGACCTCTGGCAGTTGGGGCTTGAGGAATCCCATGGTTTGACAGACTAGAACGTGTTCTAGCTACGGGGCGAGTTCTTCGCCGACAATCCTTTGTCAGTAGCTCCGGCCGGGGATACCGTGGTTCGACGGCGAGCTAGGGAAGGAGACGCCATGCGCCGGATTCGCACATCGATGTTGCTCCTCGCTGCCGGGTCGATCGCGTTCGCGACCGGCACCGGCACGGCCCACGCCCAACCTCCGTCCGCGGGTGACTCGTGCACCACGCTGCACGCCACCACCAAGGACGCCGACGGCCAGACGATGTGGTGCAACCCGACGATGACCGGCAACCACAGCCTGGTCTGGCAGTACGGCGGCCCAGGCTAGAGGGACTCAGGACGGCGCACCGGGAGGCAGGAACGGCAGGCCCGGCGGGCAGCCGTGACGGGCCAGACCCAACAACGCATCGACGTCCAGGTAGCGTTCGACGAGGTCGCCGAGCAGGTCGAGGCGCCGCTCCCGGGCGTCCGAAAAGCAGGCGCCCGAAGACAATCCGAGCGTCTCGCGCAGAAACGCCGAGCGGAAGCCGTCGTCTTCCAGCGAGCCGTGCCACATGGTGCCAAATACCGCGCCGTCGCGCGCCCCACCGAGGAACTCCTCGACCGGACCTGCCCGGGCGACCCTGCCGTGGTGGATCTCGTATCCGGACGCCGGCACGCCGAGGCCTTCGCCACGCGGTAACCGCAGCACCTTGTCGGCACTGAAAGTGGTTGCCACATCGAGCAATCCCAGGCCGACGACTTCGCCCTGCGAACCCTCGACACGCTCCGGGTCACGGATCACCCGGCCCAGCATCTGGAATCCGCCGCAGATGCCCAGCACCGGCTTGCCCGCCCGCGCATGCGCCAGCACCGCGCGGTCCAAACCCCGCGCCCGCAGCCAGGCCAGGTCCGCGATGGTGGCGCGAGTGCCGGGCAACACGATCAGGTCGGCGCCGTCGAGCGCGCGCGGGTCGGCGGCGAACACGACGTCGAGGGCGGGCTCCAAGCCCAGCGCGTCGACATCGGTGAAGTTGCTGATCCGCGGCAGCCGCACCACGGCCACCCGCCGCGCCGCGCTGCCCGAAGCGCGGCGGCCCTCGAGGTCCAGGGCGTCCTCGGAGTCCAGCCACAGATCGGGGTGCCAGGGCAGGGTGCCGAACACCGTTCGCCCGGTGAGACGCTCCAGATCGAGCAGTCCCGGCCTCAGCAGATCGAGTTCGCCGCGGAACTTGTTGACCACGAAACCCGCGATCAGCGCCTGGTCCTGCGCACTGAGCAGTGCGACGGTGCCCAGGAACGCGGCGAAGACGCCGCCGCGGTCGATGTCCCCCACCACCACGGTCGGCAGCCCGGCGTGGCGGGCCAGGCCCATGTTGACGTAATCGCCTGCGCGCAAATTGATTTCGGCCGGGCTGCCGGCACCTTCGGCAATGACGACGTCATAGCGGGCGGCGAGGTCGTCGAACGCCTGATGCGCGGCCTCGCCCAGCGCCCGTCGCCCCTGCAACCAGTCCGCCGAATCCAGCTCGCCCCAGGGCTTGCCCATCAGCACCACGTGGCTGCGCTGGTCGCTGCCCGGTTTGAGCAGAACCGGGTTCATCGCCACCTCGGGTGTCGCCTTGGCCGCCAGCGCCTGCACCCATTGCGCCCGTCCGATCTCCGCGCCCTCGCCGTCCGGGCCGGAACAGACCATCGAATTGTTGGACATGTTCTGCGCCTTGAACGGAGCCACCTTCTTCACTCCGCGCCGGGCCAGCGCGCGGCACAGCCCGGCGGTCACGGTGCTTTTGCCCGCATCGCTCGTGGTTCCGGCAACCAGCAAACCCGACATCAGCACGAGCATGCCACTGCCGCTCAGCGGGTCCGCGAACGCCCGCAATTCGGTGCCGAATTCGCCTAGGCGGGCAAAACGCGCAACCGGCAACGCCGAAGAAGCAAGGCCGAGCAGGCGGCGATGTCGGCGCAGGCGTTTCACCAGGGTGAGTCCGCGGCGGCGTTTCAGGCGGCGCATGCCCGGTTCGTGGAGGTCGCGGCGCGGGTGAACACGTTGCTGGACATCGCCCAGGCCAACCTCGGTGATGCCGCGGGTACCTATGTGGCTGCCGATGCCGCGGCCGCCTCGACCTACACCGGTTTCTGAGCCGGTCTGTTACCAGGGAGGATCACGCATGTCGCAGATCATGTACAACTACCCGGCGATGCTGGCGCACGCCGGGGACATGGCCGGTTACGCGGGCACGATGACGGGGCTGGGCGCCGACATCTCCGCCGAGCAGGCCGCCTTGCACAGTGCCTGGCAGGGTGACACCGGGTTGACGTATCAGGCCTGGCAGGTGCAGTGGAACCAGGCCATGGAGGATCTGGTGCGCGCGTATCAGTCGATGGCCAGCACCCACGAAGCCAACACGATGGCGATGATGGCCCGCGACCAGGCCGAAGCCGCCAAGTGGGGCGGCTAGAGGTACCCGCACTATTCCACCACCAGCAACAGATCCCCACCTTCGACATGGGCAGCGCCGGAAACCGCGACGCGCGTGACGTTTCCGGCCTTGGGTGCGGTGACGGCGGCTTCCATCTTCATCGCCTCGATCGTCGCGACGGTTTGCCCGGCTTCGACCCGGTCACCCACCTCGACGCTGACCGTCACGACTCCGGTGAACGGCGCTGGGATCTGACTGGGGTTACCGCGCTCGGCCTTCTCGGCGGCCGGTATCTGCGCAGCAATACTGTTGTCGCGCACCAGCACCGGACGCAGCTGACCGTTGATGATGCACATCACCGTGCGCATGCCGCGCTCGTCGGGCTCGGAGATGGCTTCCAGGCCGATCAGCAGTTCGACGCCGGGCTCCAGCTTGACCCGGTGCTCCTCGCCGCTGCGCAATCCGTAGAAGAACTGATTGGCGCTAAGGCTTGACGTGTCACCGTATCTGTCGCGATGATCCTCGAACTCCTTCGTGGGTCCGGGAAACAGCAACCGGTTGAGCGCAGCCTGGCGGCCGGCCCCCGGCACGGCCAACGTGCGCTCATCTTCCGACGAGATCGGCTGCTCGGTTCTGGCTGGACCTCGTCCCTGTAATGCTCTGCTACGCAACGGCTCCGGCCAGCCACCGGGTGGATCGCCGAGCTCGCCGCGCAGAAATCCGATCACCGACTCCGGGATGTCATACCGAGTCGGGTCGCGCTCGAAGTCCCGCGCGGTGATGCCGGCACCGACGAGGGCCAAGGCGAGGTCGCCGACCACCTTGCTCGACGGAGTCACCTTGACCAGGTGTCCCAGAATGGAATCCGCACCCGCGTAAGCATTTTCGATGTCCTCGAAGCGGTCGCCCAATCCCAGGGCCACCGCCTGCTGGCGCAGGTTGGACAGTTGCCCTCCCGGAATCTCGTGGGCATACACCCTTCCGGTCGGCGACGGCAGCCCGGATTCGAAGGGTGCGTACACCTTTCGCAATGCTTCCCAGTAAGGCTCCAGCGCACACACTGCGTCAAGTGACAATCCGCTGTCGTAGCTGGTATGCGCCGCAGCGGCCACGATCGAGGACAGCGCGGGCTGGCTCGTCGTTCCGGCCAGCGGCGCCGCGGCCCCGTCCACCGCGTCGGCGCCGGCTTGCCAGGCCGCCATATAGGTAGCTAGTTGTCCACCCGGGGTGTCGTGCGTGTGCACATGGATCGGCAAATCGAAACGTGACTTGAGTGCCGATACCAATGTGGTCGCGGCCGGCGCCCGCAACAACCCTGCCATATCCTTGATGGCCAATACGTGCGCACCGGCCAGGACGATCTGCTCGGCGAGCTTCAGGTAGTAGTCCAGCGTGTAGAGATTTTCGGCGGGATCACTCAGGTCACCGGTGTAGGACATGGCCACCTCGGCGACCGCCGTACCCGTCTCCCGTACGGCATCGATCGCCGGCCGCATCGAGTCGATGTTGTTGAGCGCGTCGAAGATCCGGAAGATGTCGACACCGGTTCGGGCGGCTTCGTCGACGAAGGCCGATGTGACGATCTCCGGGTAGGGCGTGTAGCCCACTGTGTTTCGGCCACGCAGCAGCATCTGCAGGCAGATGTTGGGCATCGCCTCACGAAGGGCGGCAAGCCGCTGCCACGGGTCTTCCTTCAAAAAGCGCAGCGCCACATCGTAGGTCGCCCCACCCCAGCACTCGACCGACAACAGTTGCGGCATCATCCGGGCGACGTAGGGAGCCACCTTGACCAGACCGGTGCCGCGGACCCGGGTAGCCAAGAGCGACTGATGCGCATCGCGGAATGTGGTGTCGGTGACACCGATAGAATTCGACTCCCGCAGCCACCGTGCGAACCCTTCCGGACCCAACTCGGTCAGGCGTTGCTTCGAACCCGCCGGCGGCGGCACCGTGAGATCCAGCTGCGGCAGCTTGTCACGCGGATACACCGCGGAGGGCCGCGGACCGTGCGGTTGATTGACCGTCACATCGGCCAGATATTGCAGGATCTTGGTGCCCCGGTCGGCGCTGGTGTGGGCGGTAAGCAACTGCGGGCGCTCGTCGATGAACGATGTCGTCAACCGCCCCTCGGCGAAGTCCGGATCGTCGAGCACTGCCTGCAGGAAGGCGGTGTTGGTGGTGACGCCGCGGATGCGGAACTCGGCGACGGCCCGGCGGGCCCGGCGCACAGCGGTATCGAAATCTCTTCCCCTGCAGGTTAATTTGACCAACATGGAATCGAAGTGTGCCGATACTTCAGCGCCCAGATGTGTGCCGTCATCCAAGCGGATGCCCGACCCGCCCGGAGCGCGGTAGGCGCTGATCCGTCCGGTGTCGGGGCGGAAACCGTTGGCCGGATCTTCGGTGGTGATGCGGCATTGCAGAGCCGCGCCGTGCGGGGTGATCGCCTCTTGGCTCAAACCCAGATCAGCGAGGGTCTCCCCGGCTGCAATACGGAGCTGGCTGGACACCAGGTCGACGTCGGTGATCTCTTCGGTCACCGTGTGCTCCACCTGAATACGGGGATTCATCTCGATGAATACGTGATTCCCGCGTTCGTCGAGCAGGAATTCGACGGTGCCGGCACAGGTGTAGCCGATCTGACGGGCGAATGCCACGGCGTCCGCGCAGATGCGTTCTCGTAGTTCGGCGTCCAAGTTTGGGGCCGGTGCGAGTTCGATCACCTTCTGATGCCGGCGTTGCACGCTGCAGTCACGCTCATAGAGGTGGATGACGTTTCCCTCGGCGTCGGCCAGGATCTGTACCTCGATGTGACGCGGATTGATCACCGCCTGCTCGAGAAACACGGTCGGATCACCGAAAGCGGACTCGGCTTCCCGAGACGCCGACTCGATAGCTTCGGCCAGTTCGGCGGGATCGGTCACCCGGCGCATGCCGCGGCCGCCGCCCCCGGCAACCGCCTTGACGAACAGCGGGAACTGCATCGAAGTTGCGGACGCAATCAGCTCCTCCGGCGACGAAGAAGGCGCGGCTGAGGCGAGCACGGGAAGGCCCGCCTCGCGCGCCGCAGCGACCGCCCGCGATTTGTTCCCGGTCAGTTGCAGAATCTCAACCGATGGACCCACGAAGATGATTCCGGCGGATGCGCACGCCGCCGCCAATTCTGGGTTCTCCGAGAGGAATCCGTAGCCGGGATAGATCGCGTCGGCACCGCAGGCGCGCGCCGTTGCGACGATCTCCGCCACGTTGAGATAGGCCCGTACCGGATGACCGGGCTCGCCGATCTGGTAAGACTCGTCGGCCTTTGCCCGATGGGCCGAATTTCGATCTTCGACCGGGTAGACCGCAACGGTGCCGACACCCAACTCGTAGGCGGCGCGAAAGGCACGTATCGCGATCTCACCCCGGTTCGCGACCAGAACTTTGGAGATCACCTGAGTGCACGTTGCGGTGGTCCGACGTACTCGCTGAGTGGACGGATCAACGCGTTGGAGGCGGTCTGCTCCATGATGTGGGCGGTCCACCCGGTGATCCGGCTCATCACGAAGATCGGTGTGAAGCAACCGATGTCGAAGCCCATCATGTAGTAGGCCGGCCCGGTCGGGAAGTCCAGGTTCGGCTTGATGCCGTTGGCTTTCGCCATCCCCTGCTCCAGGACGTGGTAGATGTCCAGCCATCGCTGGCCGTCCCGGACAGCCGCCACTCGTTCCAGGGCACGCTTCATGGTCGGCACCCGCGAATCGCCGTTCTTGTACACCCGGTGCCCGAATCCCATGATCTTCTCTTTGCGGGCGATCTTGCCCTGCAACCACTCCGAAGCTCTTTCGGCCGTGCCGATTTCGAGCATGTCGTGCATCACGGCTTCGTTGGCTCCGCCGTGCAGCGGTCCTTTTAAAGCTCCGATTGCCGCGGTGACCGCACTGTAGATGTCGGACTGGGTGGAGGTGACCACCCGGGCGGCGAACGTGGATGCGTTGAAGCTGTGCTCTGCATACAGCACCATCGACTGCTCGAAGGCATCGACGATCACCTGTTCGGGCACATCCCCGAAGCACATGTGCAGGAAATTCTGCGCATAGTTCATATGACTATGCGGCGCAATGGGTTCCAGGCCACGCCGGCGGCGCATGTCGGCAGCGACGATGGTGGGCAGTACGGCGTACATACGCAACGACTTCGCGTAGTTCGCTTCGACGCTGCTGTCCTCTTCTTCGGCGTCTTCGGCGCCCAGGTAGCTGATCACGGTGCGCAGCACGTCCATCGGGTGACAGGTGTCGGGCTGCTTGGCGATCAGCGACAGCAGGGAGCGATTCAACCGGCGGTTGGCGCGTTCCCGTTGGGTGAATAGTGCGAGCTGCTGATCGTTGGGCAGCTCGCCGTGCCAGAGTAGATACGCCACCTGTTCGAAACTGCAACGCGCGGCAAGGTCTTGGACCGGGTAGCCGCGGTAGGTCAGGGAGTTGGTCTCGGGGACCACCTTGGAGATGGCGGTGGTGTCGACCACGACGCCGGTCAGTCCCTTGAAAATCCGGGGTGCGTCCGCAGTTGCTTCGTTGTTGCCGCTCATGACGTGACTCCTTGCAGGGCGAAGTTGTAGATATCAGAATCGAATTGGTTGTAGTCGCTGTACCGAAGTAGCTCGTAGAGTCGGCTGCGATGTTGCATGCGGTCGATCAGATCGGATTGCGTTCCGCTGGAGGATATTTCGCGAAGTCCTACCTCTACGGCATACATGGCCAGTCGCAACGTGGTCACCGGATAGATCACCACGTTGTAACCGATGTCGGAAAGTTGTGCGACCGTGAGCAACTCAGACTTTCCGAATTCGGTCATGTTCGCGAGCAACGGCGTGTCGACCGCATCGCGGAATTGCTCGAAATCAGCCGGTGTGTTCAAGGCTTCAGTGAAGATGAGGTCGGCGCCCGCATCGGCGTATGCCTTCGCCCGGTCGATCGCCGCGGGGATTCCTTCGATGCCGGCCGCGTCGGTGCGGGCGCAGATGATGAAGTTCGGGTCGCGCCTTGCCGATACGGCGG
Organism: Mycobacterium kiyosense; assembly: GCA_021654635.1. Taxonomy (NCBI): domain Bacteria; kingdom Bacillati; phylum Actinomycetota; class Actinomycetes; order Mycobacteriales; family Mycobacteriaceae; genus Mycobacterium; species Mycobacterium kiyosense. The sequence continues at coordinate 5,060,349 of AP025179.1, forward strand.
CCCGCAACCGCTTGACCATCTCCCCGGTCGGCACCACCGCTTTGCCGTCGAGATGCCCGCAGCGTTAGGGTTGACCTGGTCTTCCAGGTGGCAGCCGGCCAACCCCCGCATCTTCGAGCACCGTCACGGTGCGCGCGGCGCTCATCGGCTCACCGAAACCGGTGTCGGCGTCGATCAGGGTGGGTAGGTCCGTCGCGCCGGCGATTTGCCCGCCGCGCACACTGACCTCGGTCAACGTGATCAAACCTATGTCGGGCAGACCCAGGTCGGCGGAGAGCACCGCACCGGACACGTACACACCGTCGAATCGCAGCTCGGCGACCAGCTTGGCAACCAGCGGTGAGAATGCTCCCGGGAAGCGTTGCAGTCGTCCACTTTCCAGCGCCCTGCGAAATCTGGCGCGCTTCTGCCCGGCGGGCACGGCGCTGCCGATCAGCCCGCTCATCCGAAGATCCCGGCCGGAATCGTCGGCGCCTTGTCCAACACGGAACGGGCGACGATGACGTTGAGCGCACCGAGCTCACCCGACTCGAGCGCAGCGAGCCCCTCGACCGCCGACAGGAAACGCTGCTGTTCGGCGTCGTCGACCACACCTTCGGCCAACTCGGCGAACTTCGCGGCGTATTGCTTGCGCTCAAAGGGCCTGGCACCCAATGGGTGTGCGTCGGCGACAGCGATCTCGTCGACGATCACCTCGCCGCTTTTCAGGGTGATCTCGGCGCGGGCACCGAACGCCTTCTCCGCGGGATCAGTCGAGTGGTAACGACGGGTCCACTCGGGGTCTTCGAGGGTGGAGATCTTGTGCCACAGCTCGACGGTGTCGGGCCGGTGCGCCCGCTCGGGCGTGTACGAGCGCTCGTGATGCCAGGTTCCGTCCTGCAACGCGACCGCGAAGATGTACATCACCGAGTGGTCCAGAGTTTCCCGGGACGCGTCCGGATCCATCTTCTGTGGGTCGCCCGCGCCGGTGCCGATCACGTAATGGGTGTGGTGGCTGGTGTGCAACACGATGGTGGCGATCTCGTCCAGGTTGCCGATCCGCTCGCGCAGCCGGCGGGCCAGGTCGATCAGGGCCTGACTCTGGTACTCCGCGGAGTGCTCCTTGGTGTAGCTGTCCAGAATCGCGCGCTTTGGCTCACCCGGTTCGGGCAGCGGCACCTGATAGGTGTGCTCGGGGCCGGACAGCAGCCAGGCGATCACCCCGTCCTCACCCTCCCAGATGGGAGCGGGCGCACCTTCGCCGCGCATCGCGCGGTCCACGGCCTCGATGGCGACCTTGCCCGCCCACGCCGGGGCGAAAGCCTTCCAGCTCGAGATCAGCCCTTTGCGGGACTGCCGGGTGGACGTCGTCAGGTGCAGTGCCTGGCCGACGGCCTGATAGATCGTCTCCTTGTCCAGGCGCAACATGGTGCCCAAACCGGCGGCCACCGACGGACCCAGATGGGCGACGTGGTCGATCTTGTGCTCGTGCAGGCAGATTCCCTTGACCAGGTCGATCTGAATCTCGTAGGCGGTTGCCAGGCCCCGGATCAAGTCCGCTCCCCCGATGCCGAGGTGCTGGGCGACAGCTACCAGCGGCGGGATGTTGTCACCGGGGTGGGAATACTCGGCAGCCAGAAATGTGTCGTGGAAGTCCAATTCGCGGACCGCGACACCGTTGGCCCAGGCTGCCCATTCCGGCGAGTAATCGCCGGTGACGCCGAAAACCTTCGCCCCCTTGGCCGATACCGGGTGTGCGAGTGCCTGTGCGCGGGCGGCGGTGACCGGCCGACGAATCACCGAGGCGGCCGACACCGCAGCGTTGTCGATGATGCGGTTGATCACCATCGACTCGGTCTCGGCCGGTACCCCCACCGGGTCCGCCGCTACCTCGGCGATCTTCCAGGCCAGGTGCTCGGTACGCGGGAAGTCGTCGGCGCTGCGCCGTGCTCGAACGTCGTGGATACGCATAAGACGCACAGTACGCAGCGCCACAACTGGGGTAAATGCACTGTAAAGGCGTAATTTTGTGTCCTTGCGGGCGCGATTTTGCAAATGTTGTGTAAGGAGGCGGGCGTACGGTGTCCAAGGTGGCGAAGACGTTCGCCGGTGCGCGGTTGCGGCGGCTACGTGAGGACCAGGGGCTGACCCAGGTGGCGCTGGCGCGCGCCCTGGGACTGTCCACCAGCTACGTCAACCAGCTGGAGAATGATCAGCGTCCCATCACCGTGCCAGTGCTGCTCACCCTCACCGAGCGTTTCAACCTGCCGGCGCAATACTTCGCCCCAGACTCCGATGCGCGCCTGATCTCCGATCTGAGCGAGGTGCTCGCCGAGGGGGCCGCCACCGCAGCACAGATCGAGGAACTCGTCGCGCGGATGCCGGCCATTGGACAAACACTGGTCAATCTGCACCGCCGACTGCACGACGCCACCGCCGACCTGGAGGCTCTGCACAGCCGCGCGAGCATCGAGAGCCCGACGGCCACGCAGCAGCCGATGCCCTTCGAAGAGGTCCGCGACTTCTTCTACGACCGCAAGAACTACATCGGCGAGCTGGACCTGGCAGCCGAGAGGCTATTCGACCGGAAACGTATGCGGATCGGCGGGCTCGACGCCCAGCTGGCCGACTTCCTGGACGATGAACTCGGCGTGACCGTTGTCATCGACGGCGGCCAGGCGCTGCAGCCCAACTCCCAAGCGCCTCTTCCACCCTGAATCGAAGACGTTGTACGTGGCGCGGTGGCTGCATCCCGGCCAGCGCGCCTTTCAACTCGCCACCCAGATCGCGCTGCTCACCCAGGCCGAGTTGATCACCGGGTTGATCGCGGCAGACGACCAGCTCAGTGACGACGCGCGAGCGGTGGCCCGCATCGGCCTGGCCAACTACTTCGCCGGCGCATTGTTGTTGCCCTACCAACGATTCCTCGAAGCCGCAGAGCGTGCACGCTACGACATCGACTCGCTGGCAAGAGGATTCGAGGTCGGCTTCGAAACCATCTGCCATCGGCTGTCCACCCTGCAGCGTCCGAACGCGCGCGGCGTCCCGTTCATCTTCGTCCGTGCCGACAGCGCCGGGAACATCTCGAAACGGCAGTCCGCCACGGCTTTTCACTTCTCGCGTGTCGGCGGCAACTGCCCGCTGTGGGTGGTACATCACGCGTTCTCCCGGCCCGGCCAGTTCCTCACCCAAGTCGCCCAGATGCCCGACGAGCGCACCTATTTCTGGGTCGCCCGCACCACCACCAGCGAACCCAGCCGCTACCTGGGCCCGGACAAGAGCTTCGCCGTCGGGCTCGGATGCGACCTGGTCCATGCCGAAAAGCTGATCTATTCCGTCGGGGTCGACCTGACCGACCCGGAGGCGATGGTGCCGATCGGTGCCGGCTGCAAGATCTGCGCGCGCGCCGCATGCGCGCAGCGGGCTTTCCCCTACCTCGGTCATCCGGTCCACGTCGACCCGCACACCAGTACCGATCTTCCTTATCCGCCTGTGGTCGGGCCTCGCCAACCGGCATGATCAGTGCGGGATCGCCGGACCACTGAGGAGTCGGGTATGACGGATGTCGATTATTGCGTGGTCGGGGCCGGGTTCGCCGGCCTGACGGCAGCGCTGCGGTTGAAGCAGTCGGGCCACTCGGTGGCGCTGCTGGAAGCGCGCGACCGGGTCGGCGGCCGCACCTTCACGGTGCCGCGCGATGACGGGGTGTGGATCGACCGCGGCGGCGCCTGGGTCGGGCCCGGCCAGGACCGGATCTACGCGCTGATGGCTGAATTCGGCGTCGGAGACTACAAACAGCACGACGACGGCGACGCCATGATGATCGTCAACGGCAAAAAACACCGCTACGGGGGGAAGCTGCCCTGGAGCATGAGCCCGTGGGCGGTGGCCAACCTCGGCGTGGCGCTGCTGTCCCTGGAGCAGATGTGCAAGACCATTCCGCGCGAAAACCCTTGGGATGCAACGGATGCCGCCGAATGGGATCGGACCAGTATCGGCGACTGGCTGGAGCGCAACGTGCCGTCCAGGGCGGCCCGCGAGATGCTCGACCTGGTATTGGGCGGTACCTACACCTCGACTTCCGCCGAGGTGTCGCTGCTGTGGATGCTGCTGCAGATGTCCTCCGGCGGCGGTCCCACCTTCGTGATCTCCGGCAGGGGCGGCTCACAGGACGCCCGCCCCGTCGGCGGGATGGGGGCGATCTATCGGCCGATGGTTGCCGCACTCGGGGATGCGCTGCACCTGTCGCAGCCGGTTCGCCAAATCACCCAGGACACCGACGGCGTCACGGTGAGCGCCGATGGTCTTACGGTGCGCGCACAGCGCGCGATCGTGGCGATTCCGATGGCGATCGCCACCTCGATCGTCTACCAACCCGCGCTGCCGGTGGACCGGGCGATGTTGCACCAGCGGATGCCCAGCGGTGCGGTGATCAAGACCTCGGTCGTCTACGACGAACCGTTCTGGCGCGCCGACGGATTCTCCGGGCAGTCCGCCGCACCAGGCACGCCGGTGACGCTGACCATCGACGCGTGCACCGACTCCGGGAACCCGGGGATCATGTGCGCCATCACCGAGGGGCGCGCCGCGCGCCGGCTGCTGCGGCTCGACGAGACCGGACGCCGGGAGCTGATCATCGGCGAACTCGTCCGCCGGTTCGGCGAAAAGGCCGGTGCGCCAGTGGAATTCCATTTGCAGGACTGGACGCTGGACCGGTACTCCGGCGGCGGCATGATCAGCCATACTCCCACCGGCGTGCTGACCGAGTTCGGCCGTACCCTGCGGGCGCCGTGCGGGCGGGTCCATTGGGCCGGGACCGAAAGCTCGGCCGTGATGTGCGGCTGGGTCGACGGCGCGATCCGCTCCGGGGAGCGTGCTGCGGCGGAAGTGGTTGCCGCGCAGGCCTGATCGTGAGTGCGGCGGGCGAGGCTGCTAGCCGACGCCCGTGCGCGGAATCACGCTGGGCCGGTTCTGCGTAACGTGCGGACTGGCGCCGCCGCGGCCCAACGGGCCGCCGGGCATCCCCGCGCCACCACCGGCACCGCCACCCATTGGCATCGGCATCATCGGCATGCCGCCGCCGGTGGGCGCCGCTTGAGCTGCCGCGGCAGCATTGGGCATCGCACCCAGGCCTTGCATCGCAGACGTAGTCATACCTTTGGGCGTCGAACCCTCCCACGTGGGTGGCACCGACATTGCACCGACGAGTCGCGCCTGCCCCAGGCTCCCCGACATCCCGCCCCCAGACCGCCGCCGCCGAGGCTGCCGGCGGCTGGCATGGTGTCGCCGACGAATTTCGGTACGTCAGCCAATCCCGTTGCCGCACCGGCCAATCCGGCGGTGCCGGCATTGGCCGTCTGACCCAGCTGCATCAATGGACCGATCAGCATGCTGGCCGGGTATGCGCCCACCTGGGCCACCGACATCAGCGTCGACACGGGTACCGCGGCGGCCGCCGATTGCACCTCCGACACCAGGGCCGTGGCCCCGGCGGCCACTGGGCTCAGCGCCGCCGACGCCGACGTGGCGAACCCGACGACGTTCGCGTTGACCGTCGACGCCAGGCCCGCCAGATCGAGCGGCGGCACGCTGAACGGGGTCAAACTCTGCGCCACCGCCGTGGCACCCGAGTGATACCCCAGCATCGCGGCCACATCCTGCGCCCACATCTCCACGTAGTCGAACTCAGTGGCAAAGATCGCCGGCGTGTTCAACCCCAGAAAATTCGTCGCCACCAGCGTCGCCAACGACACCCGATTGGCTTCCACCGCCAACGGATGCACCGTCGCCGTCAGCGCCGCCTCGAACGACGTCGCCGCCGCCCGCGCCTGCAACGCCGCCGCCGTCGCCTGCGCCGCCGCCGCACTCAACCAGCCCACATACGGCGTCGCCGCAGCCACCATCGCCGCCGACGCCGGACCCGCCCACGGCCCACCCGCCAACGCGGTGATCACCGAATCGAACGAACTCGCCGACCCCGACAGGTCCGCGGCCAGACTCTCCCAGGCCGCCGCCGCCACATGCAACGGGCCCGAACCGGCACCGGCGAAAATCCGCGCCGAGTTGATCTCCGGCGGCAACCACGCAAAGTCCAATATCATCTGCACCCCTACCGGCCAGCCGCGTCAACGAAATCTTGGGGCCGCCCTCAGAGCGGCCCCTATTCTGCTCACCCTCGCCGGTGATCGGCCCCCGTGTGGGCGAATTCAGGCGATTCCCAGGAATCCCCCAGGACTCCTCCAGCTCGGGAGAATTGCCCGCTAGGCGGCCTGTTTGGCCGGCGGCCGGTAGAAGATCAGCAGCTGCCCGATGGCTCCGGCCAGCCCCAGGCCGAGCGAGATTGCCAGACCGGGCCAACCGCTGAGCCACGAGGCATCCCCGAAGATCACCCGATCCAGGCTGAGCCGGCCCGCGCCCACGGTGGCAACCGCAACCGCGCACAGGGCCAGGACCAGGTTGTACTCCCAGCCCTCCTTGACGATGAAGAAGCCGTTGTGGCGATGCACGGTCCAGGCCGCGACGATCATCAGCGACACGAAGCCCGCCGCCGGGATCGGGGTGAGCAGGCCGGCGGCCAGGCCCAGCCCGGCCGCCGTCTCGGTGGTGGCGGCAACGATGGCGTGGAATTTGCCGGGCTTCATGCCGATGCTCTCGAACCAGCGGGCGGTCCCCGCTATCCGCCCGCCGCCGAAGAATTTGTTCAAGCCGTGCGCGGCCAAGGTCAGACCCAGTACCAGCCGCAGGATCAGTAAACCGACATCGATGGCAGCCATGGCGTCAAAACTAGATCATGTTGCTCCGCGGATGTAACGCCACCGCTGTTTCGGGCGCGGGATGTCGCGGCGTCCGTAGCACTCGCGGCCAGGGTCTAATGGAGCGCCGCGTCCAGCAGTCGCAGATATCCGTCCACGTCCGGCAGCGCCGACTCGGCCGCGTGCACGCTGATAGCGATGGTGTCGCCGATGCCGTGCACGCCGTGGGTCAGCCCCATCGCCGGCGACAAGGACGGATAGCCGGCGGTGAACAGCACCGGAGCTCCGCCGAAACTCACGTCGGCGGCACCCCGATACACACTGGACACCACAGTGTTGCCGGTCACCTGCGTGGGCCGCGCCTCGGCGTCGAATTGCGATACCCCCCAACGCAATACCGCAGCGGGAACGGTGGCGAACGCCCGATCGGCGGCCCGGCCGGCGGGATGCCACATGCGGCGGCGGGCATTTTCCAGATCGGAGGCGATCCGCGCCATGCGTTCGCCGCGGTCGAGGTGCGGGTAGAGCCCCACAGCCACATTGCCGAAATGGTTGTAGCCCAGCGGCGCACCGGGTTTGGCCATCGGCACCTCCGCACCCAGAGAATCGGCGGCCGGGCCGAGCAGCTCCGCCAGCGCACCGGCCACCGCGGCCAGCACCGCGACGGTGACGGTGGCGCCCGGCAGTTGCGAACGGTGGCGCACCAGCGTGCGCAGCGATCGCGCTCCCCGGGGGCGGGTGTTGATGGCCAGTGGCCGCCGCGATCCCGCCCCCGCAGGCAACAGCCCGGCTTCGGTATCGGCGACGAGTCGCCGGTACGTGCGGACCGCCTCCACCGCGCGCCACGGCGCCAGTCCCGGCCGCGGCGGGGCCACCTGCGGCACCGGGGCCGACCGGCCCAACAAATAGCCCGCCATCGCCGAAACCCGCCGGCCGTCACCCAGCGCATGCGCGGCCTGCACCACGACGACCGTGCCCGGGCCGATGGCACCCGGGATATCGCGCACCGGGGTGAATACATGTAAGCGCCAAGGCATCTCGCGCGGATCCAGCTGATCGCCGGTCAGGGCGGCTACCGCGCTCAGACAGCCAGCCCAGGTGTCGTCCGCCAGCTGGTGGCAGAGCAGCAGTTCCGGGCCGACCGCCGCGGGGACCCACCGCGGGAAGCGCACCGCATAGTCGTCCCGCACGCGCATCGCCCAGTCCGGGCAGGCCTCGGCGCGCCGGCGAACCTGCTCCAGGGCCCCGTCGAGATCGGCAGGTTCGCCGTCGAACACGTACAGCAGGAACTCGTCGTTGGGGACTTTGGCCGACATCCAGTAAAACTGTGCGTCGACGGCGGCCATCCGGTGCATCAGGGCGAACCGACGAAATCCAACACCAGCTCGGCAACCTTGTCGGGCTGTTCGAGCTGCAGGAAGTGGCCGGCATTGGCGACGATGTCCACCGCGCTGCCGGCCGGCAGCGCCGGCTCCACCCAGCGCGCGAAAGCCGCTGTCATGCAACCGTCGTCGTGTCCGTGCAGGTACAGGCTGAGCAACTTCGGTGTCTCGGTCCAATGCCGGTGCAACTCGGCGTACTGCGGCGGCGGCTCGGTGTTACGGATGGTGGCACGATAGGGGCCCAGCGCGGCGCGCCAACTCTGCGGGGTGCCGATCGCGGCGTCGACGTGGCGCAGGTCCTCGTCGGCGCGGTAGCCCGGCGACCACCGTCGCCACAACAGCGGCAGCACCCAGGACGCCGACCGTTCCGGCAACCACGGCAGCTGGAAGTAGCTGATGTACCAGCTGCGCAGCAACTGCGGCGGCACTTCGCGGAGCAGGCGGGCCCGGTTCGGCAGCTGACCGAACGGCCGGAAAGCGCCGATCGGTGGGACGGACATGATCACCGCCCTGGCGAACGGGCTGTCGGGTATCGCGGCCAGCCCGGCGGCGGCCATCGCTCCCCAGTCGTGGCCGATCACCACGTCGCGGTCGGAGCCGCCCGCGGCCGAGCGCACCCGCAGGGCGTCGTGCATCAACGCGCCGACGTGGTAACTGCCGTCGACGGGAATCGACGACGGCGCGTAACCGCGCATGAACGGCGCCACCACCCGCCAACCGGCCGCGGCCAATAGTGGCGCGATCTTGCGCCACCCGTACGCGGTGTCGGGAAAACCGTGCAGGCACAACGCAATCGGCGCGTCGTCGGGTCCCCAGGTCAGGGCTTTCAGATCACCGTTGGGACTCTTCACGTCGACCCAGCGTGGTTCAGACAACTCGACTCCTGTTCACCTTTTTCTCGCCCGCACGTCCAACGTAACCGGCCCATTGGGAGGACCAGAAGCCCATCAATCGGAGGACGCGAAATTCATCCCCCCCGCTGGCCGCTCGGCCGACAGACTTCCCACCGCTGTCACGGCACGCTATTGGCATGGGCGTAAAGGGAGGCCAGCAACGATGATGTTCGCCGCGGTACCACCAGAGGTCAACCCCGGTCGCGTCCACACGGGCGTCCGGTTGACCGCGCGATCCACCGCCTCGAGGCGCTGGGCCAAGTCCGGCGCCACCCAGCGCAGGATTCTCGACGCGGCCACCGAAGTGTTCGCGGAGAAAGGCTTCACCGCCGCAACCATCGCCGACGTGGTGCATACCTCCGGCGCCAGCATCGGCAGCATCTACCACCACTTCGGCGGCAAGAGCGAGCTGTTTCTGGCCATCTACGAGCAGCTCGCCGACTCCGTCGCCGCCTCCATCGAGAACGCCGTCCAGCCACACCGCGAGGCCGCATCCGACCGGCGCGACACGTTCCGGCTGCACGTGCGGGCCTATCTGGAGGCGATGTGGGAGAACCGCCACGCGGCCCGGGTGCTGTCCTGCGGCGACCTGCCGGCCGGGTTCGAGGTCACCCGCCGTAAGCGATTGGCGACGGAGCTGCGCAACTGGCTGGCGGCGCTGGAGCTGGGCTCCTCCCCGCGCGAGGTGCTGCTCGGGCGGGTGTTGATCGCGACGCTGGCCGAGGCCACGCTGATGGTCACCGGCTGCGACGACCCCGACGAGGTGCCGGCGGTCATCGACGCGACGATTGCGTGGATCGACCGCATCATCGAGTGAGCTCAGGCCTGGTCGGCCGCCTTCTCCAGCTCGGCGATGACGATCTTGTGCATGCCGTGCATGGCGGCGGTGGCCGCGGCGGCCCGGGCCGGGTCTGGATCCGAAACGAGCTCGAACAGCCGGTCCGGCGTGATCTGCCAGCTCAGGCCGAATCGGTCCTTGAGCCAACCGCACTGCGACTCTTGGCCGCCGTCGGCCAGTTTCTCCCAGTAGTAGTCGACCTCGTCCTGGTCCTTGCAGTGCACCATGAAGGACACGGCCTCGCTGAGTTGAAAGACCGGGCCGCCGTTGATGCCGAGGAAGCGGGTGCCGTCGAGCACAAAGGTGCCCGACAGCACCGAACCCGGCGCACCAGGACCCGCCTCGGTGGCGCGGTGCAGTTCCTCGATGTGCGAGTTCGGGAACACCGAGACATAGAACTCGGCAGCCTCCTCCAGGTTCTGGTCGAACCACAGTGAGGGCGTGATCGCGGGCATATCGCATCTCCTAGTTCGTTGGATCTCTTCCCTCACATAGACCGGGGCGCCGACCAGAACTCATCGGCGCAGTCGCTTGCCCGAAAAGATTACGAGTGTAATCATCTGTCAGTGGACCCACGGCCTGCGCTGGACGGCAAGGTCGCCGTCGTCACCGGCACCAGCCGCGGCGTCGGCGTGGGCATCGCACACGAATTGTTGCGCGCAGGAGCCACCGTGATCGGCTGCGCACGCTCGCCGCTGGACACGCTGCCCGGCATCGAGTCCGAGCCCGAATGGGCACAACGCAGCGCCCAAATGGTCTGCGACCAAGGCGATTACCACGCGATCGACGCCTTCGTCCAACACGTCGCCGACAGCTACGGCCGGATCGACATCCTGGTCAACAATGCCGGGGGTACCGTACCCGCACCGCACGTCGAAGACATCCCCGAGCTGGTGCAGCGACTGCAGGGCGCCCCGCGCAGCGGCGACGACTTCGAACGCACCGCGCTGTTCCACGCCTTCGCGGTGCAGATGAACCTGATCAGCCCGATGTGGTTCGCCATCCGCGCCTACCGGCAGATGAAGACCCAGGACGGCACAGGTTGCATCGTCAACGTCTCCAGCGGCGCCGGCCACCCCGCGGGTTCGCCCACCCTGGTGTCCTACGGCGCGGCCAAGTCCGGCCTCAATCACATGACGCGGTCGCTGGCCCAGGAATGGGGACCGCGGGTGCGGGTCAACTGCGTGGCGCTGGGACCGACGATCACCGACAACTTCCGCGCTTTCGTGTTACCCGAGGACGACCCGACGGGTGCCGGGTATTTCGCCAAGGTTCCACTGAAGCGCGGCGGCGAACCGGCCGAAGTGGGCCGCACGGTCGTGTTTCTGGCCTCGGGCGCAGCCGACTACATCAACGGCACCACCATCGAGATCGACGGCGGCATGCTGCCCGGCGTGCTGTACGAGGCCGGCCTGAAGACCATCACCGACCTGATGTGAGGAACCGAATGACATATGACCGAGGCGAATTCGACGAGTTCTGGGAAGCCTGGCTGGAGGTGAACCGCCGCGCGCAGGACTCCGGCGACTGGGGGGTGATGGCCGACTTCTACGAGCCGGACGCCACCTACGGCTGGTCCTACTCGCCGACGGACCAGTTCATGGCCAACGGCCGCGACGAGATCCGCGACCTTGCGCTGGGCACCGAGATGCTCGGCTTTCAGGGCTGGATATATCCCTACCAGACAGTACTTTTCGATGATCGCTCCGGACAGGCGTTCGGGCTGTGGCGCCAGCTGTCCACCTTCACCTCGCCCACCGGCGAGCCGTACGAGATTCAGGGACTGGGTGGTAGCTGGTTCCAGTACAGCGGGCGCCGCAGCTGGTCCTGGCAGCGCGACATCTTCGACGTCGGAATGGCAACGGCGGCAATGCTCGACATCCTGCGCGACGGCAGGAACACGCCCGAACTCGACGCGCGGATGGCAGCGCTGCGCTCGGGCAACCAGCCCGGCCACTACCGGTCTTGGACCGAGATGAGCGCGCCGCTGTGGCCGATTCCCACCACGCTGACATGACGCGTGTCATCCAATACTCCACCGGCAACGTCGGTCGGCATGCCCTGCGCATGCTGATCGAGCGGCCCGGCCTGGAATTGGTGGGCGTGCACGCATTCAGCCCCGGCAAGCTGGGACGCGACGCCGCCGAATTGTGCGGCCTCCGCGAGCCGACGGGTGTCACGGCCACCGACGACCTCGACGCGCTCGTAGCCCTACAGGCAGACTGCGTCGTGTACGCCTCGCAGGCCGAAACCCGGCCCAAGGAAGCGATTTCGGAGATCAGCCGGTTCCTACGGGCCGGCACCAACGTGGTCGGATCGTCATTCGTGTGGATGGTGGCCCCCGACCACGCTGACAGCTGGCTGTGCGAGCCACTGCAGCAGGCGTGCACCGAGGGCGACGCGACGCTGTACATCAACGGCGTCGACCCCGGCTTCTCCGGCGACACCCTGGCCTACACCGCGCTGAGCCTCACCGAGCGCGCCACCAGCATCACCGTCCAGGAGATCTGCGACTACGCCAGCTACGATGACGCCGAATTCACCGGCGTCAGTTTCGGTTTCGGTACCGACCCGGATCACACGCCGGTGATGTTTCTGTCCGGCGTGCTGGCCTCGATGTGGGGCGTGCAGGTGCGCAGCCTGGCGCAGGACCTGGGCGTGGAGCTCGACGAGATCCGGGAACGCTGCGAGAAGTGGGTGACGCCCGAACCGATCGACTGCGTGATGATGCACGTCGAACCCGGGCAGGTCGCCGCCGTGCGGTTCGGCGTCGAGGGAGTGCGCGACGGCGAGGCGGTGATCACCATGGAACACGTCAACCGGCTCGGCCCGCAGACCGCACCCGACTGGGCCTATCCCCCGGATGGCCGCCTCGGTGTGCACCGCGTCGTGGTCACGGGCAGCCCCGGCGTCGAGATCAACACCCATCTGGGTGGCCGCGGCGACCACAACGAGGGTGGTGTAATCGCAACGGCTGCAAGGGTTGTCAATCTAATTGACGCGGTCTGCGCGGCGCCGAGCGGCATCCTGGCCGCCCACGACCTGCGGCCGCTCGACCATTTGCGCGGCGTGATGTGGTGAACCGATGACCGCACCACGCAGGCCGCCGAGCGGTGGACAGGCGCGCGCCGAACGCAGCCGTCAGGCCGTCATCGACGAAACGGTCCGCTACATCCTGAAGGAGGGATTCGCGCCGCCGAGCATGCGACAGATCACCGAACGAGCCGGATTGACCTGGGGCGTGGTGCAATACCACTTCGGTGACCTGGACGGCATCTTGATGGCCGTGGCGGACAAGGGGTTTGCCGAATTACTCGAGGCGCTCGAGGCGCTGCCCGCTAAAGCCGCACGGATACCACCGGAAGATCGGCCGGCGTTCGTCGTGGAAGCGGTGTGGCGCGGCATCTCCAGCCCCACCTCGATGGCCGCCCTGGAGATCATGATCGCCACCCGCGGTGCCCGCACCGCGGCCGCCAACGCCCACCTGGCGGCAATGTCGGCGCGGATGACCGAGATCGGCGAGCACCTGGGCACCGGCATCGACCCGGCCCAGGCCAGCCGGCTGGGCAACCTCATCTGGGCCACCGTCCGCGGCCTGGTGGCACTGCAGCTGACCTGGCCCCGGCCGTTGGACAGCACCCGGGACCGCGAGATGCTCGTCGAAGTCATCAGCGCCTACCTGGCCCGCCCACAACCCGAACCGAAAGAGAGACTCACCGTATGAGTAGCCCCCAGACAGTCGAATTCTCCGGGGTGGACGGGCTTACCCTGATCGCCGACGAGTGGAACCGCGGCGCCGGATCCGATCGGCCCACCATCCTGATGTTGCACGGCGGCGGGCAGAACCGGTTCTCCTGGAAGAACACCGGACAGGTCCTGGCCGACGACGGGTACCACGTGGTGGCGATCGATACCCGCGGGCACGGTGACAGCGACCGCGCGCCCGACGCCGACTACGAGGTGGAGACCCTGGCCACCGACGTCATGCACGTCCTGGATGCGATCGGCCGGCAGGTGGTGATCATCGGGGCCAGCATGGGCGGGCTGACCGGAATCCTCGTCGCGGACCGCGCCGGGCCACAGCGGGTGACCAAGCTGGTGCTGGTCGACGTGGTGCCACGATTCGAGAAGAACGGCAGTGCCCGCATCCGGGATTTCATGATGAGCAACATCGACGGGTTCGAGACGCTGGAGCAGGCCGCCGACGCCGTCGCCGCCTACCTGCCGCACCGCGCCAAGCCGCGCAGCCCCGAGGGCCTGAAGAAGAATCTGCGGCTGCGCGACGGGCGCTGGTACTGGCACTGGGACCCGGCGTTCATGACCAAGCCCGGCGACGACCCCGAACTGCGCACCGAAGGTTTCGAGGAGGCCGCCACCAACCTGAGCATCCCGGTGCTGCTGATCCGCGGGAAATTGTCCGACGTGGTGAGCCTCGAGGGCGTCGAGCATTTCCTGACCCAAGTGCCGCGCGCGGAGTTCGTCGAATTGTCGAACGCGGGGCACACCGCGGCCGGCGACGACAACGATGCCTTCAGCGACGCGGTGGTGGCCTTCGTCGAACGCCCCTGACCCGGCCGTCCCGGCTTCCCGGCGAGCCACCCTGCGCGAGTTCCCCTGCGCGCATCCCCCTGCGCGAATCCCCCCGCGCGAGTGTGAGTTTCACGACGCGGCACGCCGGTGATACGTCGTGAAATTTACGCTCGGCGCGGTAGGCGGGGCTGACGCAGCCGCACGCTCGGCGCGGTAGGCACGGCTAGTTGGCCGGTTTCTCCGCGTGGCCGCCGAACTGCTTGCGCATCGCCGACAACGCCTTGTTTGCGAAGTCGTCGAGGTCGCGGGAGGCGAAGCGGGACTGCAGCGCGGTGGTGAGCACCGGCGCGGGCACCCCCTCGTCGATCGCCGCGATCGAGGTCCAGCGGCCCTCGCCCGAGTCGGAGACGCGGCCGGAGAACTCCTTCAGCGTCGGCGACTCGTGCAAGGCGATCGCGGTCAGATCGAGCAGCCACGAGCCGATCACGCTGCCCCGCCGCCACACCTCGGCGACCTCGGCGATGTCGAAGTCGTATTGGTAGCACTCGGGATTGGACAACGGGGCCGTCTCGGCGTCGCCCTCTTCGATGCGTTTGCCGATGTCGGCGTTGCGCAGGATGTTCAGCCCCTCGGCCAGGGAGGCCATCATCCCGTACTCGATTCCGTTGTGCACCATCTTGACGAAGTGCCCGGCACCCGCCTGGCCGCAGTACAGGTATCCGTTCTCGGCCTGGTCGATGGCACCCTCGCGCCCCGGTGTCCGCGGCGCGGCGTTCACCCCGGGGGCGATGGTGGCGAAGATCGGCTCGGCATGCTCGAAGGCGTCCTGATCGCCGCCGATCATCAGACAGTATCCGCGCTCGCGGCCCCACACTCCGCCGCTGGTGCCCACATCGAGCAGACGAATATCTTTCTCCGCCAACAACTTTGCATGCTTGAGGTCGTCACGGTAGTAGGAGTTGCCGCCGTCGATCACGATGTCGCCGGGCTCGAGCGTGCCGGCCAACTCCTCGATCACCCCGGTGGTGATGTTGCCGGCCGGCACCATCACCCACACCAGCCGCGGGGCGTCGAGCTTGTCGCGCAACTCGGCCAGCGAGGACACGCCGGTGATGTTGTCGTCTCCGGCCATCGCCTTGACCGCGTCGGCGCTGTGGTCGTACACCACGCACTGATGCCCGGCGGTGACGACGCGGCGCACGATGTTGGCGCCCATCCTGCCCAGACCGATCATGCCTAGTTGCATAGTTTTTCGTCTCCTCAGCGTCACGTGCGCACCGTCCGGGCAGTCGAAGCCAACCCTAGACACTGCGTATTGACCCGACAAGGCGAACGCAATGAACCGGAAGTGACCTGACAGGATGGTGTGCGTGGGTGACGTGCTGCACATCGCGCTCTACGCCCTGGCCGGAGTCGCGGTACTCGAGGCCGGCGGGCTGGTGGTGCTGTGGCAACTGCTCACCCGCAGCCGCCAGGAGGTCGAGGAACTGCAGCAGCGGGCGGACGTCCGCAACCGCCTGTGGTCGGGCGGCCGGGAGGCCGTTAAAACGGTGTGGAACACCGCAAACATCGTGCGCAAAGAGGGTTTCGGCGCGGCCGTGCGCAGCTCGATCGAGGACCTGGCCGACTGGGCCGAGGTGGAGCGGCCCGACTTGGCGCGGGTCACCCCGGACGGGCGGGTGGTGATCCTGTTCTCCGACATCGAGGAATCCACCTCTCTCAACGAGCGGATCGGCGACCGGGCCTGGGTCAAGCTCATCGCCGCACACGACAAGCTGGTGCATCGGCTGGTGAAGAAGCACTCGGGGCACGTGGTTAAAAGTCAGGGCGACGGGTTCATGGTCGCCTTCGCGCGCGCCGAGCAGGCGGTGCGTTGCGGCCTGGACCTGCAGCAGGAACTGGATAAAGACGCAAAACGCAAGCGGCACAACGCGCTTCGAGTGCGGATCGGCATTCACATGGGCCGCTCGGTACGCCGTGGCGACGACTTGTTCGGCCGCAACGTCGCGATGGCCGCCCGGGTCGCCGGGCAGGCCGCCGGCGGTGAGATCCTGGTCAGCGAACCGGTTCGGGACGCAGTCAGCGGCTGCGACGGCATCGCCTTCGACGAGGGCCACGAGGTCGAGCTGAAAGGATTCTCCGGCAGTTACCGGTTGTTCGCGGTCGAGGTCGAGCCGGAGCGGGACTGAGAGGCTTCGCTGTCGGATTCGGCCAACCGCTCGTGCAGCCGGGCCCGGATCTCGTCGGGTGTGTAGGCCTGACGTCTGCGTTGATCGCGCACCACCAGGGCGCCACCGGCGACCACGCCCGCGACACCGGCCAGCCCGACCCACTTCCAGATGTTGCGCATCAGCAAAGGCTATCCGGCCGCCGTCTCTTAGAGTGCTCTGGTGGACTCCAACACGCTGACCTTGGACCAGGCGCTGGCCGAGACTCGCACCGGCGACTTGTGGCTGTTCCGGGGCGGCTCCCGACCCGACCGCGCCATCCAGACGTTGACCAACGCCCCGGTCAACCACGTCGGCATGACGGTGGCTATCGACGATCTGCCGCCGCTGATCTGGCACGCCGAACTGGGCGACAAGCTGGTCGACATGTGGACCGGCAGCAACCACCGCGGGGTCCAGCTCAATGACGCTCGCCAGGTCTTCCTGCAGTGGACCGAGCACTACCATCAGCGTTGCTGGATTCGTCAGCTCACCCCGTACGCCACCCGGGAGCAAGAGAACGAGCTGTTGCGGGTGATCGCACGTATGGACGGCACCGCCTTCCCCACCACCGCGCGGCTGACCGGCCGCTGGCTACGCGGCCGGCTGCCCACGCTCAATGACTGGTTCCGCGGAATCCCGTTGTTGGACAGGAAGATCAGCGAGAAGACGCAGCGACGTAGGGAAGAGCGCAGGATGAGTATCGCCACGGCCTACTGCGCGGAGACGGTCGCCATCACCTACGAGGAGATGGGCCTGCTGGTCACCGACAAGGACACCAACTGGTTCGACCCGGGCAAGTTCTGGAGCGGTGACAGTCTGCCGTTGGCGCCCGGATATCAGCTGGGCAAGGAGATCGCGGTCATCGCGTAGCATCCTGCCCGGCAAGTTCCACTCGAGTGGTCACCGGAGTGGCGTTACGGGTCAGATCGAGCACCGGGCAATGCGCGTCGACCGCCTCCTGAAGTTCGCGGTAGCGCTGCGGGGTCTCCGGTCCCGTCACCTTGACGACCACCCGGACCTCCTGGAATCCCGCCCGCACGCTGTCGTCCAAGCCTAAGAAGCCCTGGACGTCGAGATCGCCCTCGGCCTGCGCGGTGATCTCGTCGACGGCGATACCCAGCTTCTCCGCCCAGAACCGCCAGGTGACGATCTGGCACGACAGCAGCGAGGCCAGGTAGTACTCGACCGGGTTCGGCGCCTCGGCTTCGCCGCCCAGTGCCGGCGGTTCGTCCACCTCGACCTGATACTGGCCGAGGGTGATGGTGCTGGCCACCGCGTCGTGCGCGGTGGCGGCGGCCCGGAAGACGACTTGGGCATTGACCCGGTCCTGGGCGACGGCGTCCTGGGTAGCCGCGATGACGGCGCCCGGCCGGGTGGTGGAGGTTGTCACGCGGCCATAGTACGAAAGGGCGGCGGCCTGGATCGAGCGTCCGGTTCAGGGTGAACGTAATTCGAACAATGGCGAAGAAGGCCGGCAAGAATACGACGGCACCGTAGTGGGTATTGCTATTGAGGCGATGAATTCAAATGGCTCGTTAGATTTGAACCACACCCGTAGCGCATTGTGACGCACGCCACAAATGCGCCATGCGGGCGTAGCTGCGTTTATTCGAAATTGGAGTGATTCAGGTCGCACAACATAGTTGTCGCGTTGGTCACTTTGCCCCGTCGGGTCAGGACGCCATTTGCGGATCGCCGGCCGGAGCAGGTTCGGCGCCCGGCGGCTGGGCGGCTTCGGGGCCGCGGCGGCCGGCGGGGCGGGGCGGCGGGCTCCGGCGCCACCGCGTCAACCAGAACCGCAGGAGCATCGGGGGCGTCCGGCGCCGGGAGCTCGCCTTCCGGCAGCTCATCGACCGGCAAGAACATGTGGTGCGTGAATCCGGGCTGGTAAGCGCCGGCGCCGCCGATGCGAACACCACCACCTTCGCCGCTGGACACCGGAGTTCCATCGGGCAGTGTCACCGCAGTGTGCCCCCCGTTCCACCCGATCACCAAAGCATTGGGAGCGGTGCCCGGCCGAAAGCCACGCGCGAGCAGCGCCGCCTCTTCGTTCCCGGTGTTGAACCTGCTACCGAATACCGGACGTTCGCTGGCCGCATTTGCTACCCAGGACGCCAGTCCTGAGCAATCAGTGCCTGCGGGAGAATCTCCGCCCGGAACGTAGGGCGTCCCGGAAACTTGATTAACCAGTGCCAATAGCGTTGCAAGAGCAATCATGGGGCCGGACGCTACCGACAATTAGCGTCAGAAATCAAAATTTGTGGTGCTCGTCACGCGTATTAAACAATGGTTTGGTCATTTCGTATACAGCAGGTAGGTCACGGCGCAATCTAATAACTGAAACAGATGTGATCACTGAGACTAAGGTAATTAGTCAGCAAATTTCGCTACGGTCCATATGATCGTGTCCAACTGCTAGTTCAGTCGTAGCTAGTTTCGTGCAGCAATCTAATTATTAAGTGTGGCGCCGCAGTGCCCACCCGAAAGTCCAAGGTCGCGCGTGGCCGGCCGGGTCGGATCAGCCGACCCGGCGGGGATCTCGGCGCGTGCCGTGGGTCACATCAACCGCGACATCAGATCTACGTCTCATAAATGGCCGCGCCGCTGTCTCGAACGGCCGGAAGCCGTGCCGGGGTCAGTCGGCGTGACGGACGACGTTGACCACATTGCCGTCCGGCGCCCGGACCAGGAAGCGGCGCACTCCCCACGCTTCGGTGGTCAGTGGATGCACAATTTCGTAGCCCAGCTCCTGAGCTTCCCGATACGCGCCTTCGACGTCGTCGGTATGAACCGAAATCACAGAATCTGCTGCCGAAGTCGCGTCCCGCGTGACCAACTGGACACTGACGCCGCTGTCGGGAGAGGTGAGTCTCGCCACCCACCCCAAGTTGAACTCTTCGTCGCTCAACCCGAGGAAACCGGCATAGAAGCCCTTCGCCGCCTCGAGGTCGGGCACCCGCAGATTGGCCGTAATTCGTTTGGCGCGCAATTGATTCCTCTCAGGTAACGCGTTGCGGTTGCCTCACTGCGGGATCACCCAATCCGACCAGCGGTTGGCGGGGTTGACCCGAAACGAGCCGGGGAACACCCGCGCCATCAGGACGGGCATCGGCTCGGTCCCCGGCACCGTGCCTTGCCGTTTCCACACCTCGGGGTCCTGGCACGAGAGTTCGAAGGTGAGTTGCACCGGTATCGATCCGGGTATCGCCTCGGCGCACGCTTCGCTGGCTGTGACCGTGCGATCTGCGTGCGCGGACGGCGCAAATGTCACCGCAGCGCCCGCCAGCGCGGCGCACGCGAGCAGTCTGACCATGTGCTTTCTCCTGCCGACGCCCACTAGGGTACCGCCATCTGTCAACACAGAGTTCAGCTCCAATAGGGTTACGTAACAGACTGTTTCGGCGACACTTCGGCCTGGTCCAGCACGCGGGAGCAGACTGACACTATGACGGACTCCGCACTCGAGGCCTTGGAGCTCGCGCGATCGGCACTGACGGCCCGACTGCACGCCATCGCCGCGGCCGATTGGGACAACGCCACCCCGTGCTCCGAGTGGAACCTACGGCAGCTGGTCAACCACGTGGTCGGTCTGCATCACCGCATCGCGGGGATCCTGCGCGGCGGCAGCCTCGAGGAGTACGTGACGACGCGGGAGGACGACTGGCTCGGCGCCGATCACCTCGCCGCGTGGCAGCAGGGCACCCGTGCGCTGAATGACGCGATCGGCTCGCTGCACGACCTCAATACCGTTGTGGCATATCGGGTTCCGCTGCCCGCTTGGGACGCGATTGGTCTGGTCGCGTTCGACACCGCCGTCCACAGCTGGGACATCTCTCGCTCGATCGGCTTTGACGAGCGACTCGATGACGGACTGGTGCAGTTCGCGCTGGGTTTCATCGAGTGGGTGCTGGGCGAACCCCGCTTGTCGTTCTTCACTGCGTCGGCGGGCCCGCCGCCCTCGGCCGCGACACCGCAGGCCCGGCTGCTCTACCTCGCCGGCCGCAAACCCTGAGGCGGCCGCATTGACCTGCGGCAAGCGGGCCGGACTGGCTAGGATGGGGAGAAATCTCGCGGACTCCTCGGTCATGGGAGGCGCGGCGTGCGATCAAGGGGAGCTGTCATGGTGGCGAGAGCGATTGCGCTGGTCCTCCTTGCCGTCGGTCTGGCCGTGCCGGCCCATGCGGACTCCACCGACGACGCGTTCATCACCAACCTCAAGACCTCCGGCATGGACTACGGCGCGCCCGATCGGGCGATTCAGGTCGCGAAAACCGTCGTCTGTGGCTCGCTGAGCGCTAATCCCAACACCAGCAACGCCGACCTGGTCACCAAGGTCACCAACGCCACCAGCTGGCCGGCACTCAATGCCGCCTACTTCACCGGGGCCGCGATCCAGGCCTACTGCCCCCAGTACGGCTCCCTGACCGCGCCGTCGGTGCCCAGCAAGGTCCCGGCCCCGACCGGCCCGAGTCCCACACCACCGGCGTCTCCCTCGCCGACCGTTCAGTCGGCGTAGCTCGCTCCCGCGGCACACCCCCGGAAGATGCCCGGCAACCACGGACGTGGCGGTTAGCATGTTGCGGTGGTGTCGGCCCGGCGTCCCACTCGCGCGCAGCGGTATGCCCGCCGGCGCCGCCGTCGGATAGCGGCCAGCGTTCACGATCTCACCGAAGTCCAGTGGACCGCTCTGAAATTCGCGTGGCGTGGCTGCGCCTATTGCGGCGAGGCCGGAGCTGCCCTGCAGCGGGATTGCCTGCTGCCCATCGCCAACGGCGGTCGCTACACCCTGGCCAACGTGGTGCCCAGCTGCCGCTCATGCAATGCCAGCAAGTGCGATTCGGAAGTCACCACCTGGATGCGGCGCAAGAAACTCGACGAGAAGTCGTTTCTGGTCCGCCATGTCGAGATCGTCAGGTTTCTACTCGGTTGTGAAGCCCAGTGAAGTCCATCGCCTCATACGTCGACCTCGCCCGCGCGATGCGTCGTCGGTGAACGTCCCGACGGTGCGCGATGTGGACGACGCGGACGACTACCCGCTCAGCGAAAATCTGGTAAACGACCCGAAATCGGCCGCGCCGTGCCGTTGTCGTGTCACCTCGATTCGCTGGTGTGTCCGAACCCCCTCATCGACCAGTCTGGACAAGTTTGCGCGGACTTCGGCAAGCGGAAGCGTCGGCATGTACCGAATTCCAGCGTGATGCTGGACCGCCAGACGTTCAGACGTTGAACCGGAACTCGACCAGATTACAACGCCGTGCAACAATATGTCGATGGCGAGTCGACTTCGTGCTGCTACATATCTCCGGATATCGCTTGACCAGACCGGCGAGGGGGCTGGCCATCGCTCGCCAGCGGGACGAATGCGCGCGCATCATCAGCCAGCGAGGCTGGAAACCGTTGCGGGAGTTCGTCGATAGCAGCGTTTCGGCCAGCGACGCCCGCAAGAACCGGCCCGGCTACGACGCGCTCCTACGCGCCTATGAAGCGGGAGAGTTCGACGCCCTGGTCTGCTATGACCTCGACCGGCTCACGCGCCAGCCACGTCAGCTCGAGGACTGGATCGAGGCCGCCGAGGAGAGGGGGCTGGCGTTAGTCACTGCCAACGGCGAGGCAGACCTGACCACCGATGCGGGCCGCATGTTCGCGCGGGTGAAGCTGGCTGTCGCTCGCGCCGAGGTCGACAGGAAATCTCGCCGCCAGCGTGACGCGCTTTCCCAACGCGCCCGGTTGGGCCGGCCACCTCTGGGGGGTGCGATTGACCGGCTACACAATCAAAGGTGACGTCGTGCCCGATGAGGCCGAGACGGTACGCCGCGTCTTCAAGCTGTTTTATGCCGGTGAGTCGCTGCGTTCGATCTGCCGCACGCTCAACGATGAAGCGGTGACTACCCGCCACGGACGTCCATGGAATCCGTCGAGCGTCCGCACGATCCTGAGCAATCCACGCTATGCGGGACGCGCAATCTATCAGGGCCGCCCGACAGGCGAGGCCGGCAACTGGGAGCCGCTGGTCAGCGGAGACGTGTTCGATGTCGTGCAGGCACGCCTGAACGACCCGCGCCGCGTGACCAACCGGGAGGGCACAGACCGCCGCCACCTGGGATCGGGCTTGTTCCTATGTGGAGTGTGCGAGGAACCCGTCAGCGGCTGGTCCCAGGGCCGCTACCGGTGCAAGGAACGACACGTGAACCGTGCCCGCGGCCCAGTCGACGCGTGGGTCCGGGCGGTGATCACCGCTCGGCTGCGACGCGAG
The DNA here is from genome assembly GCA_021654635.1 of Mycobacterium kiyosense. Taxonomy (NCBI): domain Bacteria; kingdom Bacillati; phylum Actinomycetota; class Actinomycetes; order Mycobacteriales; family Mycobacteriaceae; genus Mycobacterium; species Mycobacterium kiyosense. The sequence continues at coordinate 5,083,186 of AP025179.1, forward strand.
GATATGACCGAACTGCTGGCGCCGGCCGAGGCGCAACTCGCCCCGCTGCTCGCCGAATCGACTCGGCTGCACGACCGGCTCGCCAGGATCGAGGCAGATTACGATGCGGGTCGGATCGACGGCCACCGATACGCCTCGGCGAACGCGCATGTGCGAGCCGAGTTGTCCGTGCTGGAACGTGCGATGGCGGCTCAGACGACAAGCGCCGCGTTGGGCGAAATCCTGGCCACCCCCGATCCGGCCGCCGCTTTTCTCGACGCCGGTCTCATGACCCAGCGTGCCGTGATCGACGCGCTCTGTGTAGTGCGGCTGCACAAGGGAACTCGCTACTCCCGAGCGTTCGACGAGAACACCGTCGAGGTCACGCCGCGACAGTGGGTTCGAGAATGAATGACACCACTGACCTTCGCGTGTTCATGCGGTCACTGGAATCGGGGCCGCGCGTCGGGATGTATTGCGACGACTCGTCGCACGACCAGCACCGTGAATACGTCGAGGTCTTCAAGCGGGTCGAATTCCGGGGAGAACGGTACTGGCTCGGCGCCTTGAGCCATTCCGCCACGATGGGGACAGACCAGCTCCGTATCGAAGCCGGCGAAAAGCCGCTTCACGTCCATCCCGACATCTATCACGGCCCAACAAGCCCCTTCCCGTCTTTCCGGAAACCTGGCGGGATCGAAGAGCAAGGCCTCACCGCGGGCCGGTTCAATCTCAAGTGTTACCGCTGCGGCGTGACTGTTCCCGCACGGTATGCCAATATCGCGCCGATCCTCGACGCTCTGGCCTCGAAAAATGTCACCGAGATCAGCTTGCGTGGTTTAGCCGCTAGACTTCGACGCAAGTAGGCAGCGTCGAGGTGGCCCCTTAAACAGGGGCAGGCGCGGGGCCTGCCAAGTCAAGCCTCCCAGCGGAGTGCGTCATTTCGCATACCCGGAGGCAACCGTCATGGCTGCACCCTCGGCCGCCGTTGCGAAGCTACGCGCCAGCAAAGCGCGGCGGATCCAGTCCTACCCTCCCGATCACCCCAAGGTCCGCGAAGCCAGCGCTGCCCTCGAATACGAGCTGCTCATTGAGCGTGCCGCCAAGGTCGTCGCAGACTGGCCGACGCCGCCACCCGAAGTGCGCGATCGGATCGCCGCGATCCTGCGTTCCAGCTTCCAGGGCGGTGACGTTGCATGAACACCTACGGGGGTCCGCCGGAAAAAGAAGACGGGCCCCACACCCAGGGCCCGTCCGATGCTGAGGGTTCCGACACCACGACCAGCACCGCCCACGGTAGCAGCGCGGGCCGACACTCCGCGCAACATCTGGCCGGCCAGCTCCACCGGCGGCGCCTTGCCGCCGCCCGCTGCGTCCCGCTGCCATGCGGGCACCGCGACCCGATCCTGTGCGCCGTCGGCGACGGGCAGGCAGCCGCACCCACCGGCCACGCACCGACCCGTCACCAGCTCGACGCCTGGCGGTACACCGTCGCCTACCTGGCCGCGCTGGGCCTGCCGCCGCTGGTCCCCACCGACATCGCCGCGGCGCTCGCCCGCACACCCGTCAGGGTCGCCTGATGCCCGACATTCCGTACGGCCGCGACTATCCCGAGCCGATCTGGCCCGACGAAGACGGCCAGCCGCTATCCAACGGGCACGTCGTCGACCTGGCCGAGCCGCCCGGGCTCGACGGACGCCAGCACGAGGCCGCCGGTTGGGCCGACTGGGACGGCACCGAGCCCACCGATCCGCATCTACGCGGCGAATACGACACCCTGCCCCGCACACCGGAAACCGAACGGACACGCTGCCGACCAGGCGACCGCATCGACTGAGAAACTCGGCCAATCGTGGCATCCGATCGACCTCGGACCCTACCTGCGCGGCGAAATGAAACCTCCCGAGCCACCAAGCCTCGGCGCGGCCCGCAGCGACGGTGTGCGGCTGATCTATTCCGGCCGCGAACACGTCGTCATCGGTGAGACCGAGAGCGGCAAGTCATGGTTCGTGCTGGCCTGCGCCGCCGCCGAGCTGCAGCGCGGAAACCCTGTCGTCTACGTGCATTACGAGGAACCCGGACCAGAGAGCACCATCGAACGGCTACGCGACCTCGGCGTGCCAGACAAGCTGATGCTTCCGCCGCTGTTCCGGTTCGTCGCACCTAACGAGGCCGCCAACCGCGACAACATCTCCAACCTGCTCGACCCCGTGCCCACTCTGGTGATCCACGACGGCGTCAACGAGGCGATGACTCTCAACGGACACGACATTCTCGCGGCCGAGGGTGCCGCTCTGTTCCGGCGCCGCCTCATCGCCCCATTTCTGCGTGCCGGCGCCGCGACGATCGCCTGCGACCATCTGCCTGGCGGCGCCGACGGGACCCGGAAGAACGCCTACGGTTCGGTCCATAAGGGCAACGCGATCGACGGCGCCAGGATCGCCCTGGAGAATCGAGAGCCGTTCGGCCGCGACCGGCGGGGCCGATCCAACGTCTACGTGACCAAGGACCGTCCTGGCCACCTCCGCAAGCACGGTTCGCCCGACCGCAGCACCGTCGGCAAGACCTACCTCGGAACGCTGGTCGTCGACGCCTCGGACCCATTCAAGCCACTCGAGCTGATGTTCTACGCGCCGACACCCGAGGACACCGCGGCGGCGACCGATCTGTCCAAGTCAAAACTCGCCGACACGATATGGGAAGTCACCCGGACGCTGCCCGATCACCGGGTGAAGTCCAAGCGAGCCCTCTATGCCCTCATGCGCGAAGCGGGACACAGCTTCCGTGAGGCCGACGCCTCGGCCACGGTCGACGCGATGCTCGAACAGGGGCGGTTAATCCCCGACGGAGCAAACGCCTTCACTGCTGCCGGAAGTGCTGCCCAGGACGGTGAAGCGTGACCCTCCGATGCCAAGTGCTGCCGCTGCTGCCCCGCCCTAGCGGGCAGCAGCAGCGGGCAGCACTTTGGGCAGCACTTCGCACCGCTGCCGGGCAGCACCGGGCAGCACCGGGCAGCACCCCCAGTTGTAGCTGCACAGCAAACACCGAAGCACTTGTGCTGCCGCAACCCACAACCAACCTGAATCGAGGAACCATGACCGCTGCCTCACCGATCCGCGTTTTTCACAGCGACGTCGGAGTCGCGATCGCCGTCTCCGCGCCCAGGGCCGCACCCGGTGACCCGGTCCGCATCTGCGACATGTCGATCGGCTTCGTGCTGGACGAGCTGATGCCGGCGTTGTGGGCGGCGATCGAAGCCCACGCCGTCCACCGCGACTTGATCGCGGACTTGGCTGCGGCGTCGGCCCCCGATTGGCTCGACGTCCCCCCGCATGAGCGGGTCGGACCGCTGCCGCCGCGCATCAAGGCCCGCGTCGAGCTGCTGCCGCTGTACTGCGGCCGCCGCACCCGCCGCGGCACCCGCTGCCGCATCCCAGTCGCCACCCCCGGCGGCACCTGCCGCTGGCACCGCCCACCCGCGGCCACCGCCGACGGCATCCACCCCTGCCCGAAAGGAAAACCCGCATGACCGCCACCATCACCATCCGCGTCCGCGAAATCGACGGCGAGCCCGTGCTTGACGCCGCCGCCGTCGAGCTGCTGTTCGGAGTCGAACAGGCCGCGTTCACCGCCCTGCCGCTCATCGACGGCCGCGTGCGCCTGCCCCGCGAGTGGGTCAGGCGCGGTAAACGCCGCGCCCGGGAAGCGATGGCACACACCGGCTCCGACACGATGACCGACTGCCTGCGGTACTGGGCCCGCAAGGACCACAACGCTGAACTTCAGGTCGTCTACCGATGATCGCCTGGCTGATCCTCGCGTGGCTGACCGCGGGCACCGTGCTGATCGTCGCCCAACTCGCCTTGCTGGCACTGCATCTGGGCGATCTGAAGATCCAGATGCGCACCCTCATCCTGCTGCTGCAAGACCAGGCCCAGGCCCGCCCGGCGACGGCGCAACAGCAGAAAACCGTGGCTTGACGTGGGCATCCGCGCGCGCCGGACAGACCGCGGCCGGGCCTGGTGCCTGGTGTTGCTTCGACGACTTCGCCGCCCCAGGCGCCCGCATGTGCCGCAGATGCTCAACCGCCCGCGGCTGTGTGGCTCCACAACGCCACCGGGCCGGCCCGCCGCCACCACCACACCCGCAGGCCCGCGATGGCCGTACAGCGCCCGCCACAGCCCCCCGAATCGGGCAGCCATGACCAGCCAACTGCTATGCACCACCTGCGCGCACCGGTTCGGGCGCCGCGCGCTGGCCCTGCTGTTCACCGCCGACAACGCTGTGCTGTGCACCCGCTGCGCCAACTCCGCCGCCGTCCACCGCACGATCTTTCCCGGCTGCCCCCACCACCACACGCCCCGCAACCACGGCGGCTGCATGACCAGCGTCGGCACCATCCGCCGCAACGCTCAACCCCCAGAAGAAAGGCACCTCGCTTCATGACCACTCCCCACACCGCCGAGCCGCTGGTCCCGCTGGCCCTCGTCGCCGCCGAACTCGACCAGCCCGCCCACACCGTCGCCGCCCGCATCCCCGAACACACCCTCACCGTCGACCCGGCAACGGGCCTGCGCGCCATCCCGGCCCACGTATGCCGCGAACTGCTCGACGCCCGAGCAGCCGCCATCCGCGCCGAACACGAACAAGCCCAACGCCGCAAAGCCGAAATCGCCGCCGTCGCAGCACAACAACCGCCGCGCCGCGGCGGGGTCCCAGCCCGCCCCCACTCCTCAGCCCTCTCTGACCTCATGGAAGCAGACCAACGATGACCAGCCCCACCCTCGCCGCCGCCGCCGAAGTCCTCGACGTCGACCCCCAGCAACGCCACATCACCGTCATCGCGGCGCCATACGGCCAATACGCGACCGTCCTGTTCCGCGGCCAACCGTGGCGAGAAACCATCTACCCCGGCGCATTCGACGACGCCGCCACCAACCCCGAAAAGATCCGCGTCTGCCGCGAGCACAACCGCAGCGATCTGGTCGGCAAAGTCGTGCACTTCGACACCAACGACCCCCGCGGCCTCATCGCGCAAATCCGCGTCGCCCGCACCCAACGCGGCGACGACACACTCGGTTTGGCCGCCGAACGGATGCTCTCAGCCTCCGTCGGATTCGGTGTGCACCCCGGCGGTGAACGCCTCGACCACGCCACCCGCACCCGCCAAGTCCTGCACGGCTGGCTAGACCACCTGGCCCTGGTCATGGCCCCCGCCTACGACGCCGCTCAGGTGCTGGCAGTGCGGGCAACCCCGCACCTCGACCAACTCGCCGGCGACCCCGTGTTCGCCTGGGCTGCCCTACGCACCGATGCGATCGCCTGGGCGCGACACCGCACCGAGCCGCGCTGACCACCAACCACCCAACACGCCAATGCCCCGACGTAACCACCGCCGCCGCGACAGCCGCCCCCTCCCCAACTGGCCGACCGGCTCCTCGATCCCCCGCCACGCCGCACCCCCGCCACCAGCAGCTACCGCGGCAACACCACCGACCGCGGCTACGGCTGGCAACACCAGCAGGAACGCGCCAAATGGGCACCGAAAGTGGCAACCGGGACCGTCATCTGCTGGCGATGCCGCCTGCCAATACAGCTCAGTGAACCCTGGGACCTCGGCCACGACGACGACAACCGCGACCTCTACCGCGGCCCCGAACACGCCGCCTGCAACCGCGCCACCAAAACCCACGCAGCCCAACGGCGACGAGCGACACGACCCGCCCACCCCGCGGCTGTCATCGAGTTCTTCAACATCAAACCCGTTGCACCGCAAGACGATTCGACACACGAAAAGGGTTGCGGCACAGCATGATTCATGGCACCCCCCCCCCGTTTTTCTTTCCTCACCCCTCTTGACCGAAGCGGTCAGGCCGCTCTATACACGACAAAAAATTGCTGTGTCGAAAACCGTTGGAAAACAACAACTTTCGCGCACCGAAAACCAATGTGGGGCAACGTGTTTAGCCGGACCCGGATAGGGCTTAATTCAGTGTGGCTTCGACGCGGGTAAATGCCCATTCGTCGGTTGCGTGGTCGAAGCTGACCCGCAGTCTCGTGCCGGCCGGATACTCGGCGGCGAACTCGACGATCTCGGCGGCCGTGTCGCGGGCCAGCTCGGCGGCCAGGTGTGGGTCTACCTTGGCCCAGCCGGTGCGTTGCAGGAAGTCGGTGACCGCCGTTTCGAGGTGCTCGCAGGTGAGGTCGGCGCGTTCGGTGACGATGGCGGTGTCGACGGGTTGGGCTGAGTCGAGGGCGGCCCAGCCGGCGCAGGCGCAGCCGGGGGTTTCGCAGATAGGTCCGACGAGGGCGGCGAGTTCGCCGGTGGGGGTGGTGAACACGTGCATTCGCCTATGGTTGCGCATGCTGCCGACAAAGCGCGGGCGTTCAGGGAAGGACAGGACATCGAGCGGGGCAGGGAGGTCGATCAGCCCGACATCCCTCTGGTCATCCGCCAAGGCGCGCCGGCGACGTCGCGGGCGGCCGGTGCGCCGCAACCGTAAGTCAGAAAGCCTATGGTCGCAGACCTGTACGGATTGCGAGCCGCCTGACCGCTGCGGTCAACCGGTGTCGGGCTGAAAAAGGATGGGGGGCGGGGCAAGCGCCGCGCGAGGGTGGGGATCGCAACGTGAACGCTTGCCCGACCTCCCCGTTGGGATGGACCCCTTCAAGCAGGTAGCTACGAGTCGAGGTCAACAACCTCGAACGGCGGTTGGCCGATCTGTTCGAGCCGCGCACGGATCTCCGCGACCTTTTCGGGCGATCGAGTCGACGGTTCACGTATCGCGGCAAGCGCGTCTTCAAACTTACTGCGCTGCAACGCTTCTCGTCGCGCAAATTCGGCGCGCGTGGATTCGTGCGCCAGCTTGCGCTGCTCTTCCATCTTTTCGGGGTCGTATGCGGACATGGTGGAACCTTTCGGGTCGATTACAGGGATTCGATCCCGCGCCATGCCATGCCCTGAACGGTCCAAGCTGCGGACCTGTTCAGAGGGTAGCACTGGTCACGTCCGTTCCTTGGGGCACGCCGTGGCGGCTGGCCGGGTGTCGGTAGAGGCTCAGGCCCGCGATGGCCTCGCGCCGCCGGGTGTCGGATACCCGCGTGTAGATCTGGGTCGATTGAATGCTCTTGTGCCGCATCAGTTCTTGGACGGTGCATAGGTCGTTGCCGTCGTCGAGCAGCGATGTCGCGTACCAGTGGCGCAGCGCGTGCGGGGTGCCGCGGACGCCGGCGCGGCGCATGGTGCGGCCGATGATGTCGGACACCGATTTGCGGTGGATGTGCTCGGCTGGGTGTCCGCGCATCGGGAACCACCATCCGGTCGCTGGCATCTGCGCGGCCAGCTCGATCAGGGCCGGGTGCAGCGGGATTGAGCGCAGCTTGCGGCCTTTGCCTTTGACCCACAGCAGCCGGGCCGTCAGGTCGATGTCTTCGCCGCGCATCTGGGCGATTTCGCTGACCCGCAGGCCCGCCAGCAGTGCGAGCAGAATCATCGCGCGGGTGGTGGACCACATGCGCGTTGCGAGCAGTTTGGGGACGTCGGCGTCGGCGACGGGGCGCGGCTCACGATCCGGCACCTTCGCCGACCCCACCTTGATCATCGGGTTGTCGAGGCGGCGGTCCATGATCTGCAAGCCACTTGAACCAGGCGGCCAGATACGAGGTGTAGGTGGCGGCGGTGGAGTCCGACCATTCAGTGTGTGAGGCCAGCCAGCGGGAGATATCGAGCGGCTCGGCCCGCAGCGGCTGGATGCCGGTCTCGTCGCGGAAGCGTCGTATCAGGCGGAGGCGTTCGGCGACGGTCAGCGGGGAAAGCCGCTGCGCGTACTGCCACACCTCCCAGTCAGCCAATCCGATCACGCTGGGCGCCGGGGTTGCGGCTGCGGTCGTAGTGTCGTCGAGGGTCGCGGTCATGCTGCCCGGTCCAGTTCGTCGGCGGCGTCGAGGATGGCCGCGGCGATCTGCCGGGCTGTCGCCGCGTCGTAGTCGCCGCGGGCGACGATGCCGATCGTGCGCACCGTGGTGCCGTCTTGGTTCTGGCAGCCGAGGATGATCACGTCGGTGTCGGCGCTGACGCTGCGTCGGGTGCCGTCGAATGCCCGGATCCAGCCGGTGTCGCTTTCCTCGGGTAGCCAGATGCGGGTGGCGTCGGCCGGTGGCGTGACGTCGCTGAACAGCACGTGGTCGGCGAGGTTGGCGCGGGCCCAGCCGCGGGCGGCCTCGAGTAGCGCGTGCGCCTGGTCGCCGGCGGGCATCGCCGACTGGTCGGCTTCTGCGTCCATGCGGTCAAGTTCGTTGATCTGCCAGCCGGTGAGCTGGTCGGTCAGGTCGCGCCAGCAGGACGCGTCGCCGTCGCCGGTCATCGGGCGGCCTCGGCGCGCACGGCAGCATTGACGCCGCTGCCGATGGATGGTTGTAGCCCGGTGTGCGCCGCCGGCAGCGAAGTGGAATCGGATGGGGTCATAAGTGGCGAAGATAAACGGAAATGCATTGTGCGGCAAGCAAACCGGGTGGATGCGTGAGAAGTCGTCGTATGCGCGAGATTTCGCGTGCAGCAAACATCGGTGCGACAACGAAATACGGTTTCGTGGGGCGCGCGGGAAATTGCTGTAGCACGCCGGAGGTTTTCGGGACGCGAAACGTCGAAACAGGGGGGCGTGTCTTCCTTTACGCCCGGTCGATCTCGTCGGCGGCGTCGAGCAGCGCGGCGGCCAGGTGGCGGGCCTGGGTGGGGTCAGGTCGTCGCCGTCGATCACACCGAGGAGCCATGTGACGGTGCCGTCGCTGTGCTGGGTGCCGTAGGCGGTCACGGCGGCTTTGTTGCCGGGGATTTCGTGGGAGGGCCGGCCCAGGCACCGCAGCCAGGTGCCGTCGGGTCGTTGTTCCCAGGATTCGGCGTGGTCCGCCCCGTCGGGTAGGGGTACCTCGGCGAACATGGCGTCGGCGAGGTTGTCCTGGGCGCAGCGGCGTGCGATGTGCAGCAGCAGCTCGGCGGCGTCGTTGAGGGAGTCCCATGCGGATGCGGCTTCGGACTTCTCCAAGTCGCCGATCTGCTCGGCGGTGAGTTGGTCGGCCAGGTCACGCCAGGTGGCCGCGTGATTCTCGGGTACGGTCATCGTGCGCACCGAAGCCGGTCGACCTCATCGGCGGCGTCACGCAGCATCGCCGCCAACTGACGCACCGCCTCGACGTCCAACGCCACGCAGCCGGTGAACGCATCCGGGCGGGCTCCGCTCACGTCGATGCTGACGTAGCGGGTAGCGGTGCCGTTGGAGCGCTGCGCACCCTGCACTGCGATGGCGAAGCCGGCGGCTTCGCGGACGGTGCCGACGAAGGCGCGCCCCGGCAGGTCCGACGACGGGCGGCGTGTCCAGCCGTGGACGGTGGTCGCGTCGGCCGGGGGCGGGTTGAGCATGGGCACTCATCGGCGTGGCCGCCGACATCGGAGTGCGCACAGAACGGGACGGGGGTGGTGGTCATGTGCGGGCTGATCTCCTGTTTGAGGACGGGGCCAAGCTAGCTGGCCTAACGCCCTTGCGGGATCGGCCCTACTTCGTCGGCTTTGTTGTTGCTCCGTGTCGGAACTCGACCACGTCCCCGTCGGCCATCACGTAGTCCTTGCCCTCCATCCGGACCTTGCCGGCCGCCTTGGCCGCGGCCATCGATCCGGCCGCCACCAGGTCGTCGAAGGACACGATCTCGGCCTTGATGAAGCCCTTCTCGAAATCGGTGTGAATCACCCCGGCGGCCTTCGGCGCGGTGTCGCCCTGGTGAATCACCCAGGCGCGCGCCTCCTTCGGCCCGGCCGTCAGATACGTCTGCAGCTTCAGCGTGTGAAACCCCGCCCGCGCCAACGCATCCAGGCCCCGCTCGGTCTGCCCGATCGACTCCAGCAGCTCCGCCGCAGACTCGTCGTCGAGCTCGATCAGCTCGGATTCGATTGCGGCGTCCAGGAATACGGCGTCGGCCGGGGCGACCAGCGAACGCAGCTCGGCGATCCGCGCAGCGTCGGTCAGTACCGACTCGTCGGCGTTGAACACGTACAGGAACGGCTTGGTGGTCAGCAGGTTCAGCTCCCGCAGCGGCGAGGTGTCCACGCCGGCGCCGAACAGCGTCTTGCCACTGTCCAGAATCTGCTGCGCGGCCAAGGCCGCGTCGTGCACCGGCTTGCGCTCCTTATTGGTGCGGGCTTCCTTCTCCAACCGGGGCAGGGCGCGCTCCAAGGTCTGCATGTCGGCCAGGATCAACTCGGTTTCGACGACCTCGATGTCGGATCGGGGATCCACCTTGCCTGAGACATGCGTCACATCGTCGTCGGCGAACACCCGCACCACCTGGCAAATCGCGTCGCACTCGCGGATGTGGGCCAGGAACTTGTTGCCCAGCCCGGCCCCCTCCGAGGCGCCCTGCACCAACCCGGCGATGTCGACGAACGTCACCGGCGCCGGCACGATGCGTTCGGATCCGAAGAGTTCGGCCAGTTTGTCCAGCCGCGGGTCCGGCAGCGACACCACGCCCTCGTTCGGTTCGATCGTCGCGAACGGGTAGTTGGCCGCGACCACGTTGTTGCGCGTCAACGCGTTGAAGAGGGTCGACTTGCCGACGTTGGGCAAACCCACGATTCCCAGGCTGAGGCTCACGAGGAGCCAAGTGTACGGGGGACGCTCCCGGCGAGTGCCCGCCTATATACGGGCCTTTGGCCTGATTGCCGGTACGGTCGACGTGTGTCAGCGCAGCGGGAGAGGTCCGCGGTGGAGCCAAGCCACCGCTCGATCGTCCCCAGCATCCCTGGGGTGCCGTGGTGGGCGGCCGTGCTCATCGCCGTCGGAGCGACGGCCCTGGGCTACTTGCTGGACGCCGGCCACAAGGATCTGACCCACACCTTCGCCCTGCTGTACATCGCCGGCTGCGTGGCCGCGGTGCTGGCGGTGCGGCAGGCGGCGGTGTTCACCGCGGTGATCCAGCCGCCGCTGATCCTGTTCTGCGCGGTCCCCGGGGCGTACTGGCTCTTCCACGGCGGCAAGGTCGATAAGTTCAAAGACCTGTTGATCAACTGCGGTTACCCGCTGATCGAGCGGTTCCCGCTGATGCTGGGCACCGCGGGCGGGGTGCTGTTGATCGGGCTGCTCCGCTGGTACTTCGGCAAGAGCAGCCGGACGGCCCCGGCCGCCGACGCGGTCAAAGACGAAGAAAGAGGCAAGGCCGCGACACGAACAGCGGCGCGCACCCCGCTGCTCACCGGCCTCGCAGCCAAGGCACGCACGCTGCTGGCCGGCCTGACCGGCGAAGACGCCGACGAGTCCGACGGCGCGGATGCGCCACCGGCGCACGCCAGAGGCCGCAGCGCGAGAACCACCCGCGCGGCGCGGCGCGGCAGCGCGCAACGGCCGGCAGCCCGGACCCGGTCGCGGCACGCCCGCCCGGACGAGGCGAGCGGGTCGGCTGACGAGCGCACGCGGCGCACCGCGCGTAGGAGCGCGGCGCCCGGACCCGAGATAGGCGACTTCGACCCTGCCGAGCCGCCGCGCCGGACACGCCGCCGGCGCCCCGACCCGGATGCCGACCTGGGTGCCCCGCCCCCGCGGGAGCCGCGCCGCGAGCCGCGTACGCGACGCAACCCGTACGAGCGGCCCTACGACCGCCCCGAGCCGCGCACCAGCCGCTTCGACCCTTACGAAACCTACGACCGGCCGGAGCCGCCGGCCCGCGGCGACCGCCGCAGCCGCCCCGAGCGCCGCGCGCCCGAGCCGTACCCGCCCTACGAGCCCCGCCGGCGCGCTACGCCGGCCGGTTCGGGCGGCGCCAACCCGACCCACCACCCGATTTCGCAGGTCCGCTATCGCGGCCAGCCGCCGCGCAACGATCCGCGGGGCGAGCCGCTCGACGAACCGCGCGCGAATGGCCGCCGTCCGCGTGCCGCACGCCGACCGCCTGCTGAGTGGGAATACGACAACTGAGCTAGCTGTGGCGACCTACGCCGCGGCCCGCGTCAGCAATGAACCGCTGCTCAGCCCTTCGACCGCGGCGGCCGGATCTCCCGCGGCAGCGCGAACACCAGCGTCTCGTTGGCCGTCGTCACCGGCTGCACCAAGTCGTAACCGTATTCGGCCAGCCGCTCCAGCACACCGCGGACCAGCACCTCGGGAACCGACGCCCCGGACGTCACACCGACCGTCCGGACGTCGTCCAGCCAGGCCGGATCGATGTCGTCGGCCCAGTCCACCAGGTACGCGGCCTGCGATCCGGCGCCGAGGGCCACCTCGACCAGCCGCACCGAGTTCGACGAGTTGCGCGACCCCACCACGATCACCAGCTCACACTCCGGGGCCATCGCCTTGACCGCGACCTGACGGTTCTGCGTCGCGTAGCAGATGTCGTCGCTGGGCGGGTCCTGCAGCTTGGGGAAGCGCTCCCGCAGCCGGCCGACGATCTCCATGGTCTCGTCGACCGACAGCGTCGTCTGCGACAACCAGATCACCTTGTCCTCGTCGCGGACGCTGACGTGCTGGACCGAATCGACCCCGTCGACAAGCTGCACATGGTCGGGCGCTTCCCCGGCCGTGCCGATCACCTCTTCGTGGCCTTCGTGGCCGATCAGCAAGATGTCGTAGTCGTCCCGGGCGAAACGCTTGGCCTCGTTGTGCACCTTGGTGACCAGCGGGCAGGTGGCGTCGATGGTCTGCAGGTTGCGTTCGGCGGCCGCCGCATACACCGTCGGCGCGACCCCGTGCGCGGAGAACACGACGATCGCCCCCTCGGGCACCTGGTCGGTTTCCTCGACGAACACCGCGCCCGCCTTGGCCAGCGTGTCCACCACGTGCCGGTTGTGCACGATCTCGTGCCGCACGTAAACGGGTGCTCCGTGCTTCTCCAGGGCACGTTCGACCGTCTCCACGGCACGGTCCACACCGGCGCAGTAACCACGCGGCTCGGCCAGCAGCACCCGCTTGCGGGTCGGAGAATCGGCTAGCGAGCCTGCTATAGAGCTCGAAGCGCCGGGAATCCCCATGTCGATAGTGGGCACCATGGGATCCAGGGTACTTTCCGCGCGGACCTGCCTGCCATTTCGCCGGACCGGCGCGCGCTCAGCTTGGAGTTAGCCGCTGCTTGAGGCAGTCTTGGAGCCATGGCTACTGCACCGTATGGAGTTCGGCTGCTGGTCGGCGCGGCGACAGTCGCCGTCGAGGAGACGATGAGGCTTCCGAAAACCATCCTGATGTACCCGATGACCCTGGTCAGCCAGGCGGCACACCTGGTGATGCGGGTTCAGCAGAACATCGCTGAATTGGTCATCAAGGGCGACAGCACCTTGGAGTCGATCTTTCCGCCCAAGGACGAACAGCCCGAGTGGGCGACGTTCGACGAGGACCTGGAGGTCCTGGACGGCGGCGGCCAGAGCGGCTTCTCGTCCATCCCGGTCGACGGCATCGACACCGAACGCCGCACCGAGGGGCGCTTCGCGCTGTACTCGGTGTCCGACGCCGCCGACACCGTCGAGGCCGCCGAACCCACCGCCCCACCCGCCACCAAGCAACCGGGCAAAGCCGCCGGCGTGCCGGTCCCGGCCGTGGCCACCGAACTCGACTACCCGCAGTTGACCCTGGCGCAGCTGCGCGCCCGGCTGCAGTCGCTGGACGTCGCCGAGCTCGAGGCGCTGCTGGCCTACGAGCAGGCCACCAAAGCCCGGGCCCCGTTCCAGACGTTGCTGGCCAACAGGATCACCCGCGCGTCCGCGAAGTGACCCGCGGCGCTGCGCCGGAGGCCAACTCACCGGAAAACCCGTACCCCGTCCGCGCGGTCGCCATCCGGGTAGCCGGCTGGATAGACCGGCTCGGCACCGTCTGGGTGGAGGGCCAACTCGCCCAGATCAACCTGCGGCCCAACACCAACACGGTGTTCATGACGCTGCGCGATCCGGCCGCCGACATGTCGCTGACGGTGACCTGCTCGCGCGACCTGGTGCTCAACGCGCCGGTGAAGCTGGCCGAAGGCACTCAGGTGGTGGTGTGCGGTAAACCCTCGTTCTACACCGGCCGGGGTACATTCTCGTTGCGGCTCAGCGAGATTCGTGCCGTCGGGGTCGGCGAGCTGCTAGCCCGCATCGAACGGCTGCGCCGGCTACTGGACGCCGAAGGGTTGTTCGACCCGCGGCTCAAGCGGCCAATTCCGTTTCTGCCCAACATGATCGGGTTGATCTCGAGCCGCGCCAGTCACGCCGAGCGCGACGTGACGACAGTGGCCGCCGCGCGCTGGCCGGCGGTGCGGTTCGCCATCCGGCACGCCGCCGTGCAGGGCGTGAACGCCGTGGCACAGATCGTCGAGGCCCTGCGCGACCTGGACCGGAATCCGGACGTCGACGTGATCGTGCTCGCCCGCGGCGGCGGCAGCGTGGAGGACCTGCTGCCGTTCTCCGACGAGACGCTGTGCCGGGCCATCTCGGCCTGCCGCACACCGGTGATCAGCGCGGTCGGCCATGAACCCGACAATCCGCTGTGCGATCTGGTCGCCGATCTGCGCGCGGCCACCCCCACCGACGCCGCCAAGAAGGTGGTTCCCGACGCCGCCGCCGAGCAGCGGCTGGTCGACGACCTGCGCCGGCGCAACGCCCAAGCGCTGCGCAACTGGGTGACCCGCGAACAACGCGCGCTGGCCCACCTGCGCAGCCGACCCGTGCTGGCCGACCCGTTGCGCATGGTGACGACCCGGGCCGAGGAGATCTCGCGGGCGCGCTCCGCGCTGCGCCGCGACATCAACCGGATGCTCGTCGCCGAGACCGAACGCGTCGGACATCTGGGGGCGCGGCTTTCGACGCTGGGCCCGGCGGCGACCCTGGCCCGCGGATACGCGGTGGTGCAGGTGGCAGCGACGGGCGCGGTGCTGCGGTCCGTCGACGACGCGCCGGCCGGCACCGGGCTGCGGGTGCGGGTCGCCGACGGTGCCGTCGCAGCGCTGAGCGAAGGACAGACCGATGGATCCTGACCGCGAGCAGGCGACTACACCTATTAGTCAGCTCGGCTACGAAGACTGCCGGGACGAACTGATCGAAGTGGTACGGCTCCTGGAGCAGGGCGGGTTGGATCTAGACGCGTCGCTGCGGCTGTGGGAAAGAGGCGAACAACTCGCCAAAAGGTGCGAGGAGCACTTAGCTGGCGCCCGCCAGCGGGTGGCCGACGCGCTGGCCGCCGGCGACTCCGACCCGACCTGAGTCGGGCCGCGTCCGGACCGCGGGTTCTTGTTCAACTGGAACACGTTCCAGTTATTCTCTGCTATGCTCCGCGTCACTATGGGTGATGCATCTCTGACAACCGAACTAGGCAGCGTTCTGGTCACCGGCGGCTCGGGCTTCGTCGGCGCCAACCTGGTCAGGACGCTGTTGGATCGCGGACATCAGGTCCGCTCGTTCGACCGCGCTCCCTCGCCGCTGCCGCAGCACCCGAAACTGGAGGTGTTGCAGGGCGACATCACCGACAAGGCGGTGTGCGAAGCGGCCGTCGACGGCATCGACACGATCATCCACACCGCGGCGATCATCGAGCTGATGGGTGGCGCCTCGGTCACCGAGGAATACCGCCAGCGCAGCTTCTCGGTGAACGTCGGCGGCACCGAGAACCTGGTCACCGCCGGCCGCAAGGCCGGCGTCAAGCGGTTCGTCTACACCGCATCCAACAGCGTGGTGATGGGCGGCCAGGAGATCTCCAACGGCGACGAGACGATGCCCTACACCACCCGGTTCAACGACCTCTACACCGAGACCAAGGTGGCCGCCGAGAAGTACGTGCTGGCGCAGAACGGCGTCGAGGGCATGCTCACCTGCTCGATCCGGCCCAGCGGCATCTGGGGCACCGGCGACCAGACCATGTTCCGCAAGGTGTTCGAAAGTGTGATCAAGGGCCATACCAAGGTGCTGGTCGGCCCCAAGTCAGCCAAGTTGGACAACTCCTACGTGCACAACCTGATTCACGGCTTCATCCTGGCCGCCGAACACCTGGTTCCCGGCGGCACCGCGCCCGGCCAGGCCTACTTCATCAACGACGGCGAACCGATCAACATGTTCGAGTTCGCGCGCCCGGTGATCGAAGCGTGCGGCGAAAAATGGCCGACGATAAGGATTCCCGCGCCTCCGGTGCGTGCCGCGATGACGGTCTGGCAGCGGCTGCACTTTCAATTCGGCGCGCCCGCACCGCTTCTCGAGCCGTTGGCCATCGAGCGGATCGCCATCAACAACTACTTCTCGATCGCAAAGGCACGCCGCGATCTGGGTTACGAGCCGCTGTTCACCACCGAACAGGCGCTCAAGGAATGCCTGCCGTACTACGTCGAGCTGTTCCGCAAGATGAAGGCCGACGCGCAGGCGGCCAAGAAAGCCGGCAAGGGAGCGGCAGCGGCTACCGGAAGCTGACCATCTGGGCACCCCAGGCCTGGCGGATCCGCGCATCGACGTCGGACACGACGGCGTCGCGCTTGTCGATCACCAGACACGCGCGGTCGGGCTCCTGGTAGCACGGCCAGTGCGGCTCGCCGGCCAGACCGTCCGGCGTGCCGTGGGTGGCGAAGTTGATCCAACGGGCCCGCACTCGCTCCGAGACCGCAAAGGCGGTCTTGGCGCCACCCAGTTTCAGCGAAAAGTCTTGTGGGCCACCGAGATTGCCGAACACATACGGCAGCTCGGTGGCGTGCGCGGCGCGCACCATCAGCAGCTTGAGCAGCGGTGTGGCGTAGTCGAAGCGGTACAGATGCACCGGCGCCACTCTGCTGTGACCGTCGGCCAACCACACCGAGGGCATCCGGAAGCCGATATCGGTGGCCATCCCGACGCTGCGCGCCTTGCTCCCCCCCGAGTAGGCCGACTCGAACTGCGCCATGGCGGGCAGCTGCAGGTCCGGCTGCTCGGCGGCGATCTGGCTGAACATCGTGGTGATCGCGTGCGGCGTGATCGGCATCAGCGGCGAACGCAGCAACTTGAACAGCGCCGCTTCGTTCTTGTTGGTCCCGATGATCAACGGCACTGGGAGCAGCCGGCCCTCCTGCGCCAGCTTCACCGGCTGATCGTGGAGCAGGTCGCCGTCGACGATGGGCACGAACGCCAGCGTCCCCGGATTGCGCACCGGCACTTCGTTGAACACTTCGCTGGTCGCCGCGATCAGGGCCGCGGTCGGCGCATCCGCCACCTCCGACGCATCGGATTCGGAGATGCCCAGCTTGTCCAGGACGGCCAAGGTGACCCGGCGACCACGGTCGTGGTCGTATACCGAGGTGGCCGGGGAGCTCTGCGCGATAGCGCGGACGAACAGGCCCTCGGCCGCGGGGCTGGCCAACAGCGTGGTGACGATTCCGGCGCCCGCGGACTCGCCGAACAGCGTGACGTTGCCGGGATCACCGCCGAACGCCGCAATGTTGTCACGCACCCAGGTCAACGCGGCCAGCACGTCCCGCAACCCGACGTTGGAGTCGAAACTCCGCCGCGGCGTGCTGAACGACGACAAGTCCAGGAAGCCCAGCGCCCCGACCCGATAGTTCACCGTGACCACGACGACGTCGCCACCGGCGGCCAGCGCGTCGGCCTCATAGAGCGGCTGGCTGCCCGAACCCAGGACATAGGCACCGCCGTGCAGCCACACCATCACCGGTCGCGCGGCGCCCGATTGCGCACCGGCCGGCGCCCAGATGTTGCACCGCAGGCAGTCCTCGCCCTGCGGTGCGCCCAGATCGAGTTTCATATTCGGCAATGTCGACTGCGGACAGGCCGGCCCGAACGCGGTGGCATCGGCGACCTCGGTCCACGGCCGCGGCGGTGCCGGAGCCCGAAAGCGCAGGTCCCCCACCGGCGGCGCGGCGAACCGGATGCCTTTCCAGGTCTTGACCCCCGACTCGTCCACCCGGCTACCCCGGACCGGACCGTAAGCGGTCTCGACCACCAAATTGTCGATCGTCATATCTTGCGTACTCCCACTGCCGGCTCCGACCAGGTTAACGACCGGCCGCGCCGGCGTCCGCAGGGGAAATGCTCGACACGATCAACTGCAGATACGGGCGATAGAGATCTTCAGTGTCGAGATGGCTACCCAGGGTGATGCCGTCGTTGACCGCCAGGATGACCCGGGCCAGGGTATCGGCCGGGATCGTCAGAGTCGCGCCGAGTCGCGAAACGTTCTCGGTGATGAACTCGGCCAGCGACTCGATGGTGTGCAGCCGCTGCTCGGCGAGGCGTTCTCGGGCTTCGGGGTTCCGCAGCAGGAACAAGGTGAACTCGTAACCCAGCGCCGCCCGCTCGGTGCCCCCGCTCGTCGTCCGCCAGCGTTCGGCGAGCTCGTCCAGGTCGACGTCGCTGAGCTGGTGAAACGATTCGACGGCTGCGGTGAAACCCGCCAGGAATCGCTGCCGCTGACGTTCGACGACGGCCAGGAAGAGCTCCTCCTTCGCGCCGAAGTGTGAGTAGATCGCGCCCCGGGTGTAACCGGCGGCGTCGGCGATGTCCTCCAGCGCCGACCCGAGCAGACCCTTGCGTGCGAACACGTCCTCGGCGGCGTCGAGCAGCAGGTTGCGGGTGTGCTCGAGACGTCGCTCGCGGGTCCACCGTTGCGGCACAGGGTCGATCCTCGCATACCGGTTGACAAGGTCATTCCGCTAAAATATACATTCTTGTATCTGATATACACATTTGTATATTCGGAGCGGCCGGAGGAGTGCAACAAATGACGCGGACAATCCGCCCCGGAGAGTGGGTCCAATCCGATTCCGGGGTGGGGTCCGGCCTGGCCGACATCGGCCCCGGCACCTTCGACATGCGCATCACCACCGAGCGCTACACCTCCCGCGAATACGCCGAGCGGGAACGGCACCGGATCTGGATGCGGGTCTGGCAGATCGCCGGCCGAGTCGACGAGTTGCCCAGCGTCGGCGACTGGAAGCAATACCGGATCCTGGACCAGTCGTTCGTGATCGTCCGCGGCAAGGACGAGAAGCTGCGCGGCTTCGTCAACGCGTGCCGGCACCGCGGCAACATCTTGTGCAACGCTGCCACCGGAAACGCCAAACGCGGCTTTCTGTGTCAGTACCACCTGTGGTCCTACGAGTTGGACGGCCGGTTGCGCGGCATGCTGCGGGAGAACCTGGCCGGCCCGCTGGACAAGAGCGACAACTCGCTACTGGAAGTGCCGGTCGACACCTTTGCCGGCTTCATCTTCCTCAACCCGGACCCCGGCGCCGAGCCGCTGCTCGACTTCCTGGGCCCCGAGGTGGCCGAACTGCTCGCGCCCTACCATCTCGACGAGATGACCGCGGTGATGGACGTCCGAGAACCGTTGGACTGCAACTGGAAAGTCGTGATGGACGCCTTCGAGGAGGGTTATCACATCAACGGCATCCATCCGCAGTTACTGAATGTTCTGACGATCGATCCGGCCACCACCCGGTACCGGTTCTTCGCCAATCACAGCGTCGGCGTCGCGCCGTTCGAGGTGCGCGGGGCGGGCCCGGAGAAACAGGTCGAGGGCATCATGGACCTGCCCGAGACGTTCCCCTCGACGGCCGCGGTGATCCCGCGCTTCCGCGAACTCGTCGAACAGCACCGCGCACCGGACGGGACCCTGGCCTTCCCCGGCGACGTCACCGCGCGAAAACTGTTGCAACAGGCCACCCGTGACACCCTGACCGGGATGGGGCTGGACGTCAGCGGACTCACCGACGACCAGATGAGCGACAACCAGGGCTGGGTGCTCTTTCCCAACTACTTCATGACCGTCCGCGCCGGCGAGTGCCACATCGTCATGGCGGCGCCGCACCCCGACGGCGACCCGAACCGCTGCATCTGGCACGTCAGCAGCTACATGTACCTGCCGCCGGAGCATCGCGACGCCTTCCGGGTGGAATTGACCGACGTCACCGAACCGGGCAGCCACAAGTATTTCGAAGCGCTGCAACAAGATTACGAACAGATGCCGCGCCAGCAGCTCGGCCTGCGCAACAACCGCCTCGACCACATGACATTGGTGAAAGAGGAAGTCGTCATCGGCCACTACCACTCCGTCATCGACCGGTACATGGCCGATGGCGATTGAAATCGCAGTCGCCGCCCGCGCATCCACGATGGGAGCTCAGGCCTACGCGCTGACCTTCCCGGACGCCGCCATCGGTGTGCACCGCCCGTTCCAGGGCACCAGTAAATACGTCGAGGTGCTCGAACGCTACCTGAAGCGCGCCGGGCAATCGGTGTGATGACAACACGCAGAGTCGAAGACGTCATCGGCGACCACACCGGCCGCGCGCACACGGTGCTGCAGTACAGCCTCGTCGTCAAACGGCTCGTCGGCGAGGCCAAGGAACCCGGCTTCTGCGCCGAAAGCTGGTCGCCGCTGGCCGAACTCGTCGCCGTCGACGAATTTCAGCGCGTCGGAGCGTTCAAAGAAGTGATGAATTGGGCGACCTACGTCGAGTTCCTGACCGGCTGGGCCCGGTCCGCGCAATGGGAGTGCGAGTTCAAACGAATCACCGAAACCCCCGGCCGGGTGTTCCTCGAACTCGAAGAGCGCAGTGCCATGGGCAGTTTCACCAGCACCGTGAATTCGCTGTCGGTGTACGAATTCGACGACTCCGACAAGATCACGCGCATCGACCTCTACCTGCAGATGGAGCCGCTCCCGGCATCGGCGTGACGGCCCAGCAGAGCCACGAGGAGCGGGGCGTCGAATGACGCAGACTCCGCCGAAACCGCCCCGAGTCCGGTGATCAATCAGGTGCTCGCCGTCGACGGCGGATTCTCGGTCAGCTGATCGCGTCCACGACGGTCAGGCTCCGCTAGGGTTGCGGCCAACACCGACACGGAGGGTGGTCGCGGACCCGGCATGAACACCGAATTCACGCCCGCTCAGAAGCGCGCGCTGGCGGTGACCACCATCGTCGCCCTGCTGTTCGGCGCGTACTTCCTGCGCAACCACTTCGTCCTGATCGTGGTGGCCGCCGTCGGCGCCTACCTGTTCACGCCGCTGTTCAACTGGTTCAACAAACGCCTCAACACCGGACTGTCGGCCACCTGCACACTGCTGTCGGCGCTGCTGATGGTGATCGTGCCGGTCGGGCTACTGGTGACGCTGGCGGTCGTACAGATCGCCCGGATGGTCGACTCGGTAGCCGGCTGGGTGCGCTCGACCGGCACCAACAGCCTCGGCGACAAGGCCTTGAATCTGGTGAACGACCTGCTGAGCCACGTGCCGTTCGCCCACGTCACCGTCACCGCCGAAACACTGCGCAAGGCGATGGTCTCGGCCGCGCAGAACGCCGGCCACTGGCTGCTGAGCGTCCTGCAGAGCACCGCCGGCAGCCTGGCCGGAGTGATCACCTCGGCCATCATCTTCTTGTACGTCTTCGTCGCGATGCTGGTGAACCGCGACAAGCTGCGCACCCTGATCGGCCAGCTCAACCCGCTCGGCGAAGAAGTCACCGACCTGTATCTGCAGAAGATGGGCTCGATGGTGCGCGGCACCGTCAACGGCCAGTTCGTGATCGCCTTTTTTCAGGGCGTGGCCGGTGCCGCCTCGGTCTATCTCGCCGGGTTCCACCACGGCTTCTTCATCTTCGCGATCCTGCTGACGGCGTTGTCGATCATCCCGCTGGGCGGCGGCATCGTCACCATCCCGTTCGGCATCGGCATGATGTTCTTCGGCAACATCGGCGGCGGCCTGTTCGTGGTGCTGTTCCATCTGATCGTGGTCACCAACGTCGACAACTTTCTGCGGCCCATCCTGGTGCCGCGCGACGCCCGGCTGAACCCGGCGCTGATGCTGCTCTCGGTGTTCGCCGGCATCTCCATGTTCGGGCCGTGGGGCATCATCATCGGGCCGGTGCTGATGATCGTCATCGTCACCACCATCGACGTCTACCTGGCGGTGTACAAGGGTGTCGAGTTGAAACCCTTGGAGGACAAGCCCGTTCGGCGCGGATGGCTGCCCGGGCGAGCTAAGTCAGACGCTGGGTGAGGAACTCGACGACGCGCTTGCGCGCCTGGTAGGCGGGCTGCCCGTCGACCTCGCGGACCTCGTCGGTGAGCACCGAGTGCGCCATGCGGCCGAACCCGTGTTCGTTGCCGGGACCGGAGTCGATCTCGATCACCTCGAACGCGTCCCCGAGGCGCGCTTTGAGAGTGGCAAACCTTTCGCCGGGTGCCATCTTGTCCGCGCTGAAGCGTAATCCCATAGCACACAAGCCTTCGTCGGCGCAGCGCCCGGCGACCACGCTCAGCTCTGATTCACTGAGCCCGGGATCGCGGCGCTGCTTGGCGGTCAGCGGAAACGGCACCGACGGCTGGCTGAGTACCGGGGCGAGCACACTGTCGTCGACGGCAGCGGCGAGAGCGAACCCGCCGGTGAAGCACTGCCCGATCACACCCACGCCCTGGCCCGGCGTCGACGCGCTGAGGTCGCGGGCCAGGGCGCGCAGGAACAGCGATACCGGCCGCTGTTTGTTGGTGGCCATCGCGGCGAATTCCTTCGCCACACAAGCCCGGGTGATCTCGGCAACGATGTAGGGCACCGACCGCGGCTTGCCCGGCTCGCCGAACAACGACGGAATGGCGACGGTGAATCCGTGGTCCACCAAGTGATTCCCCAAGGCCAACACCCCCGGATGGATGCCCGGCATCTCCGGGATCAGCACCACCCCGGGACCCGATCCCTTCCGGTACACGTCGTGGGTGTAGCCGGCACCGGTGAACGGTGCGGCCGACCAGCCGGACAGGTCCGCCTCGGGTGCGTCCACGCGTAAACCCCTCCTACTTGTTGGGCAGCGGTTGCTGAGACTGTGTCGCCGCCGCCAGCGTACGGAACTGATCCGGCGTGCCGGCGCCGGTGATGGCGACCTGTGTGGGGCCGGCCGGGCTGGCCAGCCGGGTGGTCCACACCGGTTCCACCGCGCCGTTCTGGTCGGCGCCCTGGTAGACGACCCAGCTGATGCCGGCGACGTCGACCGTTCCGGTCGGGTACATGCCGGGGTGGATGGAGCCGACCAGTTTGTCCTCGTCGGCATTGCTCTGGGTGAGGCTCAGATACATCCCCGTCGGGCTGATGTAGCCGACGGTCGAGGTGGATGCGTGCAGCTTCTGGCCCGCGGCCGCGTCGGTTCGGCCGGCGTCGATACCGCCCCGACCTCCCGAATTGGGCTTCCAGTCCTGCGGCAGTTGGGGCAGCCGGATCGGAAAACCCAGCGTGGCCGCGTCGGCCTTCAGCGCCCCGGCCGCGTCGTAGGACGGGACCTTGCCCCGGTTCGTCCCACCCGGGGCGATCGAACACATCCCGACCATGCCGGCCAACAGGATGCAGCCCAACACCAGCGGCGCCAGCGACCAGAACATGTCCCGGCCGTCCTGCAGCAACCGTGGCTTGGCCGGCTTGGGCGTCGGCTGCGGCTCGGAGGTCACCCCCCGAGTATCCCAGCTCCAGACCGGCGTTCTGCTTCTGGGACAATCACCAGCGAATGAAGGAAGGGGCACCAACCGTGACTGCACAGGGATCCGGCTCGACCGTGGCCGGTGGGTCGCCCGCGCGACCGTCCCGGGGCGAAGCCCCCGACCGCAACCTGGCCATGGAACTGGTGCGGGTCACCGAGGCCGGCGCCATGGCTGCGGGCCGGTGGGTGGGCCGCGGCGACAAGGAGGGCGGCGACGGCGCCGCGGTCGACGCGATACGCCAGCTGGTGAATTCGGTGTCGATGCGCGGGGTCGTGGTGATCGGCGAGGGTGAAAAAGACGAGGCGCCGATGCTCTACAACGGCGAAGAGGTGGGCAACGGCGACGGGCCCGAATGCGACTTCGCCGTCGACCCGATCGACGGCACCACCCTGATGAGCAAAGGGATGCCCAACGCCATCTCAGTGCTGGCGGTGGCCGACCGTGGCGCCATGTTCGACCCGTCGGCGGTGTTCTACATGAACAAGATCGCCGTCGGGCCCGAGGCCGCCGACGTGCTGGACATCACGGCGCCGATCGCCGAGAACATCCGGGCGGTTGCCAAGGTCAAGGGACTCTCGCCGGCCGACATGACCGTCTGCATCCTGGACCGCCCACGGCACGCGCAGCTGATCGCCGACGTCCGTGATACCGGGGCGCGCATCCGGCTGATCACCGACGGCGACGTCGCCGGCGCCATCTCCGCGTGCCGGCCCGGCTCGGGCACCGACATGCTGGCCGGCATCGGCGGCACCCCGGAGGGCATCATCACCGCCGCCGCCATCCGATGCATGGGCGGGGCGATTCAGGCCCAGTTGGCGCCCACCGACGAGGCCGAGCGCCGCAAGGCGCTCGACGCCGGCCACGACGTTGATCGGGTGCTGACCACCCGGGACCTCGTCTCGGGGGACAACGTCTTCTTCTGCGCCACCGGGGTCACCGACGGCGACCTCCTCAAGGGGGTGCGGTACCAGCCCGGCGGCTGCACCACCCAGTCCATCGTGATGCGCTCCAAGTCCGGGACCGTGCGCATGATCGAGGCTTACCACCGGTTGTCCAAGCTCAACGAATACTCGGCGATCGACTTCACCGGCGACACCAACGCCGCCTACCCCCTGCCGTAACCCCCGACAAGCTAAGGAAACCCCAGAGCTATGGCCGAAGAAGGCGAATACCGCATCGAGCACGACACCATGGGCGAGGTGCGGGTACCGGCAAAAGCGTTGTGGCGCGCCCAAACCCAGCGTGCGGTGGAGAACTTCCCGATCTCCGGGCGGGGCCTGGAGCGCACCCAGATCCGGGCGCTGGGCCTGCTCAAGGGCGCCTGCGCGCAGGTCAATAAGGACCTCGGACTGCTGGCGCCGGAGAAGGCCGACGCGATCATCGCCGCGGCCGCCGAGATCGCCGACGGCCGCCACGACGACCAGTTCCCCATCGACGTCTTCCAAACCGGCTCGGGCACCAGCTCGAACATGAACACCAACGAGGTGATTGCGTCCATCGCGGCCGCCAACGGGGTCACCGTGCACCCCAACGACGACGTCAACATGTCGCAGTCGTCCAACGACACGTTCCCGACTGCCACCCACATCGCGGCCACCGAAGCCGCGGTGAGTCACCTGATTCCGGCGCTGGAGATTCTGCAGGGCGCGTTGGCGGACAAGGCACTCGAGTGGCAGACGGTGGTCAAGTCGGGACGCACCCACCTGATGGATGCCGTGCCGGTGACACTGGGCCAGGAGTTCAGCGGCTACGCCCGCCAGATCGAGGCCGGCATCGAAAGGGTGCGCGCGTCGCTGCCCCGCCTCGGTGAACTGGCCATCGGCGGCACCGCCGTCGGCACCGGCCTCAATGCCCCCGACGGTTTCGGCGTCCGGGTGGTCGCGGTACTGGTTGAGCAGACCGGGCTATCCGAATTACGCACGGCCACAAACTCTTTCGAAGCACAAGCGACCCGCGACGGACTGGTCGAGGCGTCCGGAGCGTTGCGCACCATCGCGGTGTCACTGACCAAGATCGCCAACGACATCCGCTGGATGGGGTCGGGCCCGCTGACCGGCCTGGCCGAGATTCAGCTGCCCGACCTGCAACCGGGCAGCTCGATCATGCCGGGCAAGGTGAATCCCGTTCTGCCGGAAGCGGTCACCCAGGTCGCCGCGCAGGTGATCGGCAACGACGCCGCAGTCGCCGTCGGCGGGCTCTCCGGCGCGTTCGAACTCAACGTCTACATCCCGATGATGGCCCGCAACCTGCTCGAATCGTTCAAGCTGCTGACCAACGTGTCAAAGCTGTTCGCCGAGCGCTGCATCGTGGGACTCAAGGCCAACGTCGAGCACCTGCGTGAGCTC
This sequence comes from Mycobacterium kiyosense, assembly GCA_021654635.1. Lineage (NCBI taxonomy): Bacteria > Bacillati > Actinomycetota > Actinomycetes > Mycobacteriales > Mycobacteriaceae > Mycobacterium > Mycobacterium kiyosense. Next base: position 5,108,947 of record AP025179.1, read on the forward strand.
GCCGAGTCGTCGCCGTCCATCGTGACGCCGCTGAACTCGGCGATCGGTTACGAAGAAGCCGCCGCGGTGGCCAAACAAGCCCTCAAAGAGCGCAAGACGATTCGCCAGACCGTCATCGACCGCGGCCTGATCGGGGACAAGCTCTCGATCGAGGAACTCGACCGCCGCCTGGATGTTCTGGCGATGGCCAAGGTCGAGACGACCGACGAGAACTAGCATCGCATCCAGCCCACCCGCATAATTGCGCTGACGCGGTTGCGTTGCCGCCCGACGGGGCGGCCGACGAGAAGTGAGAGTGGTTGAGATATGACGGTGCCTCCCGGCGGTCCCTACGGTCAGGACCC